>NZ_JAMAWB010000007.1:0-331287 GCF_023713585.1 Paenibacillus sp. MER TA 81-3
ATGCTCGCCTCCAGTGGGACAGTAAGCAAAAAAATACGATTTTCATTCGTGAAATCTGAATGAAAATCGTATTTTTTGATGTGTTCACATTCGGTTACGTACAAAAGCCGTGTTTTTCAGTGGCCTCGAAAACTCGAGCGGTGTTTTGCGATTTAAGTAAACTTAAATATAACAACAAGGGCTACTAAACCCTTGATCCATCAACATTTCTGACGAATCAAGGGCCCATCCTTGTCTCAAACATGTATTGTAAATAGTCTCATTTATTAACCAAATTAGTCTCAACTATAGCCGCTACTCACACCTAACCACATCGACCTTAAATCTTGTACGCCTTCATCGCCTTGCGAATTTCTTTCCATGATGGGCGCTTACCGTACATGAGCACGCCAGTGCGGTAGATTTTCGCGGACAGCCAGCCGAAGAAAACGACCGACACGAGCATAATCAGGACGCCGACCCAGAATTCCCACCATGCCGAGTTGCCGATTCCAATCCTCAGCAGCATCGACGTCGGTATGAAGAACGGAATATAAGAGGTGACCTTCACCAGCATTGAGTTCGGTGTAGACACGCTGAAGATCGCGATATAGAAGGCAGCCATCGTCAGCATCGTAATTGGCATAATTGCCTGCGCCAAGTCTTCCGTGCGGCTCACGATCGAGCCGACTGCGGCGAACAGCGTTGCGTAGAGGAAGTATCCCAAGACGTAAAGCAGCAATCCTCCGCCTACTACCGACCAATCAATCATGGAAATGTCGAAGTTAAGCTCCTTGAGCGGGCCTGCATTGTGCGGCAGCATCAGGTTCAAAAGAACGACCGCAAGGAAGATTCCAATCTGCAGCAATCCTAGCAGGAACATGCCGATGATTTTACCGAACATTTGCGCAAGCGGCGACACGCTCGTAATGAGAATTTCCATAACGCGCGAGCTTTTCTCCTGTGTTACCTCGGATGCAATCATGTTGCCCGTCATCGTATTGGTCATGAACAAGAGGACGATAAGCACCATGACGACCACAATGGATATGCCTTTGTTCGCCGGGTTCTCTTCCGCTTCTTCTCCTGCCTTCGCGATCGTCTTCGAGTCCAGCGAGACCGGCTTGCTAAGCTCCGCGATTTGTTCCGGAGTAAGCGAATCTTTCACGAGCCACTCCGTCTTAATTAACGTCAACGCGTTCGTCAAGACCGACTGTTTTTCCATCCCAAGTTCATCTTCCCCGTGATATACAACCTTCGGGAACGACCCGGCTTGCTCTTCTTCCAATGTCAAATAGCCTTCAATCTTGCCGTCTTCCACCTGCTTGTTCAGCTCTGCTTCGGAAGTATTAGCATAAGGAACGATTTTGAGATCACCATTCTCTTGTTTCGCAAAATACTGCTCCAGCGACTGCTCGATTCTCGTATCCTTTCCTTGCATCAGTCCAATGGAAGTCGGCTCGTCACTCGAAAACAATGAAATGATGTAAGGCAAGTTCACACCTAAACTAATGATGAGCGCCAAAATAATCGTCGTGACGAAAAAAGCTTTCGTCATCATCTTCGTGCGCAGCGTAAATCCGATTACGGTCCGTACATTATGCATTTGATTCACTCCCAACCGCCTTAATGAAGATTTCGTTCAATGTCGGCTCCTTCAGCTCGAACTGCTGTACGTTCACTTGCGCCATTGCCGTCTGCAAAATATGCTGAGCAGCTCCTTCGTCGGTAATGCGGAGACGGTATCCATCATCTGTCCGCTGCACATCACTCACTCCTGCAATGCTCTGCAGACCTTCCACCGCTCCACTCGTGCGCAAGACGACATGCTCACGCGGATAACGGGACTTCAAATCGCGAAGCGAACCTTGCAGGACCGCTTTTCCTTTTTGCAAAATAGTCAGGTTGCGGCACAATTCCTCGACATGCTCCATCCGGTGCGTCGAGAACAGAATGCTCGTGCCTTGATCGCGCAGCTCCTTGACCGTCTCCTTCAGCAGCTCCACGTTCACGGGATCAAGACCGCTGAACGCCTCGTCCAGAATGAGCAGCTTCGGTTTATGAACAATGGAAGCGATAAAGCCAATTTTTTGTTGGTTCCCTTTGGAGAGCTCTTCAATTTTCTTATTATAATTTTCCGGAACGTTGAATCGCTCCAGCCAGTACTTCAGGTTGCTGTCAGCATCTTTGCGTGACATTCCACGCAACTGGGCCAAATAAGTAACCTGCTCACTTACCTTAATCTTCGGATACATCCCGCGCTCCTCTGGCAAATAGCCGAAAATTCGGGATAAACCGCTATGGAATGGTTTGCCGTCATATTGGATAGTTCCCCCATCAGGATAAATGAGTCCGAGCACCATCCGCATCGTCGTCGTCTTGCCGGCCCCGTTCGCCCCGAGCAACCCGTACATTTCGCCCTCTTCCACATCAAAGCTAAGACCATTAACGGCGGTCTTGTCACCGTATTGCTTGACGACTTCTTGTAATTGTAGCGGCTTCATCGACTTGTAGCTCTCCCTTCGTTATTCAGCTCAATCAAATAGGCTAATATATCATCCAGCTCCAGACCTTTGGTCTGCAGTGTGGGTATATCATTCTCCTGCAAAAAGGCCTCAAGCTGGGCCGCATCCTTCGCAATGAGACGTACGCCATACCGCTCCTGAATCGCCTTCGCCAGGCCAGGAATGCGGTCATAATCTGCAGCATCGCCATCAACGAGGAACTCTTTCCAAGCGTCGAACATGGCATCCTTTTCGACCATTTGCAGTACCTGCCCCTTATTCATGAACAGGATGTAATCTGCAAGGCGCTTCACTTCTTCAATAATGTGTGTAGCGATAACAATCGAACGCTGACCATCCTGCAAATAGCGTTGCATGTCCTCGATCATCATGCGCCAGGATAATGGATCCAAGCCTGACGATGGCTCGTCGAGCAGCAGCAATTCAGGCTGGGGGCTCATGGCGATAATCAAGTCCAGCTTTCTGCGCATCCCCTTCGACAGTTTGCTCAGCTTCTGCTTCGGCGGGATTTCGTATTTCGCCATATAATGCTGGTAAAATTGCCAATCCCACTTCGGATACCACTGTGCCGTAAATGTAGCCAGCTGATCTGCCGTCAAATCGTTATCATCCGGATTCGGATGTTCACCGACGAATCCGATGCGTGCTTTCAACGCGGCATCATACTCTGGTTGAACCTTCTCTTGAAAGATGGTGATGCTTCCTTGCTCCGGGTGAACGAAGCCCATGCACATGCCTAACAACGTCGTCTTCCCCGAACCGTTCGTGCCGACAATCGCCGTGACACAGCCTTGCGGTATGTGGATATTTAGCGGACCTATTTTTATATTTTCCCGCGTCTTCACAATACTTTGCAATGTAATGACGTTGTTCTCCTCCACTTGAGTTCCCCTCCTTACTCCAAATGGACTCAATGCCATTTTTGCAGAATTACTTCTTGCATCAGCTGCTCTAATTCCTCTTTCGTTATATCGACGCGCAGCGCGGCATCAACCGCTTCTTCCAATGCTTGCTCAACGGCTTGCCGCCGATAACGAGCACGCTCTTCCGCATGAACCTGTGCGACAAACGTTCCCGTCCCCTGCTTCGTCCGGAGCAATCCTTCGCTTTCTAAATCTTGATACACCCTTCTTACCGTAATCACGCTGCATTGCAGTTGATTGGCGAATTCGCGTATGGACGGAAGAAGCATACCCTCTTCAAGATGGCCGCTCAAAATGAGCGCTCGAAGCTGGTGTGTAATTTGCGCATACAGCGGTTCCGAACTGTTATCATTGATTTGAATGGGCATAAACACCGCTTCTCACCACCTCCTGCTATATGGTTTTCTGCTCACTGTCATACGCGCTATACCAAATCTCGCTTACGAATCGCATTCTTTATCCTGACGATACCGAGCGTCGACACTTGTGTAATCAGACCCAATGCAAGAATGCCGCCTAACCAAGGGTAATATTTTGCGACATACACGATCGTCAGAACAAAGCTTCCACCAGATAGAGCAATAGCTATAGCGAGAGCGGTAGTGAAGGCAATTATAATTAACGACCTCTTAAAATATTTGCTGCCGCTGTAGCTCATCTCCATAATAATGAACATCATATTAATAATCATAGAAAATGCAATGAGCATGAACGCAAAGGCGATTATGGATACCGGCGCCAGCTCTGCCCTCAACGCGGGACTGAAAATAACCTGAACGGCAATGAATAGGGTCATGTTCAACACAAACGCAACGAGCATCATCATGATGCGTGATAAGGCAATCGTATGAATGTCAATCGGCAAGGTGCGCAGCTTCACCATCCATTTCGTATATGAATCTTCCTGAATGTAACGCATCGAGCGGCGTGAAAAGAAAAGCCCCATATTGGGCAGCGTAATCAAATAAACAAAGTCCAACGTTCCGCTTAGAAATCGATGCATCCCTTCGACTTCACCCAGTACGCCATTCATCATGAACATGCTCGTTACGCTCATGTACATATTGAACAGCAGCGTCGTAACCAATCCCCACTTGAAGCGTACGAGATCATTTTTGACAAGCGCCCATGCTTGTTTATATTGATTGCCCAATGTTTATCCCTCTTTCTACAACGGATTCAGCTCCGTATGTATGTGCAACGCGCCACACTTGCTGTGCTGAATATCATGCATACTGTGTTCACTGTGCTTACTGTGTATATCTTTATATACAGTATAATCACTGTGCTGTTTTATTGTCAATACCTTAGAAAACCTTTATCGAGGCTTAAAAATGGGCGACCGAGTTTGAGACAGGTTTAGGTTTTATCGCTGACTCTTCATCATGAACGACAAGTTCCGCTCTTGCTAGTTGCTCGTTCAGACTTACAGGGATTCGCTTCATCCGTCTCTTTGCTTCATTCTCCCCTTTCATCAGGAGGCGCCACGCCCAATGACGGCTCTGATTAACTGCCATCATGATCGGCCGCTTCATGGCACGGTATAAACGACTTGTTCTTATTCTCGATGTTATCCCTCCTGACTATATGGGAGAATGGAGTAAGGGCCATTATAACGGAAGCCCGACATTGTGTTTTCGTTTGATAGGAAAATGGCGGCTGCCATTCTGAATGAAAGGTAGAGTGTAGCAAGGGATGGAACAGAGTTACCTTCTCCGGAAAGGACAACGTGACGTGAACATAAAAAAACGTCCCGCCGTGAACGTATCACAGCAGGACGGATTTTACGCAGAATCGTTATGGTATTACAGACCAAAAATCGCATCGATGACCGGCTTGGTATGACCGCCCGGATACAGTAAATACAGCAAGCTATATACCGTTACCCCCGTAATTGCCGTCGCAAACCAAATGATAGATGTGATTTTCCCCAGCTTGCGGTGTGTTTTAAACCGTGATTTGAAACCAGTATACAGCGTTACAAGACCGAATACGGCTGCAACCGTCGCCAGTACGATATGAAATAGCAGGAAGACCAAATAGAAAACTTTCAGGTCATCTGGCCCCCCCCATGCCGTATTGCCGACAAAAATCGTCCGGGATACATAAATAATAAAGAACAGAAGTGCCGCCACGGCCGCCGCCACCATCGTTTTTTTATGCTGCTCCCGTTTGCCTTTGATGATTTGCGCCCAACCGATAGCAACGAGAATCGCACTGATGGCGATGAACGATGTGCTTACAGCGGGCATCAAATTATATAAATCCACGAAAGTAACGCCCTCCTCAACTCATTCAACAAGGTGCTTCATGCTATCCCTTGCGCTAGTCTTCGTTATCATTATAAAGGATTTCTACGAGTTCATCTGCCCCTCTGGCATCAATTCCACAAAATCGTCATCATCTTTGCCTTCTCTGCGGAACCAATGCACGAAGACATATCCGAGTATACAGCCGTACATCGTCTCTTGAATCAGCTTCATGAGAATGCCCCCCAACTGCTGATCCTCAAGTGGATTGAACCAGTTGAAAAATTCCGGCCCGTCGAACGCCGCCAGCATAGCTGCCGGATCCCCTGAAATGCAATACCCCATCGCCTCAACCCAGGCATCCTTGTCCACATAAGTGGCGAACAACGGATCACTTGCAAAAATGATGAGTGCACAGGCTGGTGTAATGAGAAGTCCGTTCAGAAAAATGTAGCCCATCTTCTTCACATCGGCTAGGGTGTTCCACTCGGGAACCGGGGCGACGACCCACCACCACATGAGCGTCGATGCAATGAACAACACAATATAGTAGATGATATGTTCTGTGTAATGTGTCATGACATAGTCGTGCACGACAGGTACATGATAGAAAGAAAACAGCACATTGAACAGCACTGCGCTCAATATAGGATGAGTGAACTTTCTCAATCGTCTAAGCGGCTTCCGATCAAGCAGGTAGCGCCATAGCCAGCCCGGCACGGACAACAAAATGAGCGGCGGCACGATAATATATGATATGGCCATCATGAGCATATGAAACGTAAACATCATATGGCTCATCATGTTAATGGGTCCGCCTTGGGCGAGATACAGGAGCAGTACGCCCGTGCTAAACATCACTTTCTGCTTTACAGATACCGGCTCTGAATTAGCAAAGCGATCACGAAACGGCCCTGTCACCCCAAGATACAAAATGATGACGAGCACCGAAGAGACAAGAAACAACGGACTCCACACATCATACAAACTGAAGTAATTCGTTAAACCGAACATGAACGTTCATTCCCTTCTCTCGTTGGCGCCACCATTTCGCCACAATTTGTCCCATTATGGAAAAAGAGGCGACGCTAAATGCGTCCCCTCTTGTGCAGCATGTCTTGCCTTCGCTTACCACCATACCCAGTATACGGACATGACAATTGCTGTAAAGGCAATGATAACTCCGCCTATCATAAATACAATTGGCAGCACATGACCTTTATCTTTCATGTGCATCCAATACGACATTTGAATAACAACTTGCAGTACCGCCATAACAAGAAGCAGGATTACTGTAAACGTCGGGTTCACTTCGCCTACCGAGGCTACGGTTACAAAAGCGATTAACGTTAACACGATGGAGAAGATAAAAGCTATAATATGCTTCTGTTTACCTTCATGTCTATGACGGCGTTTCGAGTTGTCCGGTGCCATATCATGTGCTGTCATTCGCTTAGCCCACCTTTCCCATTAAGTAAACGACGGTAAAGATGAATACCCATACGACGTCGATAAAATGCCAGTAGATAGCCGACACATACACCTTCGGCGCCGTTACGAGGTTCAGTCCTTTTTTGCGAACTTGTGCAATCAGAATCGAAATCCACGCCACACCAAATGCCACGTGAGCCCCGTGAAATCCAACTAACGTATAGAAAGACGAACTGAAGGCGCTTGTCGTAAACGTATGGCCTTCATGCACATATTCAACAAACTCGTAAATTTCCATACCGAGAAAGCAGAAACCAAGAATAACGGTTACGATAAGCCAGTTAAGCATTGCTTTGACTTCCTTGCGATGCATCGCCTGAATGGCGAACACACTCGTTAAGGAACTGACCAGCAAAATAGCGGTAACTGTGGCAATCATCGGCAGTTTGAACAGTTCGGCTGCAGAAGGCCCGTCACCGATTTGGTTGCGGAGCGCTAGGAACGTAGCAAACAATGTGCCGAACAGTACCGCTTCCCCACCAAGGAACAGCCAGAAGCCGATCACCTTATTGCGGCCTTCTAAAGTCGCTTTTTCCGGCTCGTGAGGCCATTGGTCATCTACGTGATGTGCAGGCGCGCTCATGCTTTAACCCCCTTCTGCTCCAACTCTTCCGGTTCAATATGATAGCCATGATCATCTTTAACCGAGCGCAGGAACATGCAGCCGAATGTAATCAGCAAGCCAAACGCTGCGATAAGATGATTGCCGAACAAGAAGTTCAATGCCGTGTTGCCGAAGTCATCCTTCGCGAACATAAAGCCAAAGCCTGCTACGAACAAGCCGACGGACATCATGAACGGCAGAATGGATGGGGACGGCATATGAATCGAACCAAGCGGCTCAGCGGCAGGCATTTCTGTGTTGCCTTCCATTTTTTCTTTCCACCAAGCATCATAACCACGCACAAGCGGAGTCTGCTTGAAGTTGTATTCCGGCACCGGAGATGGGATCGTCCACTCCAAGGTGCGTCCGTCTCCCCAAGGATCGTTGCCCAAGTTCTTCGGCTTCGTCGACGTAATGACGACATTGACCAGGAACAAGATAACACCGACACCCATCATGATAGCACCGATCGTGCTGACCAAGTTCATCTTATCGAAGCCTTGGTTAGGCAAGTACGTGAAGACACGGCGCTGCATACCAAGCAAGCCCAAGAAGTGCTGGATAAAGAATGTCAGTTGGAATCCAATCCAGAACAACCAGAATGTTACTTTGCCCAATGGTTCATTAAGCATGCGGCCGAACATCTTCGGCCACCAGTAGTGGAGACCTGCGAACAGCCCGAGCACGAGACCGCCTACAATCGTGTAATGGAAGTGCGCTACGACGAAATACGTGTCATGGAACTGGAAGTCAGCCGGCGCGGATGCCAACATGACCCCTGTTACGCCCCCCATAACGAACGTTGGAATGAAGCTGATCGCGTACATATTCGCCGCTGTGAATTGAATCGAACCGCCCCACATTGTAAATAGCCAGTTAAATATTTTAATCCCCGTTGGTACCGCAATCAGCATCGTCGCGATGGAGAACAACGCGTTCGCTACCGGACCGAGGCCGACGGCAAACATGTGATGCGCCCAAACCATGAAGCCCAAAAATCCGATCAGCACCGTAGCAAATACCATGGAGCTATAACCGAACAGACGCTTGCGCGAGAACGTGCTGACCACGTCGGAGATAATACCGAACGCCGGAAGAATGAGAATGTATACTTCCGGGTGACCGAAAATCCAGAATATATGCTGCCATAATACCACGTTACCGCCATTCGGCACATAGAAGAAGTTCCCGCCGAAGAGACGATCGAACATTAACAGAATCAAGCCTACCGTAACGGCAGGGAAAGCGAACAAGATCAATGCGGACGTAATGAATGACGCCCAAGTGAACATCGGCATGCGCATGAAGGACATTCCTGGCGCGCGCATGTTGATAATGGTTGCAAGGAAGTTAATACCGCCTATTAGAGTACCGAGACCGGATATCTGCAACCCTATCGTATAAAAGTCAACTCCGTGCGAATTGCTGTAATCCACCGACGCGAGCGGAAGATAGGAAGTCCAGCCCGCATCAGGCACGCTGCCGATAAGCCAGCTCAGGTTCAGGAGGATCCCCCCGAAGAAGAATGTCCAGAACCCCAGCGCGTTCAGGAACGGGAACGCAACGTCGCGTGCGCCAATCTGCAGCGGAACGATGACATTCATCAATGCAAGAATAATCGGCATGGCGCCTAGAAAAATCATCGTCGTGCCATGCATCGTAATCAGCTCGTTGAACGTCTGAGCGTCAACGAAATCATTCATTGGTTTAATCAATTGAATCCGGATTAAGATAGCCTCAATACCACCTATCCCGAAGAACAATGCTCCGGCTAAAAGGTAGAGAATACCTATCTTCTTATGGTCGACCGTCGTCAGCCAATCCATAATGCCGCGATGACGCTTCACCGTGTGAGCCAAGGTCGTTACCTCCCCTAGAAGATGCTATACTATTGCTTATTGAATTCTTTCAAGGACTCTAACTTGTACTCCGCCAAGTACTTCACAATGCCATCCAGTTCTTCTTCTGACAACTTTTCTTTGAACGCAGGCATCGTGTTGCCCGGCTTAACCTTTTGCGGTTCTGTAATCCATTGGCGTAAATGTTCTTCTACAACCGCCTGCTCAATGGGTTCATCCGCCGTTTCGCGATTAAGCATAATTCCAGCAACAGCCTCGCGGCTGCCGAAGCCCTTCAAGTTCGGCCCAAGAGCTGGCGCATTGTCAATTGCATGGCAAGTCAAGCAGTTCTGCTTGAAGCTTTCAGCAACTTTCAGGTCACCTTCAAATGCTTTCGGTTCAGCTTTCATCTCAGCTACCCACGCCTTGAACGTTTCTTCGCTTACAGACTTCACTTTAAACTCCATCAATGCGTGCGATTGTCCGCAGAATTCCGCACACTTGCCTCGGTAGAGACCTGCCTCGTAAGCCTCGATGAACATCTTGTTCACATTGCCTTGGGGATTGGTATCCATCTTACCGGCAATAGCTGGAACCCAGAAGGAGTGAAGCACGTCTGCCGTTCTCAATTCGATTGCAATCTTTTTGCCTTTCGGTATAACGAGATCGTGGGCCGTATTAATACCTAAGTCAGTATATTCGAACTCCCACCAGAATTGATGACCGGTTACCTTCACATTGACTGCATCCGGGTCGCCGCTGTAATCCTCGGCAAATGCAAAAACGTATTTCACAGTCGGTACAGCCAGAATGATAAGGAGAAGAATCGGAATTACTGTCCAGATCACTTCCAGCTTGTGGTTCCCTTCGATTTGTTTCGGTATTTCCTCTTGTCCTGGCCGTCTGCGGTAGCGAATGACGACATAAATTGCAATCCCAAAGACGGCGACGACAACAATCGTCATAATCGTAATCGCCAACAGCATCAGATCAAACTGCTTGTCTGCAACCGGCCCTTGCGGGTTGAGAGTAGACAAATCCGAGCGACCACAAGCGCTTAGGAGCAAGACGAGCCCGGCAAACAACGGAAGGAGTCTCTTCACTGCATGCCACCGTTTCATCATTGATCAACCCCACTTTGTACATTTTCGCTGATTACCTCATCTCATGCCCTTGCGGACCTCTCGTGGCATATGCACGTTCATGGTGAGTGAACATATGCTCCTGCTTGCCCCACGGAAAGCCCAGGTTGGCCGTGTCTAACATACGAGTTCCTTGGATAAGGTCACATGCGCATGCAGATCCGGCCGGTCAGATCGAGTCACCGGCTCTAGCACGGATGTTGTAATCCTGTCAATTAACACAATCACTTACCTAAATATAATTTCCATAATTTTATTTGTCAATGTTTCCCGGGGAGTTCACAAAGTGTTCAGATTCTAAAATTGCCGCGTCATATCAATGTTTGTAATCGGTTACAGCCGACAAAACATATTTGAACATTGTGTCGAAGGACGTCATTTTCTGTAAATTCGCCATCGTTTTCTAATATCCTTCTTTACTGCCTGCATACTTATCACGATTTTTCAGAAAAATAATGTGAACTGTTAAGGAGGGATAAGCCATGTTTTCAAACCGCGTTCATAATTCAGACAACTCAAAACGCAACGTTCACTCTTTTGTCACAATTGCCGCAATCATGATTTGTTCCAGTTTACTCTTTACCGGCTGTGCCGGGGCCCGCACTGAGCTGTCAAAATCACCAGACGGCAACACGAAGGGAAATTATGCAGACCGAAAGGTCAAGCCGTCTCAAACGGCAAAATCGATGCAGTCCTCATCCCAATCAGATAAAAAGGAAAATCGATACCGTGCGCAAAGCGGGCAACAGCCGCACCGATTGGACGGTTCCAATGGACATAACCTTTCTACGATGTTCATCAATCGCCCTGTAAGCAACGCAGTCGGTAATATCGACGGTGTCGCGGTTGCTTACGTACTGCAGCTGCACGATAATGCTTATGTCTCCCTCACGCTGGATGGCGCCGGGCTTGGCACGAGCGGACGCGGGGATAAAGATACGCGTGAGCAGCAAGGCATCGGACGGATTGAAACGAGCTGGCAAATGGAGCAAGAAGCGAAGGGCAATCCTCCGCGCTTCGTGACACCAACCAGTCCGATGCGTACGCTGAAGCGAAGCGACGACTTGGCCGATGAATTTATACACACGATTGATGTGCTTATTCGAGAGCGCGCTCCGGAAGTAAAGCACGTCTACATTAGCGCAAATATGGACTTGTTCAATGCCCTGACCCCATACATTATGAAGGCTTATCCGGATGAATCGCTTCAGTGGGCGCAGGATGATATCATGTATCATATTCGCCGCTACTTGTAATCAATTATTTCCTATTTAAATAGAAGGTTTTAATCATCAGTGGAGCATGAGCACCTCTTTCAGGGGAATGATTATGAGTTCTTGTGCTTTCCGCCAGGTGTAAACGGGAGCATGGTCAGGACGCGCGGACCGCTGTCCGTGACGGCGACAGTATGTTCGAAATGCGCCCCCCACGTTCCGTCGCAGGTCAGAACCGACCATCCGTCATGTCCTAGCATGACGTCTCCGGGAACACCCAGCGTGAAGATGGGCTCCAGCGTGATGATCATCCCCGTCTCTAGTACCGGGCCCGTGCCGGGCCATCCATCATTCGGCACTTCCGGCGGCTCGTGCATGTCCTGACCGATGCCATGCCCGACCAATGCGGTTACGATTCCATAACCGTGCGTGCGGGCGATTTGTCCGATTGTACTTGAAATATCGCCGATCGAAGTGCCCGGTTTTACCAACTTAACCGCTTGGCGGAGCGCATATAGCGTATGCTGAACGAGACGCTTCACTTCGGGGCGCACGTGTCCGATTGGGTATGTCCAAGCCATATCGGCAAGCCAGCCTTTATAATTAACGACGAAATCAATCGTCACGATGTCACCCGAATTCAACTCACGCGCGTCTGGAAATCCATGGCACACCACATCGTTAATGGAGGCGCAGATGGCATACGGGTATCCGTAGTAGCCTTTTTGTTCTGCCACAGCACCGTTCTTCTGCAGCCACCGTTCCACAAACAGATCGATTTCCTGCGTCGTAACACCCGGAGCGAGCCGCGAAGCAACTTCCCGGTGACAGCGCGCCGCCATATGTCCTGCCTTCTGCATCATTTCAAGCTGTATGTCGGTTTTTATCTCGCTCATGAGAGTCCCTCCTTGACAGTATCCAATGTTTAATATATGACCTGACCTACTCAGGGTAGAAGTCATTTCCAAATATTATTCTATTTCCATATATTATATTTCCATATTCAAAGACCTATAGCCTGCATTAGCTCTAATATTATAAACAGGGCGCAGCCGAGTTCATCGGTGCGCCCTGTTCATTATTTCCATATGTCAAGTCGAAACGAAAGCGTAACGCCCTCTATCCAATTCTCTATCTTCTGTCGTATCAAGCCATTGTTGCCTAGGAAACACTTGTGTCTATCCTTCCCAATTCCAACTCTACAAGCTGTGTTAATTCGTCTTCATAGCCTCCCATAATCCGGTATTTCCGGATATACTCCTTCACAAATTTCCGAGGATTTTTCGGACGGAAAATGCGCGTCATCTCCAACAAGCTTTCTTTCACTTCGTTGTGACCTTTTGTTGCCATGAAAATTCCCTCCCAAAGCGTTGTAGATCGTGCTCCGCAACGGAGAATCAATTAGACTTATCGCTTAGCATTCTGGAATTTGCAACCTTTTAGTCCTATTATAGCATATTCATCAGAGCTGCAAAATCACACAATCTTTCTTAACCAATTCTTCATTGGGCATCCTAGATGACATACACAACGCATACTGACATTACATTGCTTTCATCGATATCACTATAACAACTATAAACAGGAGTGCTCAGTATGAATCAGATCAGCACATTCCGCATGTCTTCTGTGATGCCGGCAGAGGTAAATATCGATGCAGTTAAGCTGCAAACAGCATTGGAACAGTTGCCTAAGCTGTTTCCACGTCTATATTGCTGCCTGATTGCCCGTCACGGCCATATCGCAGCGGAACAATATTACAACGGCGGAGAGCCGGAAAGACTGAATGATTTGCGGTCGGCCACGAAGAGCGTTCTGTCATCCTTGATCGGTATCGCGGTACACCGCGGTGACATGCCGCCGCCAGATCAGCCAATTCTCCCCTATCTGGAAGAAGACATGCCCGTTCGCTCAGTAACCGATGAAGGATGGCGCCGCCTTACGTTTCGACACCTGCTCACGATGACATCGGGTCTGCATTGGCAGACAGGCAACAGACTGGGGGAACGCTGGATCCACCGCTTCCATAATAGTTCGAGCTGGCTTCGCTTTGCGTTGCGGCTTCCAGTCCAGCCCGAGCGGCATGGTCAGTTCCAATACCGCAGCATCGATTCCCACTTGCTGTCCGTGTTGCTTACCCGTTGCACCGGCATACGCGCGGACGAATATGCCGCGCTCCATCTGTTCCGTCCCCTAGGCATCCCGCAATACCGTTGGGACTTGTCACCAGACGGCCACGCCGCAGGTCATATCGGCCTCCATCTGACGGGAAGAGACATGCTTGCCTTCGGCCAGCTCATCCTCAACGAAGGCCAATGTCTTGCAGACAGCATGAATGAAGGAGCCCCTTCATTTACAGCCGTCATACCTCTGGAGTGGATACGCGAATCACTTCAGCCGCACGTCACCGGTCTGCCGGCATTCGGCCATTATGGATATCAATGGTGGGTTCATCAGGTTGGTTCGCATGATGCGGCCTGTGCTATAGGGCATGGCGGACAGCTAATATATGTCGTTCCCTCCCATGCATTGACCGTTGTATTTGCAAGCAATCCACGGGTATGCCGCTGGCGGCATCCGAAGCGTTGGCTCGAAGAGTGGCTGCTTCCTTCCTGCCGTTAGCTTGCACAAAACAGGCTGCATAAGGCGTATTGCATATAGCAGCGTCCATATTATCTTTTAACATGCCGTAATGTAGGTTTGCTGGAAACACTTGTAACCCCGCGTTATAATGGTACAAGCAGGAAAGGGGCGTTCACGTTTGAAAGGGATTCGCGCGCTAGGCTTAGGCCGGGATATTGTACTGCTGGCCGTTATTTTATTTCTGGTGGAGTTTGTACGTGGAGCAACATTGGTATCGTTCATACCAATTTACGGAAAAGACGTGCTGCATATTAGCTTGGCCATTATCGGAACGGCCATCACCGCGCATTATTTAACAGATACCGTTCTTAAGACTGGAATCGGCTATTTGCTTGATCGGCTATCCGCCCGGCTCATCATAAATGTCGGATTGCTTATATCGCTTATCGGCGTTGCTTTGTTCCATTTTGGGGAGAGTAATTGGATATTTATCGCTGCCGCTGCGCTGTATGGAGTCGGCATCTCTCCGGTATGGATCGTCTGCTTAACCAAAGTGAAAGAAGAGCAGCGAGCCGCCCAGATGGGCTTTCTCTATATGATATGGCTGGTCGGCATGGGTGCCGGGCCGGTTGTGCTTAATCTTTTGATGGATTACCGTCCCGAGCTGGCATTCTATCTCATCGTGAGCCTCGCCGCGATCGCTTGGCTGCTCAGCTTCTTCATCCCCGGCGGGAAGCAGACCGATTCGAGCGTCAACACCGTCCCATTCAAGGAACAGTGGGAAGCACTGCGTGTCAAGCTGAAGGCGATGAAGCCGCTTCTTCCGGGAATGATATTACAGACGTTAGGTGCCAGCATGCTGGTGCCGATACTGCCGACCTTCGCTTCGGATACGCTCTCGCTATCAAGCAGCCAGTATTCCGTGCTGCTCTTGCTTGGAGGCGGCTGCACAGTGCTTGGACTTGTCCCGATGGGCAAATGGTCCGATAAAGTCGGGCGCAAGCCTTTCCTCATCACGGGATTCGCCATTTTTGGACTGACGCTTGCATCGTTGTCGTTGCAGCCTTCCACACTTGTCGCCTATGGGTTAGCTGTCGTGCTCGGTTTATCGTATTCTGCCGTGCTGCCAGCGTGGAACGCGCTGCTCGCACTTTATGTGCCACCTGGCCAGAAGGGGCTTGGCTGGAGTCTGCTCTCCACTGTGGAAGGCATTGGCGTGCTCATCGGACCAGTCGTTGGCGGCGTGCTTGCCAGCGCATTCTCGGCTGCGACCGTCGTATGGATTAGTGCTGGTCTCTTTGCCATTATTGCGCTTGTCTATACACTGTTCCCATCGCGCTGGTTCGCAGAGCGATAGCAACCTTTTGCATATATACACGTAATGCCTATGTAACAGATTAGACGCAAGCATTTAATGAGGTGATTGATGTTGTGGCAGTGGCTGCATGATATGATATCCATGCTCAAGCATCTGGATATGAAGCAAGTCGAAAGCTTGCTTGAGCAATACTCGAACTTAGGACCTTTGCCAGGTATTATACTTCCGCTGGTGGAAGCATTTCTGCCTTTTCTTCCACTTATCGTATTTGTGATGGCTAATGCTGCTGCATACGGGCTATGGCTCGGTTTCTTGTATTCATGGATTGGCGTGTGCGCGGGATCGTGCATTGTATTTTGGATCGCACGCAAGTTCGGGGGACGATTCGGGATGTATATTCAGAAACGTATGCCTTCGTCTCAACGTTTTTTTAACTGGATGGAGGAAAAGGGCTTTACTCCGCTCTTTATTTTATACTGCTTCCCATTTACGCCTTCCTCACTCATCAATATTGCGGCCGGCATCAGTACGGTTCCGTTCCGCACGTTCATAATCGCGGTAATGTCAGGCAAGTCAGTCGTCATTTTCCTGATGGCCTTCATCGGCCACGATTGGCAGGGATTCATTCATCAGCCTTGGCGGATTGCTATCGCGATACTCCTTTTGGTCTTGTTATGGCTCGGGGGCAAGAAGCTTGAATCGCGTTATCAACTATAAGCAGGGATGCTATTAACGCCGCTAATCGTTGATGGCGTGAAGGATATTTTCTCGGTAACAGGGCAACTTATGCATACACAGCCTGTGACCCTTTCAGCACCAAGAGCACCTGAAATGTTTCCAAAGGAAAGGAGCAACTTACCCGTATGTCGAAGGAAAATCAGAAGATGCATCCGATATCACGTGATCGTGTGGAAGTAGATGGGATATATGCGAACGAATGGGGACGCGAAGAGGTGCTGCATCGCGACCAGACCTTTCCTTCTGATCCGCAGCTTGGGGCGACGGAATGGGAACTGAAGCAGTTCATGTTCGATAATCATCATGACGGTCAGACCGATCCTCGGCTCGTTCCGAAGGCGGAAGATAAGGAAGAGCCTCCGAAGCAAACACATCCGCGTAAGCACCAGGATCGAGGAGATAAGTAGACTGTTTCATTTTCTACCTGAAAGAGGTAGATCGACAGCTATAGGGGGCATTTGAGCCCCCTATTGTCGCGTTCCACACTCTATTGACCTGCACTTTTGCAGTTTATCGTAACTTTTTCACCGGACTTCTAAAGCATACGCCGAATCCGTTCGGCCAATTCTCCGGCAAATCCTTCCGCTCCGAGCATCCTCCACTCTGTATTCGTTAATCGAAATGTAGTGAAGCTTTCATCTGTGGCTGCCACTTCATTCAACCAACCTGCAGCGTTCCTCGCCGAGCGGTCAATCTGAATAAGCAGACCCAGTCGCTGTTCCGTTCCAAGAAATACCATCTCAAGTTCATCCAAATCTCCGCGAAAGTAACTGGTAGGCACAAATTCAAATTCCTGAACAAACGGATATCTCCCCCCAAGACGAGGGGCGTACTCGCATTCCGCTTTCCGCAAGCGGAATCCAAGGCGGTTGACCGCATCGATGACGATGCTTTGCTCTACACTCGGAATGAGTTCAATCCGGTCATTGTCCGTTGGATCCAACGCGCTCGTCATATCCAATTCTGTCTTGAGCCAGACTGGCGTATTGTCAATGCTTAATGGGGTCTGCGGCGGCAGCACAATCGAAAATGGGACGTCTCTCGTCTCGTTGGCATCAATGGTAAATGCCTCGCTGATGTCGTACCGCTGCAATTCGCAATGAATGCATTGCCGAATGCAATCAGCTTCACGGGTATATTGCGTCATGAGCAATATGCGAATTCCCTCCATGTGTTGAGCGCCTTGGCCACCGCGTATCTTGACGACGCCGCGCACCTCTTCTCCCGGAGCATAACGCCCCCGCTCAAGCATCGTGTCAACCTTGGCCGCACCGATGCCAATGCTCGTTAAGAAACGGTTGAACATGGACATGTCTATGTTCCCCTCCCCTGAACTCTTCACCAACATATATGAGTGAAATTGGAAAATGTTTCCCCTTCATCCATTCGACGGATACACATTTTTTCCCTGCTATATGAAATGTACTTCCTTACAAATAGTTCACGCAAACTCTATTCATTTTGTTATTATGAAAGAGCGACAAATCAATGTATACAACGAGTTTCATTCAAATATGTCCGTATGAAACGTCTATGATTCGGCTAACATGGGAGAGATGGAATATTGATGTTGTTTGTAGTAAATCGAAATGCAGGGAACGGGAAGGGAATACGGGTATGGCGTGAAATCGAAGCCCGTCTCCAACGGTTCGGCACCTCCTATACCGCTTGTATTACTGCTACCGCGGAAGAAGCCGAATCACGCGTTAGAATGCATATCGATCGTCACCCTCGAACTTCGGTCATCGTCATTGGCGGAGATGGAACTATACATCGTCTATTGCCCCTCTTAACAGGCACAGAAGTCGCACTGGGCGTTATTCCTGCCGGTTCGGGCAATGATACGGCGCGCGGCTTCCATTTACCCACTGAACCGTTAAGCGCATTAAATACAATATTGCATGGACGACGCCGTATCGTCGACCTCATACAACTGAACGGAGAATGGACGTTAACGGCGCTCGCCACAGGCTTTGACGCTGACGTCGCAGAAGCGGTCAATCGGAGCTCCTATAAGCGCTGGTGCAACCGATTGGGCTTAGGTTCGGTCGCTTATTTACTAGGTGTGGTGGAGACGCTCTCCAGATTCAAGCCTGCCGACGCGAGTGTGCGCGTCAACGGTATAGATCACCATTACAAAGACGTATGGTTGACGGCGATTGCCAACGTTCCCTCCTATGGAGGAGGTATCCGGATATGCCCTCAGGCAGCTCCAGATGACGGGGAGTTGGACATCTGCATCGTACATGGATGCAGCCGCCGGACACTGATGCGTCTCTTCCCGACCGTCCTTACAGGAAAACATGTGGGATTGCCCTATGTCACCATGCTGCGCGGACAAGAGGTGCATATCGAATCCTCCATCCCCCGGGTCACTTATGGAGACGGAGAACGCTCGGGAACGACGCCGCTGCAGGCCGCTATTGTACCGGGAAGACTGCAGCTGCTTGTGCCGCCGAAAGAGCAGCCCAGTCACACTTAGCTGCTCTCCGGACGTACGGGCCCAACCATTCTTCCTTATATTGGAACGTGGGACAAGCCGTTTCTGAGTAATAAATCGGGGTAAGTATTATGTGGAACATTTTGAACGAGAAAGGGGCAACACCCAGTGGGAGAACCCAAAGTAAAAGTATTTTTTCAAGAATTTAAGCAATTCGCCATGCGCGGCAACGTCATCGATTTGGCAGTCGGTGTCCTGATCGGGACCGCCTTCAACAAAATCGTCACTTCTATTGTCAATGATGTAGTCATGCCGCCCCTCGGTGTATTGCTAGGCGGGGTGAACTTCAAAGATTTATTCATCAATCTTGATCCAGACCAGACACTTGCGAACGGCCAATCGATACAATCATTGGCACAAGCTCAGGAAGCTGGCGTGCCCGTCATCGCCTACGGGCAGTTCATCAATGTCATCATCGATTTCATTATCGTCGCTTTCTCCATCTTCCTTATCGTCAAGGGTATCAACGCCATGCACCGTAAGAAGGAGCCCGAAGCACCAGCAGAACCGGCAACGAAGGATTGCCCATATTGCTTGTCCGAAATACCGAAAGAAGCGGTACGCTGCGGACATTGCACGTCTAT
This sequence comes from Paenibacillus sp. MER TA 81-3, assembly GCF_023713585.1. Classification (NCBI taxonomy): domain Bacteria; kingdom Bacillati; phylum Bacillota; class Bacilli; order Caryophanales; family Paenibacillaceae; genus Paenibacillus; species Paenibacillus sp. MER TA 81-3. The sequence goes on from NZ_JAMAWB010000007.1 coordinate 19,689, forward strand.
GCTGAATGAGGCTGAGGCAAAAGCATAAGCAATCTTATTCGTAAACTGCCGACCGACGCGGCTCCGCCGTTCTTCCCGATGGGCAGAAATCCGCAATCTAACATAGAAAAGGCCTTCCACCTGCTGTACAAGCTAGTACGAGCAGGTGGAAGGCCTTTATGTTATGGGCATGACGTCCGACGTTACATCGGTCGATTCGGCTTGCTCATCAACTGTTCCGCAATGGCACGCAGATGCGCGTCTGGGGTGAATGTTTCCTCCCCCATATCAAGTTTCTTGACGCGTATTTCCTCGACATCGCTTCCTGCGCCTCGGGGCAGGAACACGAGGCTGTCTTCATCCTCACATGCAACATCATACCCCATGGAGCTGAACATCTGCTCTAAATCAAGCGGGGATGGTTTCTCTCCCTCAGGTGTCATGACCAAGCCGCGAAGCTTAGCAACATCCCCTGCGCCGTGATGAACGACTTCAAAATGTACGATGCATTCCATTCCGTGTCCTCCTCATTACTGTCGCTTAGCTCGGTTCCCTATATAAGAGGATATTCAAAAAGTTAAGGTTGCTGTTCGAACATTTATATAAGTCGATAGCTTATCCGAAAGCCTTGCAAACCATACACTGATTTCCAATATGCCATGGCCTGGCAAAGCGACGCTGGTGTTGTATCCTATATTACGGAGCACATCTGCCTTCGTTGCAGGAACTTGTTGTAACTTTCACAAATGTCGCCAATTAGTCAAAATATTTGTGTATGACATGTTCAAATCGCTCCCCGAATGTCCGCCTCAGATCCAGTCCCATCTCCTGCTCCAATTCATATAGCACGATGTCCTGTACAAATCGGCCGAGCACCAAATTTGTCACGGCGTCATGTTCCGTCAGCAGCGCCTTGGTGGCCAATCCTTCACCACGGGCACCGATAAGCGTTTCTTTGCGATCGATAACGAACGCGAAGTGACGTGATTCACTCTGTATTCCGGATTCATCTGTACCCGCTTGCATCCGAATAAGCTTTCTTCCTTCCGCATCTGCATCGACGATAGACCACAGCACTTTCACTCCGCGCGCCTCCGCCAGTTCCAGTTCCTCCCTCAGCACAGCGGCCTCCTCTGGCCATACATCAACGATAATTTCCCGTTTTGCTTCGTGAAGCGCCCGCTTGATCGTTTCGTTAACGGCCCGCTCCCCTTCCACACTGTAAAAGGAAGTTTCATCCACTTCGGTAGCTGGCATATGATGCTTGACATAGCGAAGCGATGACTCCAGCCGGGATGCTAAAATGCGCGTAAGTTCCTCGGGCTGCAATGCAGCGTAATAAGACGGTTCGCCGTCTTGATGCAAAATAAGCCCTTGATCAACTAACCTCTGCAATGCAGCATACACATTGGACCGGGACACACCTAACTTCTTTGCTACTTCATATCCAGTCATCGCCCCTTGCTCGGATAGGCTGACGACAATCTTCGCTTCCATTTCCGTAAATCCGAGCGAGCGTAAATGTAAAATGAGTCCTTCCATAAGACTGCCTCCTATAATCCTTGCGAGTCTTTCTCTTAGCAGGGTACGAGGCTGTCCACCCAACGTTTCCCCAACATCTATTGTATCGCAGTTCGTTTCCAGTTTCATCGAAAAAAGTCGCAAATTGTCGGTTGTATCATGTAAAAAGAGGAGCCCCGCAGCATTTATGCTCTGCCTCAGACTCCTCTGAACAACGAATTGAGCAATTACAAATCTTCTAAATAGAGAGCGTTCCTCTTATACAAAGGGCGTACCGCAGCGTTCACACCATTTCGCTTCCACATCCGCATAGCTGTTGCAATTCGGACAGCGACGGATCGACAGCTCCCCATCAGGTCCAATGGGAAGACGGCGGCCGCCTACTGTGACATTCAGATCCCGTTTTTTGTGAGCTTCCTCGTACATAGGCTTGACCATGTCAGCCGAATGAGGCTTCTCCGCATTCGGTTGGGGGGGATGGGACGATTTGTACGTATAACGTTCCGGTTCATCCTCGTACACATCAAAATCGGGAGCTTGATATGCCTTCTCCTGCGAATAAAAAGGCTCATATCGTTCGTCATCTTCTACCTCCACGAACGATGGCTTTTTCATTTGTATAATCAATTCTTCCTGCTCCTCATCCTCCTCTAGGAGCGGAGCAGGTGGTTCAGGCAATTTACTTCCGCACGAAGAACAGAATTTAGCAGTAATCGGAGCGATCTCGCCGCATTCACATCGCTTCTCATGTCGAAGCTCACTCGTCTTCCATTCCAACTGCTTGATCTCTTCTTCGAGCGCCAAATTGGCTTTGCCGATCTCCATAATGTCTGATTCGGCTATCGTTAAATCATTCTTTTTATAAGCATCGTATACAAGTTCTCCAATGTTATAAATGTTGCTCTCGATTTCCTTACGACGGGCCGTAATTTGGGCTTGAATCCGATTGATTTCCATTACATTTTGCGCTTTTTCCGATGCCTTGGAGGCACCCTCTTTTAATTTTTGAATCAGGCGGTTCATCTTAAAGCCCCTCCTTTCGCATACCACGTAGTTGACACAGCTTCTCGGCACTCTACTCAATTACATATGCCTGTAAAAATATACACTCGATGATATGAATCGAAACTTCCCCTTACCCCTTTAAGAGATATGTATGTTTCCTTTTTTGATACGCGTATTAGGGCCAACATGTTGCGCAAAACTGCCATTGTCCCACAACAACGTATGCATCCGTGCAAAAAAACATGTATACCATGTCCGATCCCACTCAAGTTATAATAGAGGCTGTTGCTGCAATACGGATCACTGCCGTGGCATTCCACATCGAATTGAAACAAGTTAACATATTAACGCGAGTTCAAAAAGGGAACTTTCTGAACAACCTCAATTAGCATATTTCTATCATAAAGGAGATGCACGACATTGACCACTCCCACTTCATCAAGTCCGGCAGCATCCCATTGGCGCACTCGTCCCGTCGGAGCCTTGAAGGAGCGCGCAATTCCTGCTGCAGATCAAGTTGCCCCAGCCGCGCAGGACAAGAACGGGAGAACAAGGAACGATGACTCGTTCTTCACCGCTCTTGCGCAACAGGGAATCCATCTGCATGAAGCACAGCGGCATGCCGTACGCCACGACGAAGGCCCGCTGCTCTGTCTTGCCGGTGCCGGTTCCGGCAAGACGTCGGTATTGACGGCGCGTGCGGCTTATCTTATGGCGGTGCGGGGCGTGAAGCCGGAGGCGTTATGGCTGGTTACGTTCACGAGCAAAGCCGCACAAGAAATGCGCACGCGGCTCGCCCAACTCCCCGGCGTAACTGCTGCCATGGCGCGGCGCGTGCAGGCCCGCACCTTCCATTCCTTCGCGCTCGTGCTGCTGCAGGCGTATGCCCCGCCATTCAAGCTGATGGCGGAAGAGCGGATGCGCCACGGCATGATGAAGCGTGTGCTCCGGGAGCTCGGACTTCATGATCAGATGCAGGCGGAGACCGTGCTCGCCGCGTTGTCCTCATTGAAGTCACGCCGCACCCTGCCAGTGGAATGGCACCCACAGGATGTCGGTGAGCGGGATATGAAGCGGGCGATGCTCCGCTTCGAAGAACAGAAAGACAATCAAGGAGGCAAAGACTTCGACGACTTGCTGCTGGACACGCTGCGCCTGCTGGAAGAAGACAAGAACTTGCTGCAACGCCTGCGGTGCCGCTTTCAATATGTAATGGCCGATGAGTTTCAAGATACGACGCCTGTTCAATACGAACTACTTCAACTTCTATCCGATGAGCATCGCAACTTGGCGGTGTTCGGTGATGACGATCAGACGATATATACGTTTAATGGGGCGTGCCACCACTATATCACCGGCTTTCAAACACGGTATCCCGATGCAAAGCAGATTACGTTAAATATTAATTTCCGTTCAACCGCTCCCATCGTCGGACTCGGGAACGCCATTATCGCTTGCAATCAGGAACGTCTGCCTAAGCTTATGCGCACTCCGGTCGGGTTGCGTGTAAAGACCAAGCACATGGCAAATATGACGGATGGCTCAACAGAAGGCAGTGAGGTGGTCACCCCTCTCTATCTTCGACCGCGGGACGCAGAGGAAGAAGCGCAGCGCATTGCGGAACAGATACAAGCCTCCGTTGCGAATGGACAGCATGCTTGGCGTGACTTCGCAGTGCTGTACCGGACCGCGAACACAAGCCGGGCGCTTGTAGAGCATTTCACGATGCAGGGCTTACCCTTCCGCCAATTCGGCGCGGAGCCGCTCTTCTACGATCATAGCCAGGTGCGGCCGTTAATCGACCATTTACGGCTCGCCTTGGAACCGCGCAATATGAATGCTATGGAAAGCGCAGTTGCTGCGTTATATATATCACGAGAGGCGGGAATGCGCACTATCCGCGATGGCGAACAACAGAAAGCGAAGAAATATCCGCTCATCCATCTGCAATATTGGATGCAGTTGGCCGAATTCCAGCGGGACGCCATCAAACCCCGCATCAAGCTGATTAAGAAGCTCGCTGCTATGAAGCCTCATCATGCCATCCGGGAAATGCGGCGCGAATTCTACGATAAGTTTACGGCAACCCTATCCGGTGAGCAGGCTACCGCTCATCAGGAGGGCGCAGCGGATACACTTGAAGAGCTTGAATCTTCCGCCCAACGCTTTGATTCCATCGACGCTTTCATTCGCCATATCGACGTTCTGAAGGAACGATACTTGGCGATGCATCCAGAGCATGCGGCTCAACGGGCGTTCCAGTCTGACAAGACTGCAGGACAGAGTAGTACAGGACGTCGCTTCGCCGACCCTCAGGAGGATGTCATTACGCTCATGACGATTCATCGCGCCAAAGGGCTGGAATTTCCAGCAGTGTTCCTTATCGGCACCTCAGACGGCATTCTGCCTCACCGCACTGCGCTGCGCAAGGAGACGCCTCCAGACCGACAGGCCTCGGCACACGCAGCAGCGATATCGCCAGACGGGGTGAAGGAAGCGCTGCTTGAAGAGGAGCGCCGGTTAGCCTATGTTGCGGTCACCCGGGCCAGAAATTGGTTGTATATCAGCTCCCCCGCCGTCGTACACGGACAGAAGGCGGAAGTCAGCCGATTCGTGCGCGAGGCATGGGGAGAAGCCGTGGCTTTGAAATAGGCACCCTGTTTCCGTTACAATAGAAATAGAACAGATGTCTTGCTGGTGGACGTATAGAAATAATCGCTTTTACAATACCGTACCAATTGAGGGGATACACATGTCGATGACAGAAATGATCAAGAAGCAGTATGAGCAAGTGAAGCAGCTGCCAACATTGTATCAATTAGCTCTAGAAGAATTGGAAACGAAGATTAAAGTCATTCAAGCCGAGTGGAAAATACGAAACGGATATGCGCCATTCGAACATATTAAGACGCGTCTGAAGGAGCCGAACAGCATTTTCAGCAAGCTGCAGCGCAAGGGCTATCCTTTAACGCTAGATTCCATCGTTAACCAAATTTATGACGTAGCTGGCATGCGCATCGTGTTCGCTTTCATCAAGGATATTTACATGGTTCTGGATCATTTGAAGACACGTGACGATATTCGCATCGTAGAAATCAAGGATTATATCGCTAATCCGAAGCCGAACGGATATCAGAGTCTGCATGTTATCGTTCAAGTTCCGCTCGTACTGTTTGATGATACGCGCTGGATTTATATAGAAATCCAAATGCGCACGCTGGCGATGGATTTCTGGGCCAGTATGGAGCACATCATTTACTACAAGTTCGAGCAGCAGGTTCCACCGCATGTAACTCAAGAATTGACCGAGGCTGCCAAGGCTGTCGATGAACTGGATCGCAAAATGCTGGATCTCCGCAAAGAGATTCTGTCTTACAATAGTGAAGATTGGGTGCAGAGCATTCAGGGCGGGCTATCGATTGAGAATGCAAAATAGTCTCTTTTCTATTTTCTACTGGGACGTGTTATGGGAATCCCTCCGTAGTCACGGAGGGGTTGCCATGCGCGTCTCCACCATTTCCCCTGTTTTTTACCCCTATCGCGCTAATGATGTCACATACATCCCGAACGGCTTGCACCGTCTCATTTTTTATATGGAACGCTTGACACATAACTTTCGTACTGGTATACAAACTGTTAGTAAGAAGAAAGCGGGTGAATTGCTGTGAAAAAACGCAAGCTGCTGCGAATCGGAAACAGTTACGGCCTTATTCTTCCCAAAGAAATTTTAAGCAAATTACATGCTCAATACGGGGATACATTCGAGATGGAAGTAAAGGAACAGACCGGGGAGCTAATCATTCGTAAAATAAGACATGCCGAGTCCGCCTATAGACCTACACCGACACGCCCTCCGTTAACGTCCTAATCTCTACGCATTTCCTAGATCCCCCATCCGCAATTCCAGATGATTCAAGACGTTTACATGAGAACCACTCAACTTGGTTAGTCATTACCTATTATTCGGTGTAACCGGTTACCAGGCGATTGGATAAAAAATGGACGGATTACATAACTTAATCGTGACGCTGGAGCACGTGGTTACCCATGTCTTCAGCGTCCCATCGATATCATTTCTGGAATGCTAAGGAGGACCACGCCATGGCCAAGCCGGATAACCGCGCAAACAACGCAGTGCGTCAACAGCATGTCATCGACAATACCGTACAGAAGCTGCATCAGACTGATCAGTATTTGTCAGAGCATGCCGATGAAATCAGTGTAACGGAACGAGAAGCGCTTCAAGCAAAAAATGAACGCCGCCGTTCCAGTATTGAAGGGTTGGCCGAAGAGCGCCGCGACGAAATCTCGGATGCTCAGTCGTAGTTCACACCGGATGAACACAGGAATGATACGTAAGTAGAGACGGATAGACATCCTTGTCCTTCCCGGATGAACCGTGTCTGCTAAGATGAATCGGCACTTGCACAAAGTGAAGCCGCTCCGGCCCGATTCATAACAGAAGAGCCCGGAGCTAGCTTTGTCCGCTAAGCTTCGGGCTCTCATATTATAGAAATGAATATAACCGAAAAATTATTGCAAAAACTGCTCCAGCGTCGTTCCCTGCTTATAAACCTCTTCTGCAGCGTCCTTGCCTACATAGCGGATGTGCCAAGGCTCGTACACGTAACCGGTGATGCCCTCCCCATCCTTCGGATAACGAATAATAAATCCGAATTCATGCGCATGCTCGGCGAGCCACTTCCCTTCTGTCGAATCACCGAACTCTTCTTCCAATACGTTATTTACGCTTGGACTGGACACGTCAATCGCCAACCCCGTCTGATGCTCGCTCGTTCCCGGAATGGCACTTACACGAGAGGCGTATTCTTCACCCTGCGTGTCCACATAGTGATTAAAAAGCGACTTCTGCCGCTTATAGGAACGATAACCGGATACCGCATTGAGCGTAATGCCGTCCTGTTCCGCCTGGGCAAATAACGACTCTAATGCATCGGCTGCTTCCTTGCGGAGATGCCGCTTCTCATGCGCCTCCGCAAAAGAGAACTTCACATTCGGTTCAACCAAATCAGATGGCTCGTATCCATCTGGCAAATAGCGTTGTTTGTTCACCACGACCATAGTGGAGTCCGCGTTCGTAACGACCGCTTTCCCATCCGTCTCTTCCGTCGTAGCCGCTAGCGCATACTTGGATTTCATCTGGGCCACCGCATCCTGCTCCGTTTCGTTCGAAGCGTTTTCTCCGGAATCGGTATCATTTTCATTGCCTTGTTCCTTATTTTGTGACGGCGTCAGTGCCGGATTAACCTGTTCTTGTCCGGATTGTGCAGAAGTTCCTTCCGCAGCTTTGTTGTCAGCCGCCTGACAGCCACTGAGCAGTATCGCCGTGCCCATAGCAAAGATGATACACTTGGCCGCCATTCCGTTCTGGCTCATGTCATATTCCCCTCTCCCAGTCTCATATTGATAGACTGAGAGTCTATTATATCGTAATTCATAGTCTATTACGAATAGGCGCACAGCAATGATAAAGCAACAATACTGCATATCTTGTAATAGATTCTATCAAAGGGAGGCGAGCTCATGAGCAACTGTATCGCAATCTCAGCTCCGCCAAAAGTAGATGCCGAATCCAGCAGCAGGAACAATTGCTCCATACAAAATACACCTCCTCTAAATCGTTGCCTGCGATTTAGGGAGGTGTATTTCCATCGTCATTATACCGTAACGGCACCTGTATCGGCCGAAGTGTCATGGCCATATTCGATATCATCGTCCTCATCACGGTTGAATGCTTCACGGTCGAACTCTCCTTCGCTCTTTCCGACCAACAGAGAAGCTACCGTCGTTCCAGTCGCGTTCACTGCCGTGCGCGCCATATCGACAATGGCGTCTACACCAAGCACGAGCGCAAACCCCTCTAGCGGAAGTCCCGCTTGAACTAAGACGACCGTCGTCGAGATCGAAGCCGGGCCAGGTACGCCCGCAACGCCGACAGAAGCGATTGTCGCTGCACCGATGATGAGCAAGTAATCGGCAATGTTCAAGTCGATGCCATACACGCGGGCGATGAACACGGCCACAATCGCTGGATAAATGCCCCCGCAGCCATTCATGTTAATCGTGGCACCGAGCGGAGCAACGAAGCTCGCAATTCGTTCGGACACCTTCATCCGCTTCGTTATGACTTCCAAATTCACTGGCAGCGTCGCATAGCTGCTGCGGGTCGTAAAGGCGACCGCCATCGTCGGATAAGCCTTCTTGAAGAAGCGAATCGGGTTGACGCGGGCACCGAAGGTGACCAGCGATCCGAACGTCACGATCATATGAATCAAGCACGCGACATACACCGCGATAATGAACCAAGCCAATTCTTTCAGCGTCGATAATCCATACTTGGCTGACATCGCCGTCATTAATCCGAGTACTCCATATGGGGTAAGCTTAATAACAAACTTCGTGACACGGAACATAATATGTGAAAAGGATTGGAAGAAGGCTCTCACCGGCTGTACCCTATCCGGATTGCGCAGCCCTTCTAACGTAATCGCAACTGCAATAAAGGCAGCGAAAATGATAACCGGAACTACTTTTCCCTGAGCCATCTCATTCACCGGATTGGACGGAACCAAGTCGAGCAGCACTTGCTTGAATGTCGGAATTTCGCGTTGTTCAAAGTTTTGCGCCGCTTCCGTACTTTGCGCGATGCCAGAGCCCGGGTCGATGACCAACGCCGTGCCGAGGCCAATGACGGCGGCTATCGCGGTCGTAATAAGAAAGAGCGCAATGGTCTTCGTTCCGAGCTTCTTCAGCACGTTCGGGTCTTTGACTGAGGTGATGCTCGTAATAATGGTCGCAAAGACGAGCGGCATAACGACCATTTTAATGAGGCTGACATAGATTGATCCCAAAATGCTGATGTCCACAGAAGCAGGTCCGAATATGGCTCCAAGCGTCAAACCGAATGCCATTGCCAGCAGCACTCGAAGTCCGAAGCCGACTTTCTGTTTAGCGAGCCACCAGAGTACGATAACGAGCAGCAATGCAGCTCCCCAACTCGCATAGACGTTCCAGTCCTGCAGAGTAATCCAAGATTGTTCCTTCATGGTTATGCCCCTCCGCATGTTTGTCTTATAATTCCTACTTGTTTAATAGGTATTGTAGAAACGGGGACGGTTATCGTCAACCCTTTTTTTCGCGCTTACTCTTCCGTCGCCAATCCGTCTACGGTGTCCCACCACGAATTCGCCACGATAAAGCGCCCTATTCGATGTATATGTGATAAATCGAAAAACTTCACTCCGTCTTCGAGTAATCCCATCGCGATATAGGCAAACTCCCGTTCCTCCTGCACTCACAGTTCCTCGGCCGCGTGTAATATTTCCTCGGCTGTTGTGGGCTTTTCCCAGTCACACATGCGGTACTGCATTATCGAAATAGAAAAAAGCCGTCTCACCGTCTTGAAAGACGAATGAGACAGCCCGTATATTATCGTTGTGGCATCATCGTTGACGTACAGCTGAGGCGGCGTTGAACACAGTTTTCTTATCTCCTTCATAAATGACGGCGGACTTCGCCTTGACGGTGTCGTTTCCGTATACTGCATCCTTGTCCGAGAAATTGGCGACCACTTTCAGATCGGAGCCGTACTCTGCGGACTGCACCAACCGATCTGGGGACAGCACCTGGAACGCTGTCATCTCCTTCGTCACAGCCTTGGCATGGAAGGGCGACCATACCGCCAAGTAATCTGTGATCATCTTTTTATGGCTCTCCCATTCTTCCTTATCGAGATGATAGAGCGGAGGCACGTTGTACAGCAACTCATACAGCATGCGTTCGGCGGCCTCGTCCTTAATTTTGAGACTGCCCCACTCCCAATGATGGGTCGTTATTACCGAATCGTTGTAGACTAGCTTGAACAGCGGCAATGTATACGCCGGGTCAACATAAATATGTTGATACAGCTCCTTGATCGGAACCTGCTTCGCATACCGTTCAGGAATGCCGCCCTGTGCTGACCAATATGCGCCTACATAATATGGGCTGTTCTTGTCTTCCCGCATATCCTTGTCGCTCCACTTAATGACCGGCGTCTCCAAGCCATGGGCAAAAGCGATAACCCTGCTTGCAAAGTCATTCCCGCCTTCTGAGCCGATGACCATATGCTTCTCCTTCGCGATATAATCCATCCGTTCGAGACGCGCATCCATATCCTGCTCCTGCGTCGTCACATGCCCCGGTGAATAGTCGTCATATATTTCCCCTGTCGCGTCACAATCGATAAACCAAGAGTTATACATGATGCCGTCCTGCAAAATACTATCCACGCGCTGCTTCACGCTTGGAAGTGATAAGGTAGGATTCAGCTTGCGCCCCCGATTAAGGAAGCCGCCGATTTTTTTGCCTTTCTTGTTCGCGATGGTCGCTTGTTCATAGAGTGAGTTATCTGAAAAATAAGCCGTATTCCAATCTTTATTTTCCTGTTTCTGAATGGAGTGATAGGAATCGTACGGTCCAATCAAGTAACCTAGCTTGGCAGCCTTCTCGACAAAAGCCGGATTCATTAGCCCATCTGCCCAGTTCGGCAGGCCAATCCACGTCTTCGCAATTCCCGCTTGATGCATGTCCTCCACCAGCTCCGTCGAATGGTCACGCCCCCACGCCGAAGGATCGTCGACCGCATCCTGGAATGCGCTCTTCAGCAGGTTCTTGTTGAACGCATACAGCTTCTGCTCACTCAGCTTGTCCACGCCATCGGCAATTGTCTTGAGCAACGCAGCATCTGCCGACTGAAACCGGTCGGGACGGTACAGCTGCTCCAGCTTCATCACCTGATTCAGCGCCTTCACGATGACACGCTTGTGATAGGCGTTCAGCGGCTCCTTCTTCACCTCTTGCAGCACATTGTTCAACTCCTGCGCGCCATCCTCGGTGTAACGATCCGCGAGCTCCGCAATCCACGTCCAGATCGGGTCATTCAGCTTCTTTTTCATCGCTTGCCAACGAATGTTGCTATCCGTCAGCAACTGATTGTTCCACATATAAATATGCGGCGCCCCGTACAGCTTCTTGATTTCTGGATTGTCCTGCGCCTTCTCGGCCAGCGTCTTGAAGCCCTGCTTCTCCTGCACATACCCCCGGTACAGCCTCGCTATAGCGACAGGATCATTGTTCGTCACATAGAGCCTGAACCCATATTCCTTTTTCGGATTAATGGAAGGGAACTCATGGGAGAACGTCATGCCAATGTTCGATTCTGTGTCGAACGAGACCTCGTTGTTGAACGGATTCTCGACTATATAGAGGAGCGCGTAATGCTTCATATTCATGGCCATAAAGTTCATCGAGAACGACTCGCTCCACGTGAACGTCTCATCCTGCAAAAATTGCTTCCAATTCGGGTCGCTGCTCGGAATTCGTTTGCCTTCCCACATCGGGAGCATATAGCTGTCCGCCTGTACGGTTGGCCATGCGAATTGTTCCGCACCAATCGATTGAATGCGAATGTTGAGATAGTCCTCCTTTTTTTCGATGATTACCTTCACCTGTTCTTCGGGATACGTCCATTCCATGCGATCGGCTTCTTTCTTCAATTCGGTGAAGTTGCGCCGCTTCATGGGCACAGACGCATGCTCCTTCACTCCGTCTCTGTCGATCGCGATGTCGAACGTTGCCGGGTCCACCTCATACGTAAAGTCGCTGTAAGGCGCCTTGACCGTCTTGGCAACCTGCGAAGCCGCCTCTGCCTTAACGGCTTCCTGTCCGCTGCAGCCGGTGAACATACTCAAAGCCATGACGGCCGCCAATATGGATAGTAATGTTTTTCTCATGTGTGCATGCCTCCTGTACTGATATTGAATGCATGCATCATCATAGCCGTTCTCTGTTACGCCAATGTGACAGGAAGAGTAAAATAAAATTCAATCATGCCTTCCGAAGCGCGGACACCGTATGGCGCATCGTGCTTCTGCATAATGGTTCTGACGAGCGATAGGCCGAGTCCGGTTCCGCTCAGCTGCTTGCTGCGTGATCGTTCCGCCACGCTGAATGGCTCCCAGATTCGCTCCAGCTCGGCTTCGCTCCACTCGCCGGTGCTGTTTTGGATACTGAATGTGAAGCGTGAGTCCTGCAGCCGCACCGTAATGTGAATATCCGTGCCTGAAGCATATTTGATCGCATTCGTAATCAAGTTGTTCAGCACGATCTCTATTTTGGCGCGATCGGCTATGACGCGCATCTGGCGTATGCCGCCGTCGTCTACTGCAACCGTCAAGCCTTGCTGCGTCATGGCTGCACGGTATTTGCCTACCGTCTCTGCCAACAGCTCCATAAAATCAAATGAAGTCATTTGATAGGTCTCGGCTTGAAGTCTGGACAGCTCTAACAAGCGCTCCACGAGCCGTGTCATATCGTCAGCCTGATTCTCGATTACCGTGGTGTAGGTTCCATCGTCTAAACCATCCTTTATGCCTGCCGCATATGCCTTGATTAGCGCGAGCGGTGTTTTGAGCTCATGCGAGATGTCGGAGATGAAGCCGCGCAGATTCTCATTGCGGCTGTGCAGCTCCCGATGCGCCCGCTCCAGCTTGTCGCTCATCGCATTGACACTTGCCGCTAACGATTCAATCTCGTCACCGGTCTGGATATCAGCCTTGCGGAACGATAACTCGGCAATATCCTCGGCCGTCTCCTTCAGCTCGGCAAGTGGCTGAAGAATCCGCCTTGCCGACCAGGCTGACAACAGCAAGGTCACGAGCAACGCCCCGGCAGAGATGAACAAGGCGAACCGATTGACGATCTGAAGCGTCTCATCGGAATGGGCGACCGACTCCCCTATCGCGTACAGCTCGTTCTCCTTATTCATGAACGTGACGAGAAAGCTCGATTTCAGCTTCGCTTGACTGTATATTTTGTGAACCGTTTCTTGCTGCGCTAGCTTCGCCACATTGTCATCCGTAATCCAGAACTTGCTAAGCGTAATGCCTTTGCGGCCGAGCGCAAGCTTTACATTTTCATTCAGCTCATCAATATGCATCATGAACGGGGCATGAACGATCGTGACGCCATAAGATTGCTCCAATCGTTTGATGTCTGCCTGCAGTTCATTCCCTTCCATCTTATCGAGCATCGCCGTCAGCTCAGCTAGGTTGGCCTTCTTCTGATGCAAATAATATTGGGGCAGCAAAAACGTATTGGCCAGATAGGTCAGCAGCACCACCAGGCCGACGATGAGCGAAAAGCGGACAAATAGCTTGCGGCTCAGCTTATTCATCGTCTTCCATCGTCTCCTTGGGCACCTCGAGACTGTATCCCACTCCACGATGCGTCTTGATGAAATGCTCTCCTATCTTCTCGCGCAGCCTGCGTATGTGGGTGTCGACCGTACGGTCATCGCCGAAGTAATCGAAGCCCCATACTTGATCGAGTAAGGTTTGCCGCGTTAAAATACGGCCTTTATGCTCGATAAACGTCTTCAAAAGCAGGAACTCCTTGTTCGTCGCCTGAATGTCCGTTCCGTCCTTATATATTTTGTAGCCCTGCATGTCTACGGTCAGATTGCCTAAGCGGACGCCGTCTTCGACCTGAAGCAGCTTTTTGGCCCGCAGCATCAGAATGCGCGGATCGAACGGCTTGCGCACATAGTCGTCCGCCCCGGACTGCAGCGCTTTAAGCTCATCCTCCGCCTCACCCTTGGCTGTAAGCAGCAACACCTTCGCGCCGCTGCGCTGCTTCATCTCCCTGCATACGTCAATGCCGCTCACCTTCGGCATCATCCAATCGAGAACAGCCAAATCGATAGCTTCGCTGTAGAACACGTTCAACGCGGCCTCGCCGTCTGCGGCAATATAAGTCCGGAAGCCTTCCCGGTCGAAATATGCTTTTATAATGTTCAACATATGCGGCTCGTCATCCGCAATCAATATATTCATCTAGTATCTCCTTGCTGTGAAGATGGCAATATGGATTTATGAATTCCGTTTTATTTATGATACAAGAATTCATAGTGAATCCCAAACTGAACACGAACAAAAAGACAGCCGGCATATCGTTCTGCTGTCCACGCAACCTTAATTCGTCGTAATCCAGGATAGGAAGGAGTATTCTGGTAGATTAGATACCGGATCGGGCCAAGCTTATATTGAAATAAATGGAATTCATTGCGTGTTAGATATCCTAGGATTAGCCACCTTAATCATTAACCATATTGAATACATTGACTCTTCTTCATGAACGAAATATTCTGTTCGTGCAATCACGCTTCAGACGTACAGTGCTCCACTTCATCCGCCCCTTTGCTTCATTCTCCCCATCCTTCAGGGGGCCGCACACCAATGACGACTCTAGTTATCTGTCATTAGGAGCGACCTCTGCCTGGCATGGTATATACGAATCGGCAGGGAGCTCGTCCCCCTCGTCATCCTCCCTCCTGACGATTTGGGAGAATGGACATAAGGACCATTTGCTGAGTACCCGACAATCTATTCTCATTCGAAGAGGAAAGGGGCTGCCATTCTGAATGCCATTCATTGCGCAATCTGAATCATGGGGAGAGTGAACAAAAGGGGGAATCGAACAGGGTTGAGGAACCACGAATGCTAGTTTGGAGATACGCAATGAGATACGCAATGAGATGCGCAATGAGATGCGCAAACAGAAGCGGGAATCCGCATCATTCAGGTCCACACCGATTGACCAGGCTACGGATTTAGTCGGCTCATCCACACTTATTCCACAGCAAGCGATGAATATAGCCAGATCCACGATACAAAATACAGTCCATATACCGCTTAGCCGTTCAATCGGTATGTGGACTGTATAGATGGCTCATTTAAAATATTCCGTAAGCGAGCCCAGCGGCGGATTGAAATCTTCGCCGAACAGTTCGAAATAGACGGTGTCGCCAATGCGCTCAACGACACGTGTGCCTGCTATCGTGGACTGATACGTCTTATAGCAGGCCAGAGCGCGCTCCATCGCGTCGATATCGGCGGCGCTGAGCTTCTGCACGACATCGATACGCTCGGGCGCCGACAGCTTGAAGCGGAACGTGCCGTCCGCGTTCATGCTCGCTCCGCCCGGATCGGGCATCGCGAGGAGTGCGAGGCGCTTCAGCGGCGCCACCCCTTCGTCGCGCAGCTCCAGGAAGACGCGCTTCACGGCCGCATGCGTGACGAGATGATCGTGGAAGCCGCTTATGCCATGAACGGCGTAGGTGACCACGACGTCCGGCTGGAGGCGACGAATGGCGTCAGCCGCCGCGCGCTCGACGATGCGAGGATCGATGTCCTGCAGCCCGCTGTCGGGCAGGTCGAGCACCGTCATCTCCGTCAAGTCGAGCGTCTTCGCCACCTCGAGCATCTCCCGGTAGCGGACCTCGCCCATCTCTTCGATGGTGAGGCCGAGCTTGTGGCGCTGCGAGGTGGCGCCACCCTTCGTCAAGGTGAGCAAATACACTTCATGCCCCGCTTGGCGCTGGGCATGAATCGGGCCTGCCGGACCGAACGATTCATCGTCGGGGTGAGGAAATATATACAGAATCTTCGCCATGCATCATCATCTCCTTCACCCCTAGTATAAACGTTTGCCACACATTAGGAAGCGCCAATCCGCAGCCTACGCGCTGGACTGTCAGCGCCATGATCGAACAGTGGCCCCTACGCAACGTAGAGGCCACATGCATTAAAAAAAGTTATTTTTTCAAATTGTCCCAAGCTTTTTGGAAGTCGTCCAGCATCTTGCCATTGTCCGACTTGCCTGCGATGTAAGCCTGGATGGCATTACCGAACTCTTGCGTGGCGCCGTCCGGATATTTGAACCAGTTCCAGCTAAGCACCTTGTTCTCTTGGCTGTACTTCATCACATCAGCCGCAATATCGCCGAGATCGTCTGCTGTCGCCGTAATCGTCGTCATCGCCGGAATGAATTTGAACTGCTTCGCAATATATTCCTTACCGATGTCGGAAGTGACCATCCAATTCAGGAATGTCTTCGCTTCCTCTTTCACCTTCGAATTTTTGTTCACGACCCAGTTGTTCGGAACGCCCACCAAAAGCTTGTCGTTCTTCGCGGCATCCTCATCAATCGGCATTGGCAGCACACCCAAATTCAAGTCAGGATTAATGCCATCGATTTGCACCTGCGTCCAGTTGCCTTGCTGCATCATCGCCGTTTCGCCTTTTGCGAACAGTGTAACTTGCGTATTATAGTCTGTCGTGAGCGGATTTTTGTTACCGTATTTAGCGGTCAAATCAAGCATTTTCACCCAATTTTCAAATTCTGCATTCCCTTTGAACTTCGCGCTTCCATCATTCAAGCCCTGGATGAAGGCATTCGGATCCGGTTGTTGTTGCGCAAAAGCCACGTTCAAGGTGTGAATACCTAGAATCCACCATTCCTGATACCCGTTCGCGAACGGTGTGATGCCAGCGTCCTGCAGCTTCTTCGCTGCTGCATCCAGCTGCGACAACGTCTTTGGCATCTCCGTAATTCCAGCTTTTTGGAATAAATCTTTATTATAAATGAAGCCATAGCCTTCCAGGTTCATCGGCATGCCGTACAGCTTTCCGTCCTTCGTCATCGGTTCTTTCGCGAGCGGAATGACATCCTTGACCCACGCCTCGCCCGACATGTCTTCCAAGTGCTCCATCCACGTCTCCATCTCTTGGAAACCGCCGTTATTGAAAATGTCCGGCGCGTCATTGGCCGCGAATTTAGCTTTCAGCGCTGCGCCATAATCGGCACCGCCGCCGACAGTCTGAATGTCCAGCTTAATATTCGGATGCTCTTTCTCAAATTCCGTCTTCAAGCGGTTGAGCGCCTCTGCGATTTCAACTTTGAACTGAAATATTTTAACTGTTTTGACTTCCTGTTTTCCTTTATCACCGTCTGCCGAACCTGTTGCATCACTAGAGCTGCTTTCCTTGGATCCGCAGCCCGCCAGCATGACGGATACTGCCAACAGCATAAGCATTGACCATTTTGCCATTCGTTTCATTCGAAAGACCTCCCTATCTGTGTACGTAACGATGTTGCTTCATTGTTGACATGCTAATCTTCAGATTCTGATATTATTTTCGGAACGCTGCATTCTTTCTTTGAACATTTCCTGTCTTCTTTTGTGTTACAAGCTCAGTATAGCTTCCTTCGTGCAAACGTTTACACCGAAAGAATTGACCGAACAGGTGGAATTCATTGACCTCTGCAGCCACCTGTTCGAGTGTGTACATCTTATTATCCTTTCACAGAGCCTGCCGTAATCCCTTCGATAATATATTTCTGCATCGCGAGGAAGAAGGCGACGATCGGAGCAATCCCAAGCACGAGCGCTGGCAACGCCAAGTCCCATTGCTTCGTATATTGTCCGAAGAATGCGTATGTCGCGAGCGGAATCGTGCGATGCTCTGCGCTTTGCAGCATCAAGGACGGCAGCAGATAGTCGTTCCAAATCCATAAGCTGTTCAGGATGACGACCGTGACGAACATAGGCTTCAAAAGCGGAAACACGACGCGCCAGAATACAGCGTACGGCGAGCATCCGTCCACTACCGCCGCTTCCTCAATTTCTACCGGCACAGATTTCACAAATCCATGGAAGAGGAAGATTGAGAGCGGAGCGCCAAAGCCAAGGTAACAAATAATAATTCCGCCAATGCTGTCTGTCAAGTGAATCATTCCCGTAACTTTCACAAGCGGAATCATAATCGATTGAAACGGAATGACCATGGCGGCGACAAAAATCATGAACAGCGCCTTATTAAATCGACTGTTGTGACGAACCATACGGTAAGCGGCCATCGCACTCAAGAGCGCAATTAGCAAAATACTTGCAGCCGTAATGATAAACGAATTCGAGAACGCCTGCGGGAACTTCGTAATCTCCCACGCCCGCTGGTAGTTGCTCCATTCGAACGCAGCCGGCCAGCTGGCGGCGTTCGACAGCAGATCGCCGAACGACTTCACCGAGTTCACAAGCAGGAAGTAGAACGGAACGAGAAAGACTAATCCGACGATAATCATGACAACTTCCGTAACAAACGTGCGGCCGCCGTATTTTTTTCCTGATTCCATTACACCTCCACCTCCTTGCTCTTCGTGATGCGCACTTGGATAAGCGTAATGACAGCGACGATAATGAAGAACAAGAACGCTTTCGCCGTGCCGAGACCGTAGCGGTTATTTTGGAAAGCTTCTAAGTAAATGTTCAACGCAACTGATTCCGTTGATTTGAACGGCCCGCCTTTCGTGAGCGACAAGTTCAGGTCGAACATTTTAAAGGACCACGAAATAGCCAAGAATAAACATACCGTCACTGCCGGCATGATGAGCGGAACGATAACGTGGCGCAGCACCTGCCCACGGGTCGCGCCATCGATCTCCGCGGCCTCCATAACATCCTTCGGCACGTTCGTCATCGCGGCGATGTAAATAACCATCAGGTAGCCGGCCGTCTGCCAGACGAACACGATGATGATGCCCCAGAAGGCGGTAATCTCATCACCGAGCCATGGAAGGTTGAAGAACCCAATTCCCGTTGCATCGCCGATGGCCGAGAAGCCTTTGACGAAGATGAACTGCCAGATGAACCCGAGCAAGAGACCGCCGATTACGTTCGGCATAAAAAATATAGTCCGCAGCGCGTTGCGCAGCTTGAGCGGCTTCGTGAGCACATATGCGAGGCCGAAGCCGAGCAGGTTCGTCAGCACGACGCCTACAATCGTAAATTTGGTCGTAAACCAGAAGGCCGGAAAAAAATCCGAGTCTTTTGCAAAAATTTGTGTAAAGTTATCCAATCCGACCCAAGCAACTGTACCCGATACCCCATTCCAATCGGTGAAGGAATAGTACATGCCAAGCAGGAACGGAATGACGACAATTAGTGTAAAAAAGAATGTCGCCGGGCCGATGAAAAAGAGCTGCTGTCCGACTTGTGACCATGCTTTGCGCGACATCCGACTCTCCCCTTTGCGTGTAAAGTAAGTGTTTGTACATTCAGTATGGGGTTTTATGAAAGCGGTTGCCACTGATGCTGGTGAACGAAAAGGTGGAATATATTGACCTGACCCTGAGGAAAAAGGTACACTTTGAACCGGAGGCGACGTTGTTATGCGATGGAATAGTATTCGGACTAAGCTCATTACATTTATGCTGATTGCAACGATCGTCCCTACAGTAGCGACGATGGTCATTTCCTACAGCTACACGACGGATTCACTGAAAAAGCGGGCTATACAAGAAAATCATCAGTTGATTTTCCAAGGTAAGACCAATCTTGCGAACTTCCTCGAAAATATAAATCGCGCTTCGCTGACGGTCTATACCGATTTTGAATTTTTTCGCCAATTAAGCCGGGGATACGACGATTACACGTTCGAATCCTATTCGTATATCACCTTGCAAAATATTGCGGCTTCCATGCGCGACATCTGGCAGGTGTACTTGTACCGCAACGAGGTCAAGCGCGCCACGCTCGTCATTCAGAACGTGCCCCGCCGCTTGCATGACGAGGAGCCGAACAGTTCGGCGCTGGAATATGCGCGCGACGGCGACGGCATCGGCATGCAGCCGACACATTTGAGCCAGACTTATGGCTTCGCCACCTCGCCCTATTATTTCCCGAGCGTGCAGGTGTTTTCTTTGCATCGAAAAATTTACCGCGTCCCGTCCAAAGAAGAGATCGGGCTCTTGTCCATCGATGTGAAGCTCGATGCGCTCGCCGCAATTATCGATCAGTTGTACCAACGGGACAAAGAGCACATTTATTTGCTAAATGATGACGGAGACGTGTTCTATTCCGATGATCGCAGGCTCATCGGACAGCGTCTCCATGAAAGCTGGTATACTTCTTCCCATTTTCAGAGCAATGGAAACGGGAATTTTGAAAAAGATGACGCTATTTTCATACATGAACGCATTGATACACCGATCGCCAACTGGACGCTGGTCAAGCAGATACCGAAATCGTATCTGCTGCGGGAGGCTAACCGCGCCGCGGTCATTAATATGATGCTCATCGCCCTCTCGCTCGTCGTCATTATCGCGGCCACCATCATCGTCTCACTGCGGATTACGAAGCCGATTAGCCAGCTTGTCCGCTACATCAATCAGGTTCAGACCGGGAACTTGCGTGTGGACATCCAGCCGGTCAGCAATGACGAAATCGGCGTCGTCTCGAAGCGGTTCCGCAATATGATGGACATGATTAACAATCTCATACTGCGCGAATATCAGCTTGAGATTGCGAATAAGACGAACCAGCTCAAGGCGCTGCAGGCGCAGATTAACCCGCATTTTATGAACAATGCGCTGCAATCGATTGGCACACAGGCGCTGCAGTTGAACGCGCCTCACATCTACAAGCTGGTGACAGCACTGGCGAAGATGATGCGCTACAGCATGTATACCGATCAGAGCACCGCCACCCTGCACGAGGAAATCGAGCATGTGAGGGCTTACTTGCAGCTGCAGGCGCAACGGTTCGAGAACACCTTCGATGCCGCCTACGAGAATGAAGCGGCTACCTTGAACGTTCTCGTGCCCAAGATGACTCTGCAGCCGCTCGTCGAGAATTATTTCAAGCATGGGCTCGACCGCGGATTGACAAGCGGGAAGCTCATTGTTCGCAGCCGCTTTATCGATGAACCGGACGGGCTTATCGAAATCACCGTGGAGGATAACGGACGCGGCATGCCGCTTCAGCACCGGATTAAGCTCAACGAGAAGCTGCGGGAACTATACCCTGAACAGCCCGGTGTCTCGACGACACACGTGTTGTCGCGCAACGATTTCGTGACAGGGGAAGCCTCCTCCGGAATCGGACTTGTGAATGTGCTCACCCGGCTCACGCTGTTCAGCGGCGGAAATGCCAACATGCATGTGGAAGCTGTGGAGCCGCAAGGCACCCGCATCGTCATACAAATGAAGGTGGAGCGTGATAACAATGAAGGCATTGATCGTTGATGACGAGAAGCATGTCCGTGACGCCATCAGGCTGCTTGTGGAATGGGATGCGCACGGCATCGACCATATTTATGAAGCAGCCGACGGGCAACAGGCCGTGGAGCTGCTCTCTGCTCATAAGCCGCAAATCGTCATGACAGACATGATGATGCCCAATATGAGCGGCAGCGCCTTAATGGAGTGGATTAGCCAACATTCCCCTACAAGCAAGCTAATTGCGATAAGCGGGCATGATGATTTTGCGCTGGTGCGGCACACGATGCAGCACGGAGGAATGGACTATATATTGAAGCCGATCGATCCCGAAATAATCAATGCAGCTGTAGCCAAAGCGGTCGCCGCCTGGCTTCAGGACGAGAAAGAGCGGGTTGCGCGTCACCAGCAGCGAATGCAGGTGAATGAATTCAAGCCTCTCCTGTCGGAGAAGCTGTGGTCGAGCCTGCTCGATGATCCTTCCGTCTATGAGGCCAATATGCGCCGGCTTGAATTGGAGTTCGGCTTGCCGGCTGGCATAGATGAAGTGCGGATCACTGTTGCGGTGATTAATGTATACCATCCGACGTTTCGCCATAAATTCGGCGATAACCGCCAGCTGCTGTATTACTCCCTGCTCAATATCGCCAACGAGATCGTGAATGGTGGTGCGCAATCGCGTGGCGCCGCCTTCCGCTATGCCAGTGCACCGAACGAGCTGGTGCTCGTCATGTGGAAGCAGGCGGACGAGCTTGAAGCGGTGCTGCAGCAGGTGAACGAAGGCTTGCAGCAGACGATGCAGCGCAACCTGCATTTCGGCGTAAGCGAGAAGGTGGCCTTTCCAGCCGGAATGCAGGACGCTTATGCCAGAGCCAAGGCCGCTCTGGCGCAGCGCAACCTGCTCGAACGCGGCTCACATATTCATGCTGCGCGGGCACTCGCTGCGCCGGAAGAAGCTGGCGCTTCCGCTGCGAGCAAAGCCGTGCGGCTCTCGTCTTATGACGAGGCATGGAAGCTGGCCGTACAGAGCGGCCATGCCGAGCAATTGAAGAGCGCCGTCCGCCGCTGGGTGGATGCCGCGCGTTCCCTGCAAGCGGTAACGCCGCATATGCTGCAAGCTTGGTTGAAGGAATGGGGAGCGCTCCGTATGCGCATTGCGCAAGAGGTGGCCCCCGATGCCGCGGATCAGATTATCGCGCAGCTGACGCAGCATGATTCGTTGACCGAAATCGATTGCACGGAGGAGTTGCAGTGGGACGTATGGGAAGACGCCTGGCAGACAGCGTTGACGGAGCTGTCTGCGGCCCTGCTCAGCCATCAAGGACAGGAGCAGCACATTATTTTTGACATCGCCAAATATATCGAACAGCATTATCATGAGGAACTGTCTCTGCAGGATATGGCTGGGCGCTTCTATGTGAGCCGCGAATATATTTCGCGCAAATTCAAGCAGCAGTTTGGCATCAACCTATCGGATTATGTAACGCAAATTCGAATAGAGAAGGCGAAAATGCTGCTGTTGAACCCGCACCTTCGGATCGTGCATGTCGCCGAAATGGTCGGCTATCAGGATGAGAAATATTTCAGCAAAGTGTTCAAAAAAGTGATGGGCGTATCGCCGAATGCCTATCGAAAGCGGCAATCCGAGCTATAATGCAGAAGAAAAATGCCTGTGCAATCCTATCACAACAAGTTAAACAGACACTCCGTTCCATACAAAAGGCACTGCGTTTCTCTTGGGAAGTAGAGACGCAGTGCCTTCTTGAAGTTGGCTAACGTTTACGCATGCTTCAGCTTGCGCGAGCGGACAAGCCATAGAAATCGATGACGATAGCGATGCACCAAATAACGGACAATAAAATAACCGACAGCCGTAAACACAATACTGTTCAAGACAGCGCCGATGACAAAATCCATACCCATTTGCTGCCAAGAATGTACGGATTCGGCCGCCTCCTGATACATGCCTTCACCCGGACGCACATCCGGAACCTCCACATTGACGCCCTGACTCGTCCACAAAGAACCTACAGCGTAATTCAAGTAGAACAAGAGTGGCCAAGCGAAGGAGCCGACTCCCGCCGCCAACAAAGCCCCAGTAACACTGCCTCGCACCAGCTTCGTCAAACCGATCGACATGGCGGGACCGATCCCGAATGTCGGAAACCAACAA
The DNA here is from genome assembly GCF_023713585.1 of Paenibacillus sp. MER TA 81-3. Taxonomy (NCBI): domain Bacteria; kingdom Bacillati; phylum Bacillota; class Bacilli; order Caryophanales; family Paenibacillaceae; genus Paenibacillus; species Paenibacillus sp. MER TA 81-3. Next base: position 43,261 of record NZ_JAMAWB010000007.1, read on the forward strand.
GGGAAAAATCCAAATACGATTCCTAATGCTATTTTTGACGCCCCTTGCTTGGAACGCAACATTTGAATCATCGTAAGACGAAATTTACGTGTCCATTTCATGCTCAGACTCTTTTTCCTATCCATAATGTGTAATATACCTCATGCAATCTTTTTTCTATACGCAATTTCTATTATAGCGCTTCCCGCTTTGAGTTATCTGACAAAATTGAAAGAATTGACCGTGTACCCGTTATTTTTGGACGGGTTCGGTTATATTCTGTTAATAGTAAGAGATGGTGAAGGGGAAGATATGCAGTTGCGAGGAGGGATTAAAATGCGCACTTTTAACTACAAATGGCTTAACATTCTCGCCTTTGCCGCCGTCCTGGCTGTGAACACTCTGGCCGAGACCGTGCCGTTAGGCGGTAAGACGACAGGAGAAATCTCCGCCATGTTTCCCGTGCTATTTACACCTGCAAGCTATACCTTCAGCATGTGGATATTGATTTATTTGTTGCTTGCCGGATTCGTTGTTCATCAAGCGCTTCCCGGAAAGGACGTCACGCCTGCCATACGATCCATCGGCCCTTTATTTGTTTTCAGCTGCCTGTTCAACATCGGCTGGATACTGTTGTGGCATTACTTGTACACGCAAGTATGGGTGTCTCTCATCGCCATGATTGGATTATTAACGAGCTTAATTTTGACTTATAACAATCTGCGCAAAGTGGGAGCATTCACGACGGTGGAACGCTGGCTGGTGCGGCTGCCATTCAGCATCTACATGGGCTGGAGCTGTGTAGCGACGATTATCAATGCTGCAGTCGTCCTGTATGATGTGCAGTGGAACGGCTTCGGCTTCGAGGAGGAGGCCTGGACTATCTTCATGCTGGCGGTCGGCGCACTGCTGGCTTGGGTCGTCGGCGGACCGAACCGCGATCCGGCGTTCGTGCTCGTCTTTGTATGGGCTTATATCGGCATTGCGATTAAGCAGCAGGACATCACTACCGTTGCCTATACCGCTTATGGTCTTGCTGCCTTGTTGATGCTGCTAGCCGTATCCCTGACGTTCAGCCGGCGCGCCGATACGCATTCAGCCAGTTTGCAATAGACCGTCCCGTTCCAGCACAACTCGGAAATAAATAAGACCTCTCATCAAGACAAGGGAAATTCCCCCGTTCATTGTCCTGGAGAGGTCTTCTGTTTTGAATCGTATATACAACTTGCCGTTTGCCGTTCGTCAACGAAGTGCGTCTACGTACTTGCATTCTTCTGTTCCGGAAGCGGATGAAGATGCCTTCCGTCACGCAGCAGCAAATATTTATTGCTGTATCGCGCATTCAAAGTCCCCCATACATAGAGGCTGCACATACTGACAACCGTCTGCACGACAGTAATGATCGATACGCGGTCATAGCCTATTCCGAGCAGTTCAAGCATCATATAGGAGTAGGACGGTAAAATTGTATTTTGCAAAAAAAGCCACACTGACAAAAAAAGTACCACCTTCATAAATCCCCTGTCCCGAAGCGGTTTCTTCAACATGGACACCATCTACAGTCACCCATACACTCTTGTCGAATAGAAACGGAATAAGACCAGTAGCAGTCCACATGAGACGGTGGATGGCAACAGTCGTTATTAGAGCGTACGCCTTGAATATAATATGTGTTCGCTTTTTAGATCGTAAAATCGGAGTATTTCGAGCAATTGCATCGCCTTGTTGATCAGAATGTCACTGTGTTTCGTATGAGGTCGCATACATAGCGTACAGCAGGAAAATTTACGCAGAAAAGGCGGCTTATCGACATGTCACGACGGAAAGTATGCCCTATCCGATTCTCGAAATCTGATTGGTCAACCTTCCACCGTTAACCCGTGCTCATCCGCATCTTCCAGGAAGCGACCCAAAGAGGCATCCAATCGCAGCGCTAAGCAGACGATCTATCTTTGACGTCTTGGCCACCGTTCCGCTTATGCTTCCACCAGGCAAGCAGCAACAACAGTGCTGGATATACAATCTGCACCGTTCCTGAGAACAGCGGCTCGCTCGTCATGAACAGATCGTTCATCTCTTGAATGCTGTCCGCTATCCAGAAGCTCATCGCGATGATAAGAATCCCGATAGGGAAGACGAGGGGGCGATAATCGCTCAGCTTGAAGCACTGCGCCGTTCCAATGACGAGCGCATAGTACCACACTGCCATCTGGACGAACCCGCTCATGACCCACAGTACCATCACAATCGCTTCCACGTGCTCGAAGAAATTACCCAGACTGATATAGCGGGAAGCCACAAAGATCGGAAAGGTGAATAACGACGTCAAGTTGCCGAACAGAAACAAGCATGTCAGGTTGGTAACGAGCATAGTTACAAGCATTAACACGATGGAAATAATAGTCCATCTCCACTTGTTGCGCTTCCCGGTCGCATAAGGAATGACGAAACCGATGAGCGCAAATTCCATAAACCAGACAAGCGGAGTGACCGCCCCCTCGAATACCGGCTTCCAGCCTTTCTCAAGCACCGGTGTAATATGGTGAATGTCGAGTTCGGGGAGCAGCAGGACCGGAGTCAGAAAAATAAATCCCGCAAACAGCGGAGCGATCAATAAAGAAAACTTTCCAAGCACTTCAATTCCTCCGCGAATCGCTACAGCGCACACAAATGTGAGACAGATGCTCACTACGAATTCCGGAGTCCGCAGCAGCACCGAGCCGACGATGAATTCCCCGTATTCCCGCACGATAAGCCCCGCGCAGTGCCAGAGGAAAAACAACCATACGAGATTGGCCGCTCCACCTATCCATCTGCCAAGCAACCGCTCTCCGTACTGTATAATCGTCTGCTCCGGATAATAATGATGAAGCTTAAGCAGCAGGAACATCGTGAGAAACCCTGTGCTGGAGCCGATGATGGGAGAGATCCACAGATCATTCCCCGCAAATTTCGAGGTAATGGCAGGAATGATCAATACAGACGTAGAGCCTACCGCCAAATACATGAGCATGCACAGCTGCGGCCATGTAATACGCCCCTTTTCCACAAGAATTCACCTCACTATCGTATCGTCCAATTTAAGTAACAAGCGTGCGCTCGGACATATCACCGCATTCTTAATAACGCTGGACGGATGGCTGCCATTATGGTCCACTATGTTGCCGAGGGCGAATCGGGCCGTTCTCGATACTTCGATTCTCCGGTCTTATGCTTCCACCATGCGATCAACAGAAGCATCGCCGGGTAACAAATCTGTACCGCAGCGGCAAACACCGCCCCGCTTGTCGCGAATAGCTTCGTCATCTCCGATAGATCATTCACAATCCACAAGCTCATCGCCACGATAAGAATGCCAATGGGAAACACTAGCGGACGGTAATCACGGATATGAAAGGACTGGGCCGTTCCGATGACAAGTATGTAGTACCATGAGCTAATCTGCACGAATCCGCCCATAATCCACAGCACCATTACAATCGCTTCGATATGTTCGATGATGTTGCCCAAGCTGATATATTTTGCCGCATTGAATACGGAAAAGGTATACATGGAAGTCAAATCGCCGAACACGAACAGGCATGTCAAATTCAGCAATACCATCGTGCCGAGCATTAGAATAATCGGCAGGCTAAGCCACCTCCATGGGCTCTGCTGACCGGTCGCATATGGGAGCATGAAGCTGACGAGCACATATTCCATGAACCACTCCATCGGCAGAATGGAGCCTTTCAGCACCGGCTTCCAGCCGTTCTCGAGCACCGGAGTAATTTGCAGGACATCCATTTCCGGCGTCAACAGCAGCGGAATGAAGATGACAAATCCCAAGAAGAGCGGGGTAATCAGCAAAGCAAACTTGCCGAGCACCTCAATGCCCCCGCGAATGGCCAAGGCGCATACGAAGATGAGGCAGATGCTCACGACGCTTTGCGGCGTGCGCAGCAGGACCGAGCCGACGATAAATTCCCCATATTCCCGCAAAATGACCCCTGTATTCTGCCAGAGGAAGAAGAGCCATACGAGGTTGGCCGCCCCGCCGATCCACTTGCCCAATAAATGCTCTCCGTACTGAATGATCGACTGATTCGGATAATACCGATACAGTCTGAGCGCCATATAGATCGCCACAAAGCCAACCACTGAACCGATGAACGGTGTCATCCACAAATCCTGATGAGCATACTTAGCCGTCACCGAAGGAACGATAAGCACGGAAGTTGCACCCACCATCAAATACATCAACATGCCAAGCTGCGGCCATGTAATGCGACCTTGTTCCATATCTCCCTCCCTCAGCCATTCAGCCACAAGTAGACCGGCATAAAAAAGAAATCGATTAAATCGCGCGGCGTCGGGCCCTTGTAAAAAATACCCATATACAAAACAACGACCCAGCCCAGCGCGGACAAGATGAAGAAGGCGCGCAGCTCCCGAATAGGCGTCTTGCGCCGTCTCGTCCATTCGAACAGGCCGTTCAAGAGCAGCAGAACGCACATGGCTGCGAAAAAGGGGTGCGTCATTTAGCGTTCACCTACCTTTTTCAAATTTTCCCTAATGCTGCCCGGGCGGATGATAAGCGACTCTACCGTAATCTCCGTATCCATATCCTTATAGATGCGCTCCCAATTCTGCTTAATCGTCCGGTTCCACTCCTTTGCATATTTGCGGTGGACATATTTTGCGAAGCCGAACACATCCGCCTGCCATTGTGTCTGCGAAATCATGATAGAATGGTCGATAATGCGCTTAATCTTCTGATTGGCCTTGAGCTGTGCCTTATGCGCCTCTGCTGCATTTGACACGTCGAACTGGCTGTTATTCTGTATCGCGTCCATAAATGGCAATATTTTGATGCGCATTGTCAGCTTGCGCCCGTCCCATTGCGGGTCGATATCGATTCGGTTCTCCCTGAGACGCAGCGTCAGACAATCATGTGCGGTCTCTCCTTCCGCGCAATACGAGACAGACAACCGTTTTTCACCTCGCAGAATCATGACCCCCAGCATATCGTCTCCGGTCATTCCGCCAATATAGCGGTCTTTTTTAATGATGGCCAGCTGATTTACGGAAGGGACCTGGACCCCAAGCTCGCTGTTGCTCCACTCGACAAATGGCGCATAGGCCGTTCCCGAATCCCCGCTCAGCATTTTGACCATTTCCAGCAAGCTGATATTCCAAACGGCACGCGACTTTCCCAAATCCTCGAACAACTCGGCCACGGTATTTTGCAGCTGCGGCAGTGATTGGAGGAATTCGCTCGCCTGACCGTCGGCGACGAAGATAAGCGCACGTTCGCGCGGACTCTGGAATCGCTGGAAGAAATCGAAGTGCTCCAACACCCCCTTGGATGCCAAGTCTTTGCTAACGACGTACACTTCCGCATGTCCCCAAAAGATGTAGCGCGGCATTTTATTTTGCAATTCGAACAGCACGTGACCCAAAGTAGGCCCCGATGCAGAGAAAACCGTTGTCTGTCCCCCGCCTCCACCGCCCTTTTTCGGCTCGCTGCCAGACTGCTGCCCGCCACCTCCGCCTTCCTTCGGCACGAACACCTGGAGCGTCATCTTCACGCCTCCGTTTCCGTCCGAATCGAGACCGGCAGCCAAAATAATAGACAGCTGCTCCAGCTCGGTGCGATCCCAGCAACCGGTAAGCGTCGTTAGCAGCAGCATCGCGATACCGAATGACATCATGCACCGGCACGGCACACGAATCGCTTTACGCATCATGCAACCCCCTCCATTACAGGCTCAGCCCAATCCATTCCCTTGATTTGCTTTGTCTGATGATTGCTCTGCGTTTTGCATCTGATCGGTTTCTTTGGTCATGTTCTCCACCCATACCGGTTGCCGAATCAAGATGTCCTTCATCATGGAAGACCTAAACGGAGCGACGCCGGTTAAGTAAGGCACGCCGAACGATTTCAACGTCAGCAAATGCGTCACGAGCAAAATGAAGCCCATCATCGTTCCGATGAGACCGAGAAATCCCGACAGCAGTATAATCGGGAACCGGAGAAGCCGTACGGAGATGCCCAGGTTGTAGTGCGGCACAATAAAGGAAGCGACGCCCGTAATCGCCACGACCATGACCATCGGAGCGGATACGAGTCCGGCCGATATCGCGGCTTGTCCAATCACGAGCGCGCCCACGATGCTTACCGCAGAGCCGACCTGCTTCGGCAGTCTAGCCCCGGCCTCACGCAGCGCTTCGAACATCAATTCCATCAGCAGCGCTTCCACCAATGCGGGAAACGGCACTTGGGTTCGCGCCTTTGCCATCGTCAGGATAAGAGCAGTCGGAATCATTTCCTGATGGTAGGAGATGACAGCCACATATATAGAAGGACCGAGAAGAGCCACAAATATACTAGCGTATCTCAACCATCGGACAATCGTCCCAAAGAAGTGGCGCTCGTAATAATCCTCAGGGGACTGCAGGAAGGACACCCACAAGGCCGGAGCGATAAGCGCAACCGGGGATCCATCCACCAGAATGACGACTCTTCCTTCCAGCAAGTGAGACGAAGCAACATCCGGACGCTCGGTCGTCAGGAGCTGCGGGAAAGGAGAATACGGATTGTCCTCCAGACATTGTTCTACATACCCGCTGTCCAAGATGCTCTCCAGCGTGATGTTATCCAGACGCCGCTTTACTTCTTCCAGCAATTGCTCGCTCGCCAAGCCTTCCATATATACAAGGTTGATCGTTGTATGGGTCAGTTTCCCTCGTTTAATCGGTTGTATCTTAAGCTTCGGAGAACGGATGCGGCGGCGCAGCAGACTCGTATTCGACTGCATCGTCTCGACGAAGCCATCCCGCGGCCCCCGGACGACGGATTCCGCATCCGGTTCTGTCACGCTGCGCTTGTCGAACTGGATCGCTTCGATTGAGAAAGCAGTGTCGCTCTGATGCGGAATGAGGATCGTCATGCCAGACAGCATCAGCTCGACTACTTCCTGCATAGTCGTATGGGTCTTCACCTTCACCGCCGTCAACGTTCGCCGGACGCTCTCGACCGTGACCCCGTCCTCCTCCGAATCTTGCTCATAACGAGTAACGAGCGGCTCGATGACATGCTCGTCAATCTGTAAATTATCCACCATACCGTCGACATATATTAAAGAAGCTTGTTGTCCGCCCTGAAATGAAAAGGCAAAGAACACGATATCCGAACAATGGTAAAATATATTTTCTAAATTTTTTACATTTTCTTTCCCTTCAGAGGACCAGACCATATTCGCATCCGAAGCCTCTTGCAACGGCATTGCCGAAGGCACAATGATCACGCCTTTCCTTGTCATCCTTTCGTTTCCATGATAGGGTTCCATAAATATCCGAAAATTATAAGTTGACAGCTGCAGCGTCATATGATAAATTAATCTCGTATTCAAGATATATTTATTCGAGACATTAGCAAGAGCAAGTATAAAGGTGGTGAATAACCATGCATGAGAATCGATTGGAATTGATGGATGCCGATGTGCAGCAATCCCTTAAATTGTTCGTCGTACTCTCACGAGCTTCGAAGACGCTAATGGATTATGCGCAGCATGACATGAAGCATTATCAGCTTAATCCGTCAGAATTCGCAGTGATGGAAATGCTGTATCATAAAGGCTCCACCCCTATTCAACAAATTGGCGGCAAGGTGCTCTTAGCTAGCGGGACGATGACTTATGTAGTTGATAAGCTTGTGAACAAAGGATATATCAAGCGACGTCCTTGCGAACAAGATCGCCGGGTCATCTATGCGGAATTAACGGAAGAAGGCGAACGTGTCATGACAGCCATTTTTCCAAAGCATGCAGCAGCCATTCATGAATCCATGAGGGGATTGACGGCAGACGAGAAGCAGCAATTAATTGAGCTTCTGAAGACGCTGGGTCAGAGCGCAACCTCTCCTGATTAGCCCTTCTTTTTCACAGAGGGCTCTTATTAGGCACGATATCTCGAATTCAAGAATCTTTATTTTAACAAACTTTTGTTTGATACAATTTGAGGAGGAACATAATGATGTTGGCAGATTACGGTTTATTGCTTATACGAGTTATTATCGGAGTAACGATGATGGGGCACGGCGCACAGAAATTGTTCGGCTGGTTCGGCGGTTACGGTGTAAAAGGCACTGGCGGTTGGTTCGAATCCATCGGAATGCGGCCGGGTGTCGCAATGGCGCTGCTGGCTGGAATGACTGAACTAATTGGCGGCCTGCTGTTCGGTCTCGGGTTATTTACATGGGTCGGCGCCGCGCTTATCGTCGGCACGATGTTGGTTGCGATTGTGAAAGTTCATGGGGCCAATGGCTACTGGGTCACTCAGAACGGGATTGAATACAACGTCATCCTCGTTGTAACGGCCATAGGAGTCGCTTTAATCGGGGCAGGTTCTATTTCCTTAGATGCTCTGCTGCAAGGGTAATTGGGAATAGCGGTTGTACCGTTACCAACTCGGAAACTCTATAATTTTCAGGAGGCATCGTTATGAATGAAACAATGGATCGCTCGATTCGACGGGCGAATGAACGCTATCACAATGACCATGGATGGTTAAAGACACACTTCAGCTTTTCTTTTGCCGATTACTATGATCCAAATAATATCCAGTTCAGCGCGTTACGGGTATTGAATGATGATAACATCGCCCCGGGAACCGGCTTCGATCTTCATCCGCACCGGGATATGGAAATCGTCACCGTCGTGTTGAAAGGCCAACTGGAACATCGGGATACAACAGGGAATCGGGAAATCATCGTACCGGGCCAAATCCAGCGCATGAGTGCCGGCACCGGCATTTATCACGGCGAATTCAATGCTTCGGACACCGAATCGCTGCAGTTGATGCAGTTGTGGTTTCTGCCGGAAAAAATGGGACTTCAGCCATCCTATGAGACGTTCACCTATGGCATGGAATCGATACAGAATCGACTAGTTCCGGTCGTGTCTAATCGCGCGGACGAACTCGGAACTGCACGAATCCATCAGGATGTAACGCTGCAGCTAGGACAGTTCGCGGCAGGCCAGGAGCTTGCCTACGTAACGAAGCCCGGCCGTTCTCTGTACTTGTTCATCATCGAGGGAGAAGTCCGGTTCGATGACGGCATGACACTTCATCGCCGCGATGACGCCCGCATTCGGAACGCTCATTCGCTTAAGCTGCAATTCGAGCAAGACTCTCATATCATGCTCATCGATTTGTCGTAACGTGAACTGCATTCTGCTTACCACATAGACCACCTGTCTGCAGATCTTTCCATCTGCAAGCGAGTGGTCTATTTCTTTTTTGCACATCATACATGCAGTCATATAGCTGTACCCCGACTGCGTACGATAGAATTAGTGCATGATTATTCACATGCAGAATGCTGCAAATTCCAGTACAATAGATCAATGCACAGTAAGATGAATTGAAGGAGGCAATCAACGAATGGATACTGCACTTCGTGCGCAACAAAATTACGACGCGTGGTTACACGATCCTCATATCGACGAGACGACAAAAGCGGAACTGCAAGGCATCGCCGGCGAGGAACGCGAAATTACGGATCGCTTCTATAAAGACTTGGAATTCGGCACAGGGGGGCTCCGGGGCGTAATCGGGGCGGGCAGCAACCGCATGAACGTCTATACGGTCGGCAAAGCGACACAGGGACTTGCCCAATACTTGAAGCAAACAACGGCTACTCCATCAGCTGCCATTGCTTATGACTCCCGGCATTTCTCACCAGAATTTGCGCTTGAGGCGGCACTGGTACTGGCCGGAAACGGTGTAAAGGCATATGTATTCGAGAGCTTGCGTCCCACACCGGAGCTGTCGTTCGCGGTGCGTCAGCTGCAAGCAAGCGCTGGCATTGTCGTTACCGCCAGCCACAACCCGCCGGAATATAACGGCTATAAGGTGTATGGCGATGATGGCGGACAGATTACGCCTGAGACTGCCGCCCGTGTCATTGCCGAGATTCGCGGCGTGACTTCGTTCGCCGATATCCGTAAGTTAAGCCGCGAGGAAGCAGAAGCACAAGGCATGCTCGTATGGCTGGGTGAAGACATGGATGAAGCGTACATATCGGCTGTTGCGCAAGTAAGCCAGAATGAAGAGCTAGTGCGCAAGACAAGCGATCAATTCCGCGTCCTCTATACTCCTCTGCATGGCACAGGCAACATGCCGGTGCGGCGTGTGCTGGAGCGCATCGGGTTCCAGCAGGTGCGCGTAGTACCGGAACAGGAGCAGCCGGATCCGAACTTCTCTACTGTGAAATCGCCGAATCCGGAGGAGCGTGAAGCATTCACCATTGCCATCGAACAAGCGAAGGCTTGGGATGCTGACATCATTATGGGCACAGACCCGGATGCCGACCGAATGGGTACCGTCGTGAAGAACGCGAATGGCGAGTATGTCGTCCTGACCGGGAACCAAGCTGGCGCCATTATGGTACATTATTTGCTCGATGCAATGAAGACGAAGGGCACGCTGCCAGTTAACGGCGCGGTTATCAAAACGGTCGTAACGAGCGAGCTTGGGGCGTCCATTGCAAAATCATACGACATGACCGTATTGAATACGCTGACCGGCTTCAAATATATAGGGGAGAAAATGACGGAGTTCGATCAAACCGGCGAGCATACGTTCATCTTCGGTTACGAAGAAAGCTACGGCTACCTGGCCGGCAATTATGCACGCGACAAGGACGCGGTCATCGCCTCCATGCTCATTAGCGAGGCGGGCGCTTACTATAAAGCACAAGGCAAGACGCTGTACGAAGTGCTGCAACAATTATACGCCCAGCATGGGTATTACTTGGAAGGCTTGCAGACACGCACGCTGAAAGGTGTGGAAGGCGTGGCCGTTATCGGCGGCATTATGGAGAATTGGCGAGTCCAAGCACCAGACACGGCCGGTGGCATCCGAATCGTGCGCACAGAAGACTTCGCTCAAGGTCTGTATGATCTGCCGAAGGAGAACGTCCTCAAGTTCCACTTGGAAGACGGAAGCTGGTTCTGCCTGCGTCCGTCCGGAACGGAGCCGAAGATTAAGATGTACTTCGCAGTGAAAGGCACATCCGGAGAAGACGCGCAAGCAAGATTACAGCGCGTTACCGAAGACGTCATGTCCAATATCGACGCCTTCATTGCAGCCCAGAAATAATCTACTTACACTAAGAGGCTGCCAACGTATGTCCGTATACGTTGGCAGCCCTCTTTGTGTTAATAACGTTTGAAGGTTTGGAGGCAGGCGGTTATCCTTGTCTATGCATAGTATCTGCAAACTCCTAATCACGTAATTCAGGAGATGAGATGGAGGGCCAACTCCCCCTTATGCGCACTCTCCCCTTTAGTCAGGGTAATATTCAGATGAAGTCACCCCACATAAAAATGGCAGCGTAACCGCGAACACCTATACTTGCGCTTTGGCCGCCCGACAACTTAATTCGAAGCTTAGGGCATAGCTTTCGATTGCTGCACATCTTGATGCTTCACTTGGCTTCCTCGCCCTGACGGAACGGTTCACAATGAACCCCGAGCGAGATCGTCGAAATGATGAGCGTCATCAGGAACACGTCTCATTTCAAAGGCTTGCATCCTCAATTGGATCGGTTCATACTTAGGTTACATAATTATTCGCTTATTATGAAAGGAGCATCCATTCAATGCAGCAAGAAACGTTAGATTTATTCCGTACCTTAACAGAGTTCCCTTCCGCTCCCGGCTTTGAACGAGAGCTTCGTGCCTTAGTAAAGCAAGAACTGTCCCAATATACGGATGAATTCGTCCATGATGCGCTCGGCAGCATCTTCGGCGTTATGCGTGGCGATGAGCAAGGCCCTCGCGTCATGGTGGCTGGCCATTTGGATGAAGTCGGCTTCATGACGACTCAAATCACACCGAACGGGATGCTGAAATTCACACCACTCGGCGGCTGGTGGGGGCAGGTCGTTCTCGCGCAGCAAGTGGAAGTCATTACGCCGAACGGCCCGATTCCGGGTGTCGTAGGCTCGATTCCGAAGCATTTGCTTGATGAAGCAACGGCGAACAAGCCTGTCGACACGAAGCATATGTATATCGATGTAGGTGCGGACAGCCGTGAAGAAGCAGAGCAAGCTGGCATCCGTCCAGGACAGCAAATCGTTCCGGTCTGCCCGTTCACCCCTCTGCTCAATCCGAAGAAAATTATGGCCAAGGCATGGGATAACCGCTATGGCGTCGGCCTCGCGATTGAGCTGATGAAGGAACTTCACCGGGAGCAAGCTAAGCTGCCGAACATCTTGTTCGCCGGCGCGACCGTACAGGAAGAGGTCGGCTTGCGCGGAGCACGCACGGCGGCGAACCTGATCCAGCCCGACATTTTCTACGCTCTTGATTGCAGCGCAGCGAACGATATGACTGGCGATCCGAACTCGTTCGGCCACCTTGGCAAAGGCGCATTGCTCCGCATTTACGACCCGACGATGATTACCCATCGCGGCCTGGTGGAATTCATCCAGGATATTGCGGACACACACAAGATTCCATATCAATATTTCGTTTCCCCAGGGGGAACAGATGCGGGACAAGTTCATTTGAGCAACAAAGGCGTGCCTTCCACCGTTATTGGCGTATGTGGACGCTATATCCATACTCCGGCTTCCATCGTTCATACGGACGACATAGATGCGGCGAAGGAATTGCTTATTCAGCTTGTGAAGCACACAGACCGCACGACGTACAACACAATTGTGGAACGTGCGTAACGAATAGATAAATTAACGGATATTTTTAACCCGCTCAGCCGGGATTCAAACATCAAATATCGAACCACAGAGCGCGGACCCTTCCAGACGGAAGAGGGTCGCGCTCTTTATTTTGAGGAATCCACATCAACAGTTCTTGGCAGCCACTGCCGCTCGCGTTACACTAATAACACAATCTATGACTTTTCCTAACAAGGAGGCTAACACTGATGTCTTATTCACAATCAACGAACACTTCTGAGGAGAACCGTGCGCCTGATCCATCGACATGCATTGAGACAGCGACGTTCGCTGGCGGCTGCTTCTGGTGCATGGTTAAGCCGTTCGATCAATGGGACGGTGTGCACAGCGTCATATCCGGTTATATGGGAGGACACGTTCCGAACCCGACATATGAGCAAGTAAAATCGCAAACGACAGGGCATATCGAAGCGGTGCAGATTACATTCGACCCTGCCGTCATAACATACGAACGTCTGCTTAAGCTATTCTGGGGACAGATCGACCCGACAGACGCCGAAGGTCAATTTCAAGATCGGGGCCATTCGTATACAACGGCCATCTTCGTTCATTCGGAGGAGCAACGGCGCAAGGCCGAAGCCTCCAAAGCTGCACTTGCTGCGTGCGGCAGCTTCGACAAGCCGATCGTCACACCGATTGTAGACGCCAGGCCTTTCTATCCGGCAGAAGATTATCATCAAGACTATTACCGCAAAGAGCCGGAGCATTACAAGGAGGACCGCTTCAAATCAGGCAGGGATGAATTCATCGCGAAGCATTGGGAATTGTAAAAGACTCCCGTTCGTCGCTGCGCAGATATCGCCTGATATTGGCTGAAACAAAACAAGCTGACGTCTGTACTAGACAGACATCAGCTTGCAGCCAACAGACCTATATCGGCCGGATCGCTTTCTACATGTGTTCGGGATACTTCTCGTTTTGGATTAAGATGATTTCGGGTTATTTCTGCTATAAATATGGTCACGGGAGATTGCGGGATTTTACGCACCAAGCGGTTTCTTATCCTTTTACGTGCACATTGATTATATGGCCTTGTTTCCTGATTGGGCAGCTGACGAAGAAGATGCACCGTGTACACGATGAGGTGGTGTTGCGTCGCCCACATTTTATGCTCGTCAGGCAAAGGCCCGTAGAGCCTCGAATTCTGCGGATACCCACGTTCGTAGAGGACGCCCAGACCTGGCTACTTCTTGACCCAAGACGGGAAGCGAGTCAACGACGAACAAACGAAGGAATGGCTCATGGAACTCATAGCTGGGGAGGAACATATCTACGGGTACTACCTATTGACGCAATGTTTACGCGATCAGCATCAGTTGATCATTAACCATAAAAAGGTATATCGGCTGTGTGATGAATTGGATATTCTGCAACCCGAACGACGTAAAATTGTCCATCATCCGAGAAGTTTGGCCCGAAATCACAACATTACCGGCCCAAACCAACTGTGGCAACTTGATATTAAATATGGGTACGTAGCTGGTCGTGATCAATTCTTTTTTGTTGCGGATATGATTGACGTATAGGTGGCAACCGTACGACAAAATGCGCCAGTCACGCCCCTTCTGCAAACTTTATACACGCATAGATTATGCGCATTTAATTATTGACGCGCATTTATAATGCGTGTTATATTAGATTATGAAGGGAGGGAGAAACATTTGGGGAAGCAACGTACCGTTAGGGAAGTCTTACAAGCACTCAAAGCCGCAGGGTTTCGCAAGTCACCCACTCACGGCAAAGGTACTAGCCACCGAAGGTACATACACATTGACGACCCGACGCGCTACGCTGACGTGAGTTACCACTCAAGCGGCGATGTACTAGCAAAGGGCACGTTGAAAAGTATAGAACGCACATCAGGGGTTGAATTTTAACCCTTGATGTCCCCATCTCCAACTCTCCCTTTAAAAAAGATAAAGGAGACTTTATGATGCCAAACTACATCTATCCTGTTGTTGTTGAAGAGACGCCGACCGGTGTAAGCATGTACTTTCCGGATTTCCCGGGCACCGCTGTAACGGCTCCGTCCACGGTTGTTGGTATTAAGGATGCTAAGGCCATGCTGATACATCGCATTGAAGAGATGCACGATAACAACGAACTTGTGCCAGAGCCTGCCGAGACTGGCTCTATCCAGTTGGAGGAGCCTAGTAGCGACCGGATTATCTATGTTGAGGTCTTTGTGATTCCGCCGGCCGACGATAAAACCGTAACCAAAAACTGTACCATGCCGAAATGGCTGCGCGATGCCGGGGAAGAAGCAAACCTTAACTTCTCCCAATTGCTGCAGCAATCCGTTCGTGAAGCCTTGGGCATAGAAAAGCGGCCGTGATTAGGCCGCTTACTTTTTTTATGATATTGGGTGCATATCCCGCTCCGCTGAACAATCATAGTTCATCGTCAAAATAAAATGTGGGTACGTACACACATTTAGGATTCCGCGCCTTAAACCGATGGTCATTGCCAGAGCGGGCACATGCCGACCGAGACATCTCGCTCCTTCCTTCGTTTGAAGTTATGAAGGAGGGACAGTCGTTCAATGGATCATGTGATGTTTCATTTGTGTATCTACACCGGTGCTCGCAAAGGGGAAATCTTAGCGCTCCGCGAGTCTGACATCGATTTTAAAAACAAAATGCTCACATTAAACAAAACTCTGTATCATGAGGACAAAGCTTTTTCATACCAGACGTCCAAGACAGCCGCATCTAGGCGTTCTATAAGCTTAGAAGATGTAACGATCCGTTTATTAAGAAAGTGGCTTACACATTATAAAGAACGGCGTTTGGCTGAAGGTATGAAAGCAGACTCGGATAGTTTAGTATTCCACGCTTCGAGGCGGAGGCGGTACCCCACTTAGAATGGCATATCCCAATGACAGACTGAATGAAATTATCACAAAATACAATCTACACAAAATAACAGTGCATGGTTTACGACATACGCATGCATCATTATTATTCGAAGCAGGAGCCAGTATAAAAGAGGTCCTAGAACGCCTCGGTCACTCTGACATCAAAATGACGATGAACATATTTAAATAAAACTAAAGCCCCAAACCAAAACTTGATTCAGGGCCGTAATTCCTTGATATATAAGCTACAGCAGCTCCTTGCGCAATTGCTCTGGCGACTTTGGAGACATCAGGCCTAACGGAATGTCGAATACCGTACGCGCCCCGGACTCTCCACGCGCAGCCAGCTTAGAGACAGCACGTGCGTAAGCTACGAGCACACTTGCGGTAAACTCCGGATTGCTGCCGAGGTTCAGGCCGAACTCCATAATTTGCGCAGTGCCTTCACCCGTCATGCCACTGCGGAATACGAGGCCGCCGTGCGGCATCGCAGAGTGGTTCATCTTCAGCTCTTCCTCACTGATGAAGTGTACGATCGTGTCGTAGTCAGCGAAGTAGTTCGGCATCGACTTAATTTCTGCTTCAATGCGCGCTTGATCCGCATCTGCTTCCGCCACGATGTAACATTCGCGTACATGCTTGTCCCGTGTCGTCAGCTTCGGATTTTCCCCAGCACGGACTTTCGCTACCGCCTCATCGGACGGAATCGTGTATTGCACGCCGTTCTTGACACCTTCCACCCGGCGGATAGCATCGGAGTGCCCTTGGCTTACGCCGCGGCCCCAGAACGTATATTCATTGCCTTCCGGCAAGATGGATTGGAACAAAAGTCGGTTAAGCGAGAACAAGCCCGGATCCCAGCCCGTCGAAATGACGGAGACGTGTCCGTTCGCTGCTGCTGCGGAATTCACAGATTCGAAATATTCCGGAATGCGTGCGTGTGTATCAAAGCTGTCGACGGTGTGGAACATACGGGCAAGCTGAGGCCCTTGCTCCGGCAGATCCGTTGCCGAACCGCCGCACAGAATCATAACATCGACTTTACCTTTGTATGATTCGGCCTCGTCCAACGAAACGACCGGAACGTGCGCTTGAATAGATTGCGGATCGCGACGCGTAAAGATGGCGACGAGCTCCATATCTGAATTTTGGCGAATCGATTTCTCGACCCCTTTGCCGAGGTTGCCATATCCTACGATACCAATGCGAATTGCTGTCATGTGGTGTTGCTCCTTTCCTAATCACAGATCTTTCTCTAGTATAATGTGGATTTCCACAGTCCGACATAGATTATTGGAAGAACATATTGCACTTCATGTGCACTACACGTTAAGACTGGACCGTCTCCCTGGCCGGGAGCGTGACCGTCACGCAAGCTCCGCCTACGTCGAGGTTGGATGCTAGGATAACGCCGCCGTGCTTCTCTGTCAGCAGCTTCGCCATGTACAGGCCTAGTCCGGCGTGACCTTTATGGCGCGAACGCGACGTATCGCCTTGAACAAATTTATCGAACACGATGTCCAGCGCGTGCGCCGGGAATCCCGGCCCGGTATCCATAATTTGCATAACAAGCTTATGCTCCGCTAATTCCGTTCTCCATGAAATGGTTCCTCCTGCCGGCGTAAACTGCACGCTGTTGGCAAACAAGTTATCCAACAATTGCGACAGCCTGTCCGGATCGAACAGTACGGAAGCCTGCTCTTTGCGTTTGTCCTCCAGGTCATATGTGAAATGAATGTGCTGCTCCCCGCACAGCCGTTCGATGTCGGACGCCTTCTCTTCCATAAACACCCTGACGTCCACAGCACGCCGATTCAGCTGGAACTCCGGCGTCTCCATTGCCGATACCGTATTCATCTCCTGTACTAACCGCGCCGCGCGCTTCGTGTTTTTGTCAATCGTCGCCAAATAGCGATACAAACGATCCGGGCGCTCCGCCCCGCCTTCCAACAGTCCTTCCACATGGCCTTGAACAATGGCAAGCGGCGTTCGCAGATCGTGGGCTAAGGCGGCTACCATGTCGCGCCGCTCTTGCTCGAGCTTCCATTCGCGCTGCAGCGATGAATACAGTTCCCGCCGCATCTCATCGAAAGCTTTTACAAGCTGGGCGATCTCGGACGTGCCTTCATAAGAGAAGCTGAAGTCCAAATCACGCCGCTGCACCCGCTTCGTTCCCTCGATCAGCTCTTGAATCGGCTGGTTCAGCTGTCGGCTGAATCTCCTGCCGAACAGCCACGTAAATACAATAATAAGCAGAAATGGTAAAAGTATAATAAGCGTTCCCAACAGGCTGACGTACGGATTGCTTGCCTCATCGGTCGCAGTGACCGCAAGCACATAAGTCAGTACGACCGCCCCTTCGAACTCACCTGCCGCATTCACGATTGGCATCATTGTCCGCGCATGATTGGAATCAATCATTTTGGTGGAATTGAGCCGTTCAATCAATTCGCGGCCACTGTCGATTCGCGGGTCTGTCAATGTGCCATACACAGGTGTCCCGTATCGATCAACTATCGCGTAAGATATCCCTGTGCCGTCGATAACCTGCTCTAACGCTGACCTACCGCCCTCTTGCAGCAGATTGTCTCCCTCCGCCGCCACAACCTGCCAGATGCCCGGTATCTTCTTCTCATAATAATTAGCAGGTCTAATCCAGTCCGCTTCTCCCTGAAACATCAACCACACGACCAGCCCCCATACGGCAGCAGTCAAGATAAAGCTGAGTCCGATAACTAGACTGAAATAAAAGATGAATTGGCGTTTAATGGAGCGTGTCTTCACGAACGGCCCCCCCATTTGTAGCCAACCCCCCACACGGTTTCGATCCAGCGCGAATCCGGATCGGCGGCAGCCATTTTGGCCCGGATATTTTTGATGTGCTCCGTTACGGTAGCATCATCTCCGAACGCATCCATCCCCCACACCTGCTCATAAATGTGTTCGCGCGCGAATACTTGTCCCGGATGCAAGGCAAGCAGCTCTACAATGGCAAATTCACGGTTCGTCAACGGCAAGGTCTGTCCTTGGCAGCGCAGTTCATATCCCCTGACATCGATCGTATAGGAGCCGAACTTAAGCAGTCCGCTGTCCCGGCGCTGTATGCTGCGACGTTCCCGCCTGAGGTGCGCTTCAATGCGTGCCTTCAGTTCCCGTAGGCTAAACGGCTTGACGATATAGTCGTCTCCCCCTGCCGCCAGTCCGTAAATCCGATCGGCTTCGCTCTCCCTTGCGCTAACAAATATAATCGGGCAATCGACACTATCCCGCACTTGTTTGCAAAATTGAAACCCGTCCGTGCCCGGCATCATCACATCCAGCACAATCAAATCCGGCAGCCGCTCTAATATGAGCCGTTCCGCTTGCTCCACGTTATAAGCTGCCCTCACCGCATAGCCCTCATCCTCCAGCGCATCCCGTACGAACTCAGTCATCTCTTCTTCATCATCAACAAGCAAAATGCTCGCTCTCATCATATCCTCTGTCATCCCCCGCCGAACGTTCTCCTTCTGTTCAGTGTAATCCAAACTTCTTCTGCGGGGCAAATGAGCGCGGACTTTATACTTTCTTGAGAAATGCGTTGTAAGCTGACAGATAGACACTGCAAAATGTATCTCTTGTGCACATGAAAGAAAGGACGATATTAAATGAATTCAACCGCAAATGCAATTTTGAAAAAAGAGGCCTTCTTATACTGCGTGCTTGTGCTCGGCTTAACCTTGGCCGCGAACTTGAGCGGCGTGTTCGAGCTTATCGCCGTCAGCCAAGCCGCACCGCTCATCACGGTGTTGCTGCTGCTTCTGTTCCGCCCAAAGTGGAAAGAGACACTGCTATCGACTGGCATGGCGAAGCTCGGCGGACTTCGCTGGTACGTGATTGCACTGCTGTCCGGCATTCCGGTCATAATAGGTTTTGCCGCAGCCTGGGGTCTCGGCTTTATCGCGTTGCCGTCCGCCCATGAATTTAGCAACGGCATGACAATGACCGCCTACTTCCAAGTCATCGCTCAGAGCTTCTTCAGCCCGAACATGCTCATTGTGATGACATTGTTCTCCTTCGCGGAGGAGATCGGCTGGCGCGGCTACTTGCAGCCGAAGCTGACACAGGCTATCGGTGCAAAGAAGGCGATTCTGATTACAGCGGCCGTGTGGGCCGTATTCCATTACCCATTCTACTTAAACGGTTACAATGAGGACGGAATTCCGCTTGTGACGATTGCGCTATTCACGGCGATGATATTTCCGCTTTCCGTCGTGATGGGCTGGGTCCGGCATAAGAGTGGCAGCCTATGGCCTGCCGTCATCATACATACGGCTATCAACCATAGCCGCAGCTGGTTCGAAGCGTTGTTCAATCACAAGCAGGAAGGCTGGACGTATGTCGCGGGTGAGTCCGGCATCGCCACGCTCCTTCTGTGGAGCATCGCCGCCGTGTTCGTGTGGCGGTCGCTATCCGGTTCCGAAGCGGATGCCTCCAAGTCCGGGCAAATCAACGATGTCGCCCTATAGTGGATGCCTAATCCACCGCCATGGATTTAATATCGGGAGACGATGCACAGCACCTTGTATTGAAAAAAAGTGTGTAGATCTAGTATCTTTCGACACCTTATCTACACGCTGAATGCTATTTTAACATCACCAACCCACCCAGCATATTGTAATGAAAAGGAGTGGGGTGTTATGCCACAATATCGAATCATTGTCGATTTGTCGGATCGTAAGCTGTATCTCTTGGACGGAAATATCGTAGTCAGAGAGTTCCCCGTCGGAATCGGAAAGATGCTCACCCAGACTCCGACAGGCGAATATACCATAATCAACAAGGAGCCCAATCCGGGCGGACCATACGGTGCGTTCTGGATGGGCTTGTCGAAGCCGCATTACGGCATTCACGGAACGAATGATCCTTCCTCGATTGGAAGACTAGTATCTCACGGATGTATCCGGATGTTTAACGAAGATGTGCTTCAATTAGCTTCGCTTGTGCCCATACACACCAGGGTAACCATTCGTCCGTAGATAGTTCCTATCAGACCTTTTTATCAATCCTCTAGAAGCTCAGCCAGCCTGCCTTCTTCGTAAGTTATAATCGACCGTACCATCACTTACTCCGGGGCTTAATTTGATAAGAACATGGATTTTTTCGATTACCGCTCAGGCGCTGCCGATCTTTTACGGTTGCAGTTGGATGCTGATTGTTTTCTCTTTTCCATTCCAGTTGACTTTTGCACCGGCTGCTTCTGCTACTGCCCGTACTGGAGCATATGCCTTCCCGCCGATCAATCGCCCACCGGCAACATTATTTCCATTTATTGATGCTGTTTTACTGCCATTGTCCCATACGACTGGCGCACCGATCGCCGCACCGATGTCCCGTATTGGTGCAAACACAAGGTTGTTTACGAATATGCCTGTTGCTACCTTCGCTCCATTCACTTCAATAATCGCTTCATTTTTCGGCCTCTGGAGCTTTTGTAATTCTTCCTTAACCATATTAATGAACTTGCTCCAATACGGCAGCAGTTGCGACGGGCACAGCTTGCCCGACCATTTTTGGTGCGGAACTATGTGCTCAACTGTTAACTTATGACGATTAATGAGAAAGGCTGCCAACCAAGCTGCATTCCGCCAGGCGACCTCCGTCTTCATACCGATGAACATGCACACTTCCATACCGAGGCTCGTCTGATTCCCTGGGCCGTCACCATCTCCAGCATGCCACCCCTGTTCGTTATCGCGCAGGTGCTGGAAAATATCCACATCGTCCACTGTGTAGTGCCATGATGCCTGCCTGCCGCCGCTGCCGTCCAAAATGTATCGCGCATGCGACTCCGCCGTGCCTGTGAGATTGTCCGTATTATGGATGGTGATCCATCCCGGAACCATGGGCTTGTTAGGTTTGTTCGGACGTCCGTCCGGAAGCAGCCGTTGTTTAATCTCGATGCTCATTCTCCATCAACTCGCTTCTGAAAAAGTATGTGGTTGTCCTGACTGGATTCCAATAAGTAGCCGCCAAATCAAAAAAAGCGTTCAGTAAGTTGAACGCTGCAGCGATGACTAAATATGCGAGGAATAGTGTTGTTTGAATTCCAATTTTATTTTAGAAGCAGCTGCCCTCTGCAAGGAATATCAGTAACTAATCCCCTGTCAATTGGCTCAGTTCAGGTCAGTTTCTACCGTACTATAGTAAATGTTATGATAGCTAGAATCACAGTGCCAATTACAGCTGTACCGGGGCAAAGGCTTGTTTTACTGTTCAAACAGCACGCACCATATTATCAACGCTATCCATCCTGATTGTGGGGAAGAATGGACATATGGACATTGCTGGAAGTCCGACAACATGCTCTCGGTTAAAAGGGTCTTCATAGAACTCAAATCCCTTATGAGCAAGAAAAACGCGGCCCCCGGAACGCTGGAAGCCGCAGCGTTATCGCATGTAATTGGTGCTGGTGAAGGGAATTGAACCCCCGACCTACTCATTACTAGTAAGAGAAATCAAACCGGCTTTTCAAGAACTGAATGTGCTCAAACACTTAAATGCCGCAGGGTTCAAGAAAAAGTTTGGTTTCACCTGTACCTGCTTGTTTCGCCTCGTATTCGTTCTTTTGTTTCACCAGAAGAATTGGTTTCGCCTGCTGGAAAGTAACAAAGGCGAGGTGTTTCCCGGCAAAGATGCCGTTTACCGGTTTCTCAATCACGGCGGGTACGCCTGGAGGCGGTTCTTACTGTCGCTGAGTGGCGAGACCGTGCAGCGTATCGGGAAACTGACCTCGGAAAGCCGTGAGACGGCATTCATCTTTGATGACTCCATGTTCGAGCGTAATCGGAGTAATTAACAATACACGATTTTCTGGACAAATCAGCGCACTCGAGAACAGGAACGAAAGCTTAGCGTCCTATACACTGGATGGGAAAGGAGATGAGATCAGATGGAGTCGTTAAAAATGCTTCGCCAAGCCATCGATTATATCGAGGATCATTTGCATGTTATGCTTGAGATCGATGATATTGCGAAGGCAGCTTTATCATCCCGGTATCATCTTCAACGAATGTTCCATGCATTAACCGGCTTCACGGTCACCGAGTACATTCGGAACCGGCGATTAACGCTTGCCGCAGAAGAATTGGCATCTACCGTAATCAGCAAGAGTGTCGATATCCGGACGGATGCCTTCAAGGAAATACCCGAATTCGCCGAGAAAATCTGGAAAGACGGTACGCATGACCGGATCAACGAGGCGACCGGCAGATCAGCCGGTATGCTGCTCTACGGCTATCATTTTGACTTCAAAGAGGACGGGAGCAGACGTTATATGATGGGATTTGATTTTCCAAAAGGAAGCGATGCCCCGCCTGAGTTCACCGTTCTGCACGTGCCGGCCCGAACGTACGCGGTCGAATCGATTTGCGAGATCACTCCATGAGGGAAATTATGGTATGATGGATAGGCGATAGAATGGCTTTATGGGCGGTCGGCTACTCTCCCGGAAGGGAGGTGAATGCCTGTGGAGGTTAAAGATGCTTTGCTTATCATGATTGGTTTCGGTTCGCTGATTGTCGGGCTACTGGGATTAGTCTTGACGCTCATTGCTCTTGTCCTGCACCAAAAGAAATAGGCCGCCCCGTCGAAGGAATCGGCCTATCTGGTGAAACTTTCGTATTGAGCCACCGCCTTTGAAGCGGCTGTTGCACTGGAGTCGTGTTACCCGCACGGCTCCTTTTCTATTTATATCTTATCATGCATGGTTTTATACGTCTACTTTGATGCTACGGAGGCTTAGCAGCCCCCTCCTATACGCTCCTTGGTGACGCAATTGACTCGCGATGGGCAAATATTAGCCAGTCATGTCACTCGAAAAAATAAAAAACGGACCTGCCACAGTTTGTATCTTGGCCGATCCGTCTGATGTCTTTAGCAGACATTTAAGCAATGAGATGAAAGAACTTCCAGTCGGCCAGCAGGACGATGAAACCGACAAGAAGCACCGCTGTAGCCATTCGGAACACTTTTTGGACTTGGGATTGCGGATGGTGTCTGCCTTTAAAGATAGAGATCACAAGCAGCAAGCCAGCGAGCATTGCCAGTATCCAGTTCATAATAATTCCATAATTCAACTGATTAGTGGTCACGTTTTGATTGCCGATGGCGTTCAGGAGCAGGAACAAGACGTTTAATACCAGTGCGGTTCCGCACACAATGACGCCTGCGGACAAATGATTAGCTGTGCTTGAAGACAAAATTCCTTTTCTTTTCCACAGGAGCCAGCGAATGATAAGCACAAGCGGAGCCAACAAAAAGAACGAAACAGCTACTGCGGCAACAATCAGATAGGTCATCAATGCCAGGACGGAACGGCTGGACTTGAGCGGAAGCATGTCCATCGCTTGTCCGCCGCTTAACCGCGTTACTTTTCCTTCTGATTTTTCAGCATACAACATAGGCGCACTCATCTGAATACTCTTACTGTTGGTTTTATCCAGTTTGTATACATAGGGGCTAATTTGTTTATACTCTCCTGATATTCCACGCCCGGTTAAGGTAAGGTCATGTTCGCCCTTCGCTTCCAGATTAACCAACGTCAGGTAGCCCATAAACTCCTGGACAGTGGTAAAGGTATTGCGTGATAGTACATAGTGTCCAGCCACTTCGCTTGACGGCGGCAGGTTTTTACTTGGCTGCACGAGCTCCTTTGCCTTATTCCGAATCAGCAGGTCAATCAAACTAGGCACAATATCGCGTTCGCCCTCTGTGTTGGTTAATACGACAACACCAAGCTTTTCTTCAGGAACAACAGCAAAATTACTTGAAAAGCCCATGGTGCCTCCACTGTGTCCAACAGTACGGGGCTGTGCGTTGTATTCCCAGAATCCATGCGCATTGGAAAGAAGGTCCTTGTGTGGCGTATAGCTTTGGGTAAGCATCGTTTGCAGCGTCTGCTGCTTGGCGAACAACGGGCTGTCAGCGGTTGTCAATGCTATGGCAAACCGTGCGAGGTCTTCCGCCGTTCCTTTCATTGCTCCTGCAGGATAGAAAGGAATATAATAATGTGCTCTAGGTTCGAAGCCTCCTTTCGCTGTAATCGCATAGCCTGTAGCTTCTGCATCCTGCAAATCCCGGTGATCAGCCAGTGTCGGATGGCCTGAGGTATGATTCATCTCCAGCGGGCGTAAAATCCGCTTCTTTTCGTAGTCGGAAAAAGGTTCCCCACTTACCTTCTCCACCGCAAATCCTGCCAGGGCTGTGGCAAAGTTAGAGTAAGACATGACTTTGCCAGGCTCAAATATTTGCTCGGGTTGGGAAGATAACAGCACTTTTTCCAGTGATTCCAGCTTCTCCGATGACTTTATAAATAGGCCGCCCGAATATTCCTCAAAGCCGGCGGTATGGCTCATTATATCCAGCAGCGTAATCGGTTTGTCGTAGCGAAGCTTCTCTGCAAACTCCTGCGGAAAATACGCCCTGATGTCTTGATCCAGCTTCATCTTTCCTTCTTCTACTAATTGCATAATGGAGGTCCAGACAAATAGCTTGTTAATTGAACCGTAGCCAAACACAGTGTTGGCGGTGTCTACAGGGATTTGCTTCTCCATATTGGCGTAACCATAGCCTTTGGAAAAAATAATCTCGTCGCCTCTGGTTACCACAACCGCAGCACCAGGAGTTGATTTTCCGATATATGAATTCACATAGTTGTCGATCTCTTGCTCAAGCTGGGTGTAGGGAATACCGGAAGGTGTCCGATCTGAGCTTGCTTCCTCTGCGTAGACAGGGATCGAAAAAGCAGTAAAGAATAGCGCACTCATCAAGATCGCGATTATTTTGTTCCATTTTTTCATGTTCATGCTAGTGTTCCCCCATATTTTACAAATAAATAGATTAAATCACGTCTATCTATGAGCTGATATTCAAAAACATCACAGTTCGTCTGTGGCCTTTAATAAGCTGCTGCCTATCTACTCCGTAATCAATCCATATGCTGTGATTCTCTTGATTCTGCGCGACACTAACATCGATACGAGATAGACCAGTACAATAATGGCGATGCAGAGTGTAACAATAAGCGGAACATGTATGATGAATTGCACATTGGAAATGCCGGCATCTGAGAGCAGCAGCTCAAGCACGGAATTGGTGTACAGACTGCCCAGCACACCGCCGACGATTACGCCTGCAATTACAATGGGAACAAAGCTCAGCGCGATCTGGGTCATAAGCTGGAACGTGGTATAGCCTGTCGCTATTAGAATCCCCAGTTCCCTTTTTCGCTTGAGAATCGTCATTTTGATGACCAGATAGAGAATCAATACAACTACCAGCACGGTTATCGCCAGGATCACAACCATGACAGCAAATACTGCCGATATATATACCCGGGTTCCGCTCTCTAGCGATTCATCCACATCCGTTATAGTCTGAATCATGCTTCCGTACTCCGCTTCGACATCACGGATAAAGTCCGATTTGTTGACACCTTCCAGGTATACATTAATGGACATTCCTTTATGGTCAGGAATCAGGTGATGCACCCCTGCCATGGTTAAAGATGCTCCATTCCGCCCCGCATTAAACGATTGGTTCAGCCCGGTTATCAGAAACGGATGGGAAGCACCTCCCACCCCCACTTTAATCGTATCGCCAATGTTTTTGCCGAGCAGTCTGGCTAGTCCTCCGGTAACAACAATCTCGTTGTCGAATTGCGGATAGCGGCCTTCATAGACCGATTTGTTTTCCAGCTTTCCGTAATCATCAGAAAAATCCGTATTCACCAACTGGCCATCAATCGTCGTTGTAATATAGTCCAGAATATTGGCTTTTTCCACACCTGTCATCTGTTGAATCTGCATTAGCAACTGCTCGCTGTCTTTACCGGGTTCAACCTGAATTCCGACATTAGGCGTTTCGGCACCAAGCATTTGGAAAAACGCCGTTTTATCTTCAGCAATATTGTAGTACAACACAACCGAGAAGACCGAAGCAAAGGTAATCGCGACAATAATGCTGCCGATCATTAGGTTCTGCCGGCTGTTCGCAAGCATTGTTTTGCAAGCAAGCACGAATTGGAGGCCGCCTTTGGCCTTGTCCAGCGGGAGAAGATTTCGTCTAAAATTATGGGTCATGATCCCTCCCCGCAATGCTGCGACAGGGGAAAGCTTATGGATCCGCATGGAAGAGAGCAGCGCTACTACCAGCACCAACAGGGTTACAATCAGGACACTGGCCAGATCTGTTCCCATGTGGGCGTCCCCCGTCCATAGCAACCCCGCCAAAGAAGAGATCACTCCACCGAACGCGGGCATTACGGCATAAGAAACGGCTGCACCTGTGACACTCGCGGCAACTGCGATCAGCATAAACTGCAAGACAATTGATGTGTGAATCTGCAGGCTGGTATAGCCCACCGCTTTAAGCACGCCAATGTTCACCATACCATCGTCGATGCTGTATGATATACGGAACTTGATCACTGTAAGCGACATCAGCACGATCATTACCGCAAACGCGACCAGAATCATGGCGACAATATTAACGATTAAAGCGCTGCTGCTTTCTGCCGTCTGCATGTCCGCTCCCCAAAAACTGGGATCCACAGCCTCGTTGGATTGTGGAAATTGATTGTTATAGTCACTTAATAAGGCGCCTGATTGTTCACTATCCGTAAAAATTGCAGATATAAGGGTGCCGTCGGCCGCAGGACCCAGTTCCTCAGACAATTGACGGTAGGCCGCATCCGGCAAATAAAATTTCAGCATGGCGAGTTTGGATGTGCCCATCAAAGTCGACTCAAAAAATCCGGTTACACGGTAACTATATTTCTTATTTTGATAAGTAAGGGTGAAGTTGTCTCCTAGTTGGTAGCCGTTCCTCACTTTTAAGCCATAAGGGATATAGATTCCCTCTCCTTTGTCAGAAGCCGACTCCTCAATCAGCTTCAGCGGCGCAACGGTCCGCTCTGCATCCGCATTCAGCAGCGCAGTTCGAATACTAAATTCGCTCTTGTCGAAACGAATCGTGGCCGTGGGCAGCAATATCATTTGTTCCGTTTCTGTCTCTTTCACTCCTGAATAGGATTTGAGAAAATCTCCATAAGGCTGCTTATAGTTTGCGCTTTTCATTACGATGCTTACATGCGCATCGTGTAATTCTTCGACCTTGTCTTCATAAAAGGTGCTCAT
This sequence comes from Paenibacillus sp. MER TA 81-3, assembly GCF_023713585.1. Classification (NCBI taxonomy): domain Bacteria; kingdom Bacillati; phylum Bacillota; class Bacilli; order Caryophanales; family Paenibacillaceae; genus Paenibacillus; species Paenibacillus sp. MER TA 81-3. Next base: position 71,021 of record NZ_JAMAWB010000007.1, read on the forward strand.
TTTAGACATAACCGTCGTGCCTATGTTCAGCAGCAGTGCGGCAATAAAAATCAAAACAAACAGGGAGAAGACCGCGCTTTTTCCTGTTTTGATATTGGCCATGGCCAGGTTAATAATTCTCATCTTACCATCCCATTTCAGACAGGAACGCATTTAGCTTCTCATGCCTTGCAAGGTTGTGATCGGCATGAAAAGCACCTAGGTCCAGATCTCCACAAATAATGCCGTCACGCAGGTAAAGGATTCGGTTGCCCCGCAAAGCCGTTGTGATATCATGTGTGACCGTGACTATGCTCTGTCCATTCCGGTTGACCTCGGTCATGACGTCCAGCACACTGTCGCTTGATACGGAGTTGAGTGCGCCGGTGGGCTCATCTGCGAACACCATTTTCGGACTGTTGATCAGGGCGCGCACGATCCCGGCCCGCTGTGCTTCACCACCGGATAACTGGGAGGGGAATTTCCCCCACAAGGTTTCATTTAATCCCATCTGGGCAAGCAATTGTTTGGCTTTGGCAGCAACAGCCTGCTTGTTCTTGCTCACCAGCAGACCGCTCGCCAGCACATTATCCAGCACGCTCAGGTTGTCCAGCAAGTGGATTTGCTGGAACACAAACCCGCAATTATTGCGGCGGAAAATGGCAAGTTGGTCATTATTCAGCTTGGATATATTTTCACCCTCAAAATGAATTTCCCCGAGCGAAGGTTTGTCCATGCCGGAAAGTGCATAGAGCAGTGTCGATTTTCCTGAACCGGAGCTGCCCATAATAATTGTAAAGTCTCCTTCCATCAGGCTGATGTCCAAATTTTTCAGCACATGCTGCTGAATTCCGCCAGTGGAGAACGTTTTGCATAATTTCTCTGTTCTAAGTATCGTATCTTGCACGAGGTGATCATTCCTTTGTTGATAGATTGCAGAATGGATTACAGTCCTATCATACAAAATCAATTCTTATTTAATCTTTGTCCAATCCTTAACCGTTCCTTAAATCGTTAGACGAGCTTGATTCGGAGGGTGACGGTAAAACCGTCATCGCGATTATGGCATTCAATATCGCCCTGCATGCTCTGCATGAGATAATTGGAGATGAACAGTCCAAGCCCTGCTCCGGTTTGGCCCGCGATGTTATTGCCCCGGTAGAATTTGTTGAACAGCAGCGGCAATTCATCCCGGCTGACGCCATTTCCATAATCCATAATCTCTATTTGCAAATGGGTAGGGGTAATAAAAGAAGAGATTTTAACAGCGGTACCCGCATATTTGTAAGAGTTGCTCAGGATATTATCGAAGACTTGCTGTAAGCGTGTGACATCGGTGAGGATAATACAATCCGGGATGGGGTCACAGGTAATTTGGTCATCGTAGTTCACATTCGCGATAATTCCCTTCAGAACGCCGCTGTATTCCTCAGTCACATTCACCTTCAGTTCTTTCAACTCCTCAAGCGTCGCATGGAACATATCCGTCACCAGCAAGTTAATTTGCTCTGCCTTGGAATAGATCATGTTCAACTGCTTGATTGCTTTCTCATCGTTAGCTCGCAACAGCATCAGTTCGCTAACCGCCTTAATGGAGGCGACCGGTGTTTTGACGTCATGGCTTAGGCTGGCCACGAGCTCTTTCTTACTGCGGTTGGCCTCATATTCACTCTGCCGCGCCGCCGCCAGCTCCTCCCGCATCATGTCGAAGCTTTCGGTGAACGCGCCGAACGGATTGTTTTTATCCATGTTTAAAGGAATATCCAGATTCCCCCGGGCCACATTCAGGGCAAAGCTTTGCAGCTTTTTAAACGGGGTGATTACGGCATGATTCAAAAATATAATATAGAGTACGCATAGCACGGTTAACACGGTAAAAGTTATCAAGATTACGGTCACAAGCTGTTCCTTGTTGCGCTGCATCTTTTGGTCATAATCATCATGGATGATGAGCTTTCCTGCGGGAGTTCCTTCCACCATAACATCCAAGATCGAATCCCTGTTCCGGATGGCATCATTAATGGTCATGGACAGTCCGTCTGCCGTTTGGTAGCGTACGTTCCCGCTCTGATCCAGAACGATAAATTGCTGCGTGATGCCGCTGTAATCGCCTTGCTCAATCTGCTCCCAGTGGCTTTCAACCGTCTTCAGTACCCTGTTGGCCATGACAATATCCACATCCGTATTTACTTCGGCCCCAATCACCTGCACAGAAAGAATAATACCTGCAATAAAAACAACAAGCATCGTCAAGAGCATTCCCTTGGCTTTCATCGCTTGCCATCCTCTAGAACATATCCCGTTCCCCACACCGTTTTGATATATTGCGGTTTGTTGGGATTGACCTCTATTTTTTCGCGCAAATGCCGAATATGTACGTTTAAGGTTCCATCTCCAGTAAAAGAGTCACCCCACACCTTGGCGAACAGCTCTTCCTTGGACACCACCCGGTTTTTATTTTGTGCCAAATAGCAGAGCAGCCTGTACTCCAGCGTTTTGAATTTGATCTCTGCACCGTTCACGCGAACACGGGAAAGCATACAGTCGATCTGGACCTGACCGAACTCCAGCATTTCTGCCGGACTTTGTTTTCCATATCTTTTGAGCACAGCTCTAACCTTGGCTAGCAATATGCTGAGCGTATACGGCTTTTGGATGTAATCGTCTCCGCCGATGTTAAGGGCAATCAGAATATCGTCATCGCTCGAGCGGGCACTGATGAACAGAATTGGAATCTGCGTAGTTTGCCTCAGCTTTTTGCACAGATCAAAGCCCGAGCTCTGACCCAGATTGATATCCAGAAGAATCAGGGAAGTTTCATTCTCCTGCAAAAAATGCTCACACGCCTCCGCGCTGGTCACATAAGCTGATTGGACCTCGAACATATTAAAATACTCACATGTTGTTTCCGCAAGAATACTCTCGTCATCCACAATTAAACAATCATAGTTCATACATATTCTCCATTTGATCACAAGAATTAGAATCGATCCGTTCCACCCATAAGATACCACGAAAAAGGATCGTGTGGTAATTTGCTTGCATCATCCATATTAGAAAGGTAAATGCCTTCATCACCTGGCACGAAAATAAACAAGCCGGCGCAGGAACAGCATCCCATGCCATTAACAAACACAACAATAACAAAGGACCGTTCAGCAGTCGCAAAGACTATGTGATTTTCGATAAGATTTTATCGTTTGAAGTAAACGAGTATTCGATAAAGTAGTGCAAAAAAGCCGTGGGAACTATCCTGCGGCTTTTCTCATATGTCTTTTTTAAAGAGATGTTAATCTCCTTCTTAAGTGAAAAATATGGTAAGATAGTTAGGCAATAGAATGGCTTTTTGGGCGGTCGGCTAATCTCCCGGAAGGGAGGTGAAGCCTGTGAGCGTATACGAAGCACTATCCGTTATGTTCCAATTTGGACTTTGGATATTCGCATTATTGACGTTTGTCGTAATGCTGATGATATACATGCACAAAAAGAAATAGACCGCCCTCGCTAAAGGTACGCGGTCTATTCGTGACACCTAATTAAAGCCTGCCGCCCTTAAAAGCGGCTATTGCACTGGAGTCGTGTTCACGCACGGCTCCTTTTCTATTTATATCTTATCATGATGGAAAATATACGTCTACTTTCTTTGGCATCTGTCCCCTACCATAGTTATAAGTTCTTTTTAGAATAAATGCGTATAGATACAGTCATAGATATTAGGCCTATTACCAACGCTAGTAAAAAAGGAAACAACTCTTGAACGATTTTCGGAAAAGGAAGCATCATTTGGAAACTAATATTATTGGCTTGCACTACCTTTATTATGAAGGGAAATACAAACGGTGTTATAAAAATAAAAAACATGAATATATATTTGGATTTTTCATAACCGAAGTAGTATTGAACCGGTATAATTGCCCCAAAAATAATAGATAAGATTAATAATGATAATCCAGATTCCGAAATGCTCAGCATCTCTATCTTTCCCGCAATAAGTAAGGCAGTAATTGTGTATACGATATAACAGCACACAAAAATGGCCAATATAAATAAATACTTTGATTTTACCAATGCCTTGCGTGTATAAGGAGTTGCGCATAGGAGCGCAGAACCTTTGTATTTATATTCTAACATCGATACTGAATTGAACAGCAGATATTGAATATAAAGAGTGCTTAGAAAAAATGGAAAAAAACCTCCGCTTATAAAATCAACTTTGAAGGTCATAAAAATGGGAATCCCAAATGAAGCGATAAGCATCACTTTCATATATCTTTTCGAGAGTAGGAAATCCTTTTTTACAAGATGCAACAACATCTCAATTACCTCCTTACATAGCCCAACATAATATCTTCAATAGTCGGCTTTTCTATTAGCACATTGTTCATTTGCTGCCTTACGGCATGTTTGCTGTTTGTCAATCCTTCAAACCCATAATTGGTTTCGCGCAACGTTAAAAATAATTCTCTTGTTTGGTCATTAAGCGCCATTTTTTCTCCTTTTACTAAGCCATGCGTGTCAAGCAGTACATCCTTTTCCTCACTCAATATGATTCTGCCCTTATCAATTAAAATCAGTACATCAGCTACTTTTTCGAGGTCAGAGGTAATATGGGAAGAAAAGAACACACCTTTTCCGCCATTCCCCATAAAGTCCAATAATATTTCCATCAATTCACTTCGTACCAGTGGATCAAGTCCGCTTGTTGGCTCATCCATAATCAATATGTCGGCATGATGGGAAAGAGCTAATGCTATAGCGTACTTCATGCGCATGCCTTTGGACAATGTAGAGATTTTCTGATTAAGTGGCAACCCAAAGTGTTCCATGTACTTATGAAAAATGGATTCTTCCCAATTTGAATAGGCAGGTGCAATAATGCTTTTCATTTCCGCCAATGTCAATTCTTCATAGAAATATCCCTCATCAAATACGATACCAATATGATTCTTTAGTTCCCGTTCATTCAGGTTCATGTCTTTGCCGAAAAATTCAATGCTTCCCGAATCCTTCAACACCAGCCCAAGGATTGTTTTTATAGTTGTGGTCTTACCGGCCCCATTTAAACCAATGAATCCAGTAATGCAACCTTCTAATAAAGAAAAGCTGACATCCTGCAAGCTAAAGGTGCCCAAATCTTTTTTTAGTCCCTTAACCTCTAAAATCTTATTCATGTTCGCCCTCCTCAAACAGTAAACCCATCATTGAAATCAATTCTTCTTTGCTAATCCCCAGCGAACGGGCCGCATTCCAAGCCTCAGTGAGCTTTACTTCGACCATATGCCGCCTTGATTCCAACAGAAGTTCCAGGTTTTCTTTTGCCACAAATGAGCCTTTGCCCGCTTTGGTTGTAATAAAACCCTCTGACTCAAGCTCGTCGTATACTCTTCGGGTTGTAAGAACGCTCACTCGCAGATCATTGGCTAGTGCCCTGATAGATGGAAGCAGTTCGCCCTCTTTCAATTCACCATAAAGTATCGCATCCTTTATTTGTTCTTTTATCTGCTGATATATAGGTGAATCGGATGTATTGGAAATAATAATTTTCATTTAACCTCCACCAAAATTACAACTGTGTATTTCATACATACACATCATATACAGATATTTCATCACTGTCAATAATACAACATCTGAGTTTATATTCAGGCAGAAAGGGTGCAACTGGACCAAAGCCGGAATGCTGCGCAGTCCTGTCTTTGTGGATTTTGTAGTATGAAGAGGAAGCACAGGAGGTATCCTGCGGTGTTTTTTCATGTGGATACTTTCATTTTTCTATTTATAGGATTTTATGTTTAGACATCCCATTTATAATTATGTAAAGTCGTTCTATAACGATATTACATAGAGAGAGGTTATTACATTGAAAAAGAGAGTATCATTTGCATCTGTAGCCTTTATAGTGTTTGTTACGTTTGTTTGCTCTTCCCAAGCTTTTGCTGAAGAGTCGAGTGAATGGATTAAAAGAAGTGACATACCCGAAGCACGCACCGGGTCAGCTTCTGCGGTAGTTGATGGAAAAATTTATGTGTTCGGAGGTTCTTCCGGTTCAAATGCTGCTTATACAGGAATAAAACACGATAATACATATGAATATGACCCTAGCACCGATACTTGGACAGAGAAAAAAAATATGCTAACAGCCAGATCTGGAGTATCAGCTGCAGTAATAGATAGCAAAATCTATGTTGTCAGAGGATACTTCACTACTGTAGGAAAGTTGACAAGAGCCAACAAAGTAGAAATATACGACCCTAAAACTGATTCTTGGGAAAATAGCCGGATATGCCTACAGCTAGATCGTGGACTTCTGTAGTAGCTGTAGGTAAGCAATTATATGTATTTGGCGGAGGAAACAATTCTAATGTTGCTGTAGATACTACTGAATGCTTTGATACTGAAACGAATACTTGGTCAACAAAGAAAAATATGCCTTACACTGCTAATGCACCTGCTAGCGAAGTTATTGACGGGAAAGTATATCTTATTGGAGGCTATATAAGTTGAACGAAAGAAGATATCAATCAAAGTCTAACGCATAGGCGGTCAATGATGGCATGAGGGTACTTCATGATTTCATCCATAAACTGCCCGACACGCAGACGGATTTCGGAAACGGTGGAATAGAACACATTGTTGATCACACTGGACTTGAGCCATTTCCAGAGTCCTTCCACGATGTTTAACTGCGGGCTATATGGTGGCAGAAACACAAGCTTAAGCCGATTACTCTGTTCTTTCAGAAACGGCTGAAGCAGCTTTGCATGATGAATCCGGGCATTATCTAACACAAGAACAAGTTTCCCCGTCGGATAAGCCGCGAGGATCTTCTGGAGAAAGGCAAGAAAAGTTTCAGCCGTATAGTGTTCGTCTTCTTGCCAAACGATTCGTCCCGTCTCATAGTCAACCGTCGCGAGTAGCTTGACCCCGCGATGCTTGCCCGTGGTTGGAATGATTCGTTGCTTCCCGCGAAGAAACCAGGTTTTCTGAATCGCTTGATAATCCCGAATCATGGATTCATCCTCGAACAGTAAGTGATCGATCTCATGGTTCAGTAACATTTTTCAAATCGGGAAAGGTCGATTCGGCAAACTGGCGTTGCTTCTCTGGATCTGCTGCCGCAAGCGTGTATGTCGGTTTTGTATAGCTGAGTCCTAAGCGTTCCATCACTTTGGAGATGCCTCGGAGCGAGTAGCGGTGACCCCATTCTCGTTCCACATACCTGGCAATGAGTTCAAGCGTCCAGTTGTGCTTGGCTGTAAAGCCGACCTCGTGGGGCACCGAATAGGCGACGGTCTGCGTCAACTGATCCTGTTGTTCCTTGGTTAACCGAGGAGGAGCACCAGATGAATGCTTGAGCCGCAAGGCGACCAATCCGCCGTTTTCGTACGTATGAATGTAACTGCTCACCGTCATTCGATTACGATTCAGAATTTCAGCGATTGCCGTCATGGATGTGCCTTTCAAGTGCAAATAGATGGCTTGATAGCGTTCATACATTCGACGCTCTTTGGCTTGTTTCATGGCTTCTTTTACTTTTTCCAGTTCATTATGCTTATCCATGGCGTTCCCCACTTTGTCCGCTTCTTCTCTGTTTCTTATTCGACAAATGGTTCATTTTTCCTTGCCAAGGGTTGCTAAGAACTTTGATTCAACTTATATAGACTACTCCGTATCTAATAATTCAATCATAATCTATGACCCTCAACAAGATTCCTGGAATTCAATTGAGAGCAAGCTAATGAAAAGAGTTGGCCATAAGACTGTTAAAATCAATGACAAAGTCTACATTTTGGGAGGATATACAGGAGGTAAAATAGGTTTGGGCGAACTCATTTCAACTGTTGAAATTTTTGACCCCAAAAGAAACAATAACCACGCTTAAGGATTTAACTTTCCCAAGAACTGAACACACTTCTGTACAAATGAATGGAAATATATACATTATTGGGGGAGCAGTTTTTGAGAATGATGGGATTCTCAGCACAGTTGAAATGTACTCAGTTGAAAGTCCAGAACCGGAGCCTGAACCTAAACCAGATCAACCTAAAGGTGACCGAGCAATTCTTGTCGTTACTATCTCAACTTTCGCAGCATGAAATCGACAGATATGCCTTGATGTAACTGGGCAGACCGCCGATCCATTGCTGCAGTTGACACTGAATGAGCGATGTGATCCTCTTACTGGCTTTCGTAGCAATATCGGTAATCAAATCAACCATTTGTTGCAGGGCAACCGCCCAATCGATGATGCCAACTTCATCGCAAAGTACATAAAACAGTCCGCCAAAAGACCGCTGATCGGTGCTTTGCCGGTGCTGCCAAGCGAGCAGAATGTAACGTGAAAACACAATCGTCGTATGGCTCACGAGCAAGTCGTACGAGCGGCCCTGAAACTCTTTTTGCAGTCGCAACAGTGACTTGGCGCACTTGAAGAAGACTTCGATCTCCCAGCGCATCCGGTAGATCCGGATGATGTCCTGGGCGGTCAAAGCCAGATCCGTTGAGAGAATGGTAAGCCACTCGTTCTTCTTGGAACGATGACGGACAAACACGACCGTCACCGGGATGCCGGGGGCAAGCTCCGTTCGGATGTGGCGAAGGATATAGCGGTTGTTGCCCTCGACACGCGGCGCAGCAGCATACAGCTTTTTGAGGCACAGTCGCTGCCCGTTCACGAGGTAGCGCTTGTTATCGTTCTTCACCATGCCGATCACTTGCAGTCCAAGGCAAGTGACTTCCTGAATGAGCGGTGCATGCGTAAACCAACTGTCCATGAGGACATACGACGTGGAAACGCCGGCTTGTATGGCACGGTCCAGCATAGTCGAGATCACTTGCGGGGCAGAACAAAAGGCTTCCTGACGGCGCTTGTAGCCATGAGTGCGTTTGTCGATACCTTCCATGATGCCGTTAATACCGGACTTCGCGGAACTGAGCAGCGAAAAGTCCATGGGGATAAACGAATGGCCGTCTGACCAGCCCATCGTCAACATGCGGAATCCCTTATAGAACGCACCCGTCGCATGATCCTTGAAGCGCGCTAGCATCTCGACGGTTTTACTCCGATTACGCTCGAACATGGAGTCATCAAAGATGAATGCCGTCTCACGGCTTTCCGAGGTCAGTTTCTCGATACGCTGCACGGTCTCGCCACTCAGCGACAGTAAGAACCGCCGCCAGGCGTACCCGCCGTGATAGAGAAACCGGTAAACGGCATCTTTGCCGGGAAACCCCTCGCCTTTGTTGCTTTCCAGCAGGCGAAACCAGTTCTTCTGGTGAAACAAAAGAACGAATACGAGGCGAAACAAGCAGGCACAGGTGAAACCAAACTTTTTCTTGACCCCCGCGGCATTTAAGTGTTTGAGCACATTCAGTTCTTGAAAAGCCGGTTTGATTTCTCTTGGCAGTTGATCGAAAGACTGCTTTTGTTCTATCATATAGAGGACACCTCTTCTTTATGGTAGTGATTGTTCGACACTCTCACTTTACCAAACGAAGCGGTGTTTTTCTATTTTCGTCAAGTAGATAATCCAATCGTTCTCAAATCTATGCAGTACGTGCTGTTAAGCTAATTTTGGCTCTGCGAAAGTTGAGTTAATTAAATGAAAAAGTACATAATTCCTATTATATTTTCAATCTTTCTCGCATTGTCATTTTCACAAACTTCCTACGCTTCATATGTTGGCCCTGCTTCCGACGAAGCCGAGGTGGGCTGGGAAAGATATCTGTATGACGAAGTAAATATAACTTACGAAGGCAGTTGGACGGTCTGTCAGGTTTCGCGTTGCACTAAAAACGTTTGGCAAACAAGCGACGCAAAAATAAAGTTTAATTTCGTTGGAGACAAATTCCGGTTTATATCCTACTACTATAGCAACAGTTCAAAGGACATTGATGTTTATATTGATGGAGAAAAAACAGATAACTTTTCATTACATGGGACTAATGACAGCACTCCAAGAATCGCTTACGAGAGTCCAACCCTAGAATCAAGGGAACATTCTGTTGAAATCATTAACAACACAAAAGAATACTTATATATAGTTGGTCTAGATTTTCCTAATGGAAGCAAGTTAAATCCATTTGATCCTGAAGTATCTCCACCTACTAATCCTGAACCTAATCCAGAGCCAAAACCAGAACCAGAACAGCCTAAAGGTGACAGAGCAATACTTGTCGTTACAATGACTACTGGCTTAGAAAAAGAATTCGATCTTAGCATGGAAGAAGTTAATGCCTTCATTACCTGGTACGAAAGTAAACAAGCCGGCTCAGGAACAGCATCCTATGCCATTAACAAACACAACAATAACAAAGGGCCGTTCAGCAGTCGTAAAGACTATGTGATTTTCGATAAGATTTTATCGTTTGAAGTGAATGAGTATACAATCAAGTAGTGCAAAAAGAGCCGTGGGAATTATCCCGCTATCTTCTTTTAAGAACCACTTCTAACGAAGAAAAATATGGTATGATAGTTAGGCAATAGAATGGCTTACAAGGGCGGTCGGTGATCCTTCCGGAAGGGAGGTGATACGATGGAGACATACCAAGCTTTGACGCTGATGATTTCATTTGCGACACTGGTTGTGTTGATCCTTTCATTTCATAAAAAGAAATGAGCCGCCCTTGGAGTAGGTTAACGGCTCATTTATGCTGTTTAACACCAACCGCCCTTAAAAGCGGCTATTGCGTGGGAGTCGTGTTAGCCGCACGGCTCCTTTTATAATTATATGATAGCATTTTGCTTTCTAAACGTAAACTTGAAAAAGATTGTCTTTTTCAAGTACCGTACGAGCTCATCTAAAGCTAGTGCTTTCCCAACGGCTCTTTCGGTGATCGCCGGAAAATCCAGCTTGACAACAGTATACCAAATAAAACCATGGAGCTAAAGTCCTTTAGAAATAAGAAATGGCCGTCCAAGACGGCCCGCTGATAAGGAGGCAAGGAACTCGTCATAGTATGCCCTTGTATTATTGAGGCACCAATACAAGAACCTTAAAACTAAAGAGTCATTTAAATGCCTGAAATAATTCGATTTTATTGGTATTTGTTTTATTTATCTTCCTTAATTTTTAAATTATTGATACAATAGGAATTAATAATATATTTTATAATAATAAACTAAATATTTCTTCTCGAGATAGTCATAATGATAGCAACAAAAATCAAATTATTGAGAGGTGAAAAGGTAGAAGTCATATTCCTGTTTCTATCATTTATGAACTATAAATCAGCGTTAGTTTTTCTTCGAAAGCTGAGTTCATGGTTATAACCTATTTTCTTTACAGCCTTGATCTAACTTTATGGTTAGCAAGTTTATTCCTTGAGTCCGGGCGAATCTGGCATTCAGAAAAACAAAACGCTAACAAATTATAGGAGGTTATTAAGCGCGAAGAAAATTATGGGGCTTTGCTTGGCCATGGTATTGATCTTGTCCTTCTCCTCATCTGCTTTTGCATCAGCGATTTTGATAGACAATTTATCACACCGATCAACATCTGATTTCAAGGATTCTTTCACATTAAACGAGAAAAATGGTAAAACATTGAATGTTCATGTGAAGAATAGACATTCTACAGACCCAGTCTATCTGACTGTAACAGGTTCATCAGAAAAAAAAAATTAGAGCAGGAGAAGAAATAACAGTTCCAGTAGAAGTTAAGGGAAAGGAAAAGAAGATCAACATCAAAGTGACCAACAAGACTGGGCATAGAATGGACCTCTTTATTCATGCAAGACAATTTTAAGACCCTAAGAAAGTTGTCTCTAAATGGGAAACATATGCTGTAAGTAATTAATGATAAATACGACTTTCATTCATTGTTTTGAATGAAAGTCGTATTATTTTACCTACAGACCCCGCAGGTTAGTCCGATATAAGTACCTTCCGTTCCTTTGTATCCCATTTAACTATTGCCACTGCAACCTTCGCAACTGCCCGAACATAAGCATATGCGCTGCCGCCAATCAACTCTCCCGGTACAGTCACGCCATTGATTGATGCCGTTTTGGTCTGCTGGTTCCAACCTACTCGGCAGCCAAGCGCTTCGCCTACCGCTCGGACCGGAGCAAGGACCGTTCCATCGACTAGCGGCCACTCGCCAATCTTTTTACCGTTGACTTCGATTGAAGCCATTTCCGCCGAGGCTCCTGGGGCATCCGCCTTCATCCTCCGCATCTTCGAAAGCTCGTCCACCAGCCGCGAGCCGTATGTCGGAGACGGAGCCCATTTTGTGCCCAGAGACTCCACCGTCCGCGCTGTGCCATGCAGATAGGCAAAGTGCCACGGATCGGGAGTATTGGCCCGCGGATATCCGCCTACACGGTGGTAAACTTCACAACTTTTTAGGTGGCTGGGATATTTGGAAACACTGAATCCGCTCAACCTCGAGAGAAGCTGAGAATACTATCCATAAAAGTACAGGTAATACAAACATATACTTGTATTGATGGAGAAATAATATTAAAATACCTAAAAAATAATTATTTTATATATTAATATCCAAATAGTATTGACAAAATATATTATTATAGGTAGTATCAGGGTGATTCATCATACAGACACATAGCTATTCTACTAAAAAGTGGTGAATTAAAATTATCATTTTTTGGGAGGTAATACTATGTTAAAAGAGCTTTCTGTTTCGATCCTTGCAGCAACTACGTTGTTCTCTGCTGGTTCTGGTGCAGTTCTTGCGGAGCCGCTTCAAGCCTCTACTGTTGAGACAAAAGCAGTAAGTCAAGCCGCACGTTATGAAACCGCCGAGGTTAGGTGGAGCGGCGTAGACGGTGCTGCTTATTATAAAATTGCCATCAGGGATTTAACTACCGACCGACTAATTGTAGAAGTGCGCCAAGATTATGGTAATTATTACAAAACACCTTTCCTGCAAGTTGGTCATAAATTCAGATTTTGGGTTGGTGCATATAATAATAATAATGTATTGCTAGATCATGGCCAAACAGAAGCTTGGGTGTATGGAGGTGAGGATATTTTTGTTCCTATATGGTGAGGATATATTTGTTCCTTTATATGATTAAAAATAATAGGAATTATGTCTTGATTGGCCTCAATCCTCTCAAGGTTTGGTGCTAATAATTCTTTTTTTCAAGGTAAGAGCTGCAGGAATGATCCCGCGGCTCTTATCGTATAACAGGGAGCAGACTCGGCCTAAGCCCTTATTTCCCCATCTGCTTCAACAGCCGATCAATTATCACGGCCATCTCTGCCCGCGTAATTGGTTCATTCGGCGCTAATCCAGTGTTACGGCCGCCCATAATTCCTGCGTCCATCACTCGCCGAATAGATGCTTCTGCCCAGTGGTCAGCATAATCCGTTTGCTTCGGCTGTTTTTCATTGCTTGTACCTCCTTTAAATACTGCACTAATTTGTGTCCATAAGTTGACGATGGGGCCCATTTACCGCCGAGTGCTTCCACCGTCCGCGCCGTACCTTTGAGGTACGAGAAATGACGCGGATCGGGAGTGCTATCCCGTGGATATCCGCTCGCCCCGGCATATAGCGCGAGGTGGTCAAGGTGGGCCGTTATCCCCTCACGCCAATTGGCAAAGCGCTTGTGTGCGGCGGCCTGCGTATCGCCGCCGCCAGCGGTAACCTTCAAGCCGCATGGATTGCAGTACGTGGCGTCAATCCCCGCCGCACTCCGCCCGTCTCTATACAAGTACCCAGTTTCATGTCCGAACTGGACATAGACCACTGCCGGATCTACTCCGCCGCGCTCAGGCGCAAGTAGCCAATATAGATCGGCGAGTGCAACGAATTCAGCGGGAGCATTCTTCGATTTCGCCCATGCTTTGGCCTGCTCGACCGTAGCCTATGCTGGGCCAAGGATGTTGGTCGCTCCGCTCGCTGGCGGCTGCTGTGCTTTCTTCGGCTGCAGCTTCAGATACTTCGCAACCCCGGCCACATGGCCGACAACAATCGCCTCAATCACTTCTGGCCGCTTTAATCTGGCCGCATCAGCAGCCACATCGACGAACAGATTTTCAGTGAGTACGGCCGGCATGAGCGATTCCCGGCAGACATATAGATCCTTCTTCTTCTGCCCCCGGTCCCGGACTCCGAACGGTTTAAGCGGTTCATGATTTCGGCGTGCAGCACGTCTTGAAACGCCGCTGTAGCAGCATCTTTCGTCCCGATGTACGTGAATGATTCAAACCCACCAGCGCCGCCGCCCGCGTTGCAATGGATTGATATAAATAGATGGGCCCCTGCTGCATTCGCTTTGTTGGTTCGCTCTGAAAGGGATAGATAAACATCAGAAGAACGGGAAAGAAGGCATTGGACACCTTCGTAGTCCCGTTCCAATCGCTTCGCCGCTTCTGTTGCGACTTGTAAGGCGATGTTCTTTTCAACGACTCCATTCCCACTGGACCCGGGATCTTTTCCTCCGTGGCCGCCATCCCATAATACCTTTTTCACTTCCTCAATCGCCGCTACCATTACTTTTCACCGCCCTTCTTCGCTTGTTTAACAGCTTGGTGCCCAAACACTGAAAACGCCCCCGCTAGAATGCCCTGTATCAACGCCTCTACGCTCCAACCAAGCATTCCAACAGTAAAACACCACCGCCAGCACAACGACGATGTAAACGATGCTCCAATCGGGCACAGCGGGCGTCTGCTTGAGCATGTACCCAATCACCCAACAAGCGCCGACAACGATAAATAAAGCCGGGTCAATCAGTTCAAAAATCATGTTCCATTCCATCCATTCCATAGTTCAACACTCTCCCATTAAAATAATTTGTTATTCCTCAATCCGATCCAGACGCTTATGCGCCTGCTTCGCCGATTCCTCAACCCGTGTAACGCGCTCTGCCAAAGAATCAAACCGTTGTCCTTGCGTCTTTTGTTCAATCCTCACGTCATCAATCCCGCGCTTGATGTATTCCAAATCAGTGCGTAGGCGGGCGTCGTTCCCGGCTTCAATTGCTGTATCCTGTCTAATTGTGCGAGATCTACCTAGCCAGCCTAAGAAAATACCGGAAATGGCCGCTGCCACGGATATTAGAGCCGTGATCGTCCCTGCATCCATCTCATCACCCCTATAACTCAAATAGCCCCCGGACTCCCGAGGGCATAAAAATAGCGCCTTCCGATTTACGGGGCGCTTACTCTGTTGTTCCGTTGATCACTTCGCCAACAACATCCTTAAGATTATAAAGCTTGGGTACTTGCTCGTATTTGTATGTGCCCACCATGACCAATCCAACCCAAACTTTTACCAATCCGCTGTCCCTCGTAAATACCATTTCGATCATCCTCTCTTATTGTTGTGGCGTTTCTATCAATATTGTAAGTTCAGCAACTGATTGTTTCAGCTCGTCAACCTCTTCACTTAGTGGCTTCCCCTCACTCAGCGGTTCTGGTGATGCAACATAGTCGTAATAAAGCTCTTTATTTTCGATCAACACCATAAGTAACGGTGTCAGGCTATCAATTGACTCGTATTGAGGAATTTCAAGAAGAGCTTTACAACAAAATTGGCGTTACGGAACCTTCACAACTCACGATCGAGGATATTTCTTTTCGTATGAACGTTTGGATATATTATGGAAGTTTCAGAAGCGAAGCGTTAGAAGTGAAGTCAGGAATGTACACTATGAACATTGATTCGCGTCTCGAACCCACTCAGCAATGGTTAGACTTCCTGCACGAGCTATGTCACTTATTGAGGCATGCTGGCGATCAAAGTACTATGCCCGAACAGTTCACCCAGGCGCAGGAAGACGAGGCCGATGCATTCGCATTGTATGCCTCGATGCCGTTTGGTGCTGCGTAACGTCGGTGATTCGATAACCGGACACCAAATCGACAGAGAAAATCCGCTTTATCTGGATAAAGGGTAGATGATCGGTAGATGAAGCCCCTAAAAAGGGAAAAAGCGCGGCCCCCGAATCCCCCGGAAGCCGCGCCGTTATCGACATGTAAGTGGTGCTGGTGAAGGGAATTGAACCCCCGACCTACGCATTACGAGTGCGTTGCTCTACCCCTGAGCTACACCAGCAGTTTAACAATGAAAAAATTATATATAATTTTGCGAGAAGATGCAATACCCAGCTCGTATTTTCTATATTTTGCATAACGATAATGCGTATCTACTTCAATCTATGCAAGCCGGAGCATTTCCTTCATATCCTCCTGCGCATTGCCAATGAGCTTCAAGCCGAACAGTTCGGTTAGCACGTTCATTACGCCCTCAGAAATAAATTCCGGCGGCTTCGGCCCGATGCGGATATCACGGATGCCCAAGCTGAACAGGCCGAGTAAGATGGCGACAGCCTTCTGCTCGAACCATGACAGCACAATCGACACCGGCAGCTCATTCACGCTGCAGCCGAATGCGTCTGCGAGCGCTTGAGCGATCTTGACGGTGGAACCGGAATTGTTGCATTGGCCCAGATCGATGTACCGGGGAATGCCCGTATCCGCGACCGTTCCATATTCCACATCGTTGAAGCGGAATTTGCCGCAGGAAGTCGTGAGAATAACGGTATCGTTCGGTAAGGACGTCGCCAATTCGCGGTAATATTCGCCGCCTTTGCCCGGCGCATCGCAGCCTGCGATGACGAAGAAATGCTTGATCTTCCCATCCTTGACCGCCTGGATAATTTCCGGCGCAAGCCCGAGCACCGTCTCGTGATGATACCCCGTCGTCAAGGTTTGTACGCTGTCCACGTCCGCCGCAGGCAGCGCAAGCGCCCGCTCGATGAGCGGCGTGAAGTCGTCGTTTACGATTTTGGCCACTCCCTCGAGCCCGGCCACCTCATAGGAGAAGAACCGATCGGCATACGTGCCTTTGATCGGCATGACACAATTGGTTGTAGCCAAAATAGCGCCCGGATATTGCTCGAACAGACGGCGTTGATCGTACCACGCTTTACCGATGTTGCCCTTCAAATGCGGATATTTTTTCAACGCTGGGTACCCGTGTGCCGGGAGCATCTCAGAATGAGTGTAAATGTTGATGCCTCTGCCCTCCGTCTGCTTCAGCAGTTCCTCCAGCGCATACAAGTTATGTCCCGTCACGACGATAGACTTGCCCTCAAGCTTGTTCTGTGGGACGGTAACCGGTTCAGGAATGCCGAAATGCCCGGTGTGAGCCCGGTCCAGCACATCCATGATGCGTATGGCTGCGCCTCCTACCTTCATCGCCATATCGAGATGCTCCTGCACATTGAAGTTGGAGTTGGTCAACGTCATATAGAGCGCTTCATGCGTAATCCCGTCAACCTCCTCATCGATATAGCCAAGCTGTCGCGCATGCGTCGCGTAAGCCGCGATGCCTTTCAAAGCAAACACAATCGTATCCTGAAGACTTGCAATCGTTTCATCCTTGCCGCACACTCCGACGACCTTGCAGCCGCCCGTAGGCGTCTGTTCGCATTGATGACAGAACATTCGCGCTTCCCCCTGTCAAAATGGATTTCTGACTCCAACATACTAAATATGGAAGTCCCGTCGTGTGAGCACGATCACAAAAAGGATGAACAATTTAGCACAGAATCCCCGGCTTTTCTGTACAGGCACACCGTTACTCTTATTTTTGAACAGTCAGTCCTCCAATTCGAATGCGGCTGCTCCATTGAACCCGATATTCCTTCTCCAAGCTACTCCGATTCCGACATAATTGCTGCGACCATCTTCTCTAACGCTGCCTGATCGTCTTCGTTGAATCGCTCTGTCAGCGGGCTGTCAATATCAAGCACGCCGACCAGCTTGCCATCCTTCACCATTGGGACGACGATTTCGGAACGAGAAGCCGCATCACATGCAATGTGGCCTGCAAAAGCATGCACGTCGGGAACAATGAGCGTGCGCTGTTCCTTGGCCGCCGTGCCGCAGACACCGCGCCCAAGCGGAATGCGCACACACGCAGGCATACCTTGAAAGGGTCCGAGCACAAGTTCACCTTTTGCCACGTCCATCAGATAGAACCCTGCCCAATTAATATTCTTCAAGCCTTGCCAGAGCAAAGCCGATGCGTTCGCCAAGTTCGCAATGAGATTCGGTTCCCCATCAATCAATGCGGATAATTGCTGTGTTATTACCGGATAGTCCTTTTCTCTGCTCCCAGTATACATTGTTGGTGCAAACATGTGTCCAACGCCTCCTCACTGCTTGTCATGCTGTTCCATAGATAGATTATAGACGTATCATATCACAAGAGATGCCACCGGCGAATAGCAGACCCGCACGGAGATGACACAAAACTATCCATAGCTTTATCGATATGTCCCTCACTATAATGAAAGTAATAGGAGCAAGGACAGGAGGCATCTCTCATGTTAACGAACACGTTTACGTTTACCGATCCACAGCGTGTCCATGTGTATGTGTATTGCTGGACGCCAGTGAATGCGAATGAAGCGAAGGGAGTCGTGCAGATTGCGCACGGCATGACGGAAACGGCGCGACGCTACGAACAATTCGCCGAAGCGCTCACTTCTGCTGGATATATCGTATACGCCAACGACCATCGAGGTCATGGGAAGACTGCGGCTTGCGAAGAAGATTTAGGCTATGTCGGCGAAGACGGCTTCAACTGGATGGTGCGCAACATGGTTCAACTGACTGAAATAATTCAAAAAAACCATGAGCAGCTGCCAATCTACTTATTTGCCCACAGCATGGGCTCTTTTCTCGCGCAACAATACATATCGGAGCATGCAAGTCATATCAACGGCGTCATTCTATGCGGCAGCAACGGGCCACGCGGCCCAGAACTATTGGCAGGCGTCGGGGTGGCTAATCTGCTATCCGGCGTACGCGGCTCACGCCACCGCAGTTCATTTATCGACAAGATGGCCTTTGGAGCCTATAACCGCAAGTTCAACCCTAGCCGCACACCATATGACTGGCTAAGCCGGGACGAAAAAGAAGTCGATAAATATATTGCCGATCCGCATTGCGGCTTCTTAAGCACGGTCGGCTTCTATCGGGACTTCTTCAAGCTGCTGCGACATATACATCGACCGGAAACGATGGAGCGAATTCCAAAGGGACTGCCTATCTTCCTCATAGCAGGAGATGCCGATCCAGTAGGCATGTACGGCAAAGGTGTGCGCAATCTGGCGGACCTCTATCGCCGCATCAATCTGAAGCACGTCGAATGCACACTATACCCGGACGCGCGCCATGAATTGCTAAACGAGACAAACCGCGAAGAAGTAACGGCAGACTGCATCGATTGGCTGGACCGTGTCGTACAAAACCACGGACAGCAGCAGCTCGAATAACTGCATCGTAAAGCATAAACAGCAAAAACGCAGTGCATACAGCTGTCCTATTTGTTTCATGCATACATGCAGGGGTATAATGGGATTGGAACAATAACCATGAACATATGGAGGGATTTTCCATGCCCCGTTTATTTGAACCATTAACTTTACGCGGTATGACGATACCGAATCGAATTGTGATGTCACCAATGTGTATGTACGCTTGCGCCGAAGAGGACGGCAAGGTGAACGATTGGCATCTCGTTCACTATACGTCCCGGGCAGTCGGTCAAGTCGGACTGATTATGGTAGAAGCGACAGCCGTCACACCGGAGGGACGCATCAGTGCGCAGGATTTGGGCATATGGAGCGACGAGCATGTCGAGGGACTGCGTCGATTGACCGACATGGTTCATGCCCATGGCAGCAGAATCGGCATTCAACTCGCCCACGCAGGACGCAAGGCGACCGTGCCGGGCTTAATTGCGCCTTCTGCCATTCCGTTCAGCGAGGATTATGCACTGCCGGAAGAAATGACACAGGAGGATATACGGCGGACGATTAAAGCATTTGCGGATGCGGCGCGGCGCGCCGAGGAAGCCGGATTCGACATCATCGAGATTCATGGCGCGCACGGGTATTTGATTAATCAGTTCCTGTCCCCGCTCACGAATCAACGGATGGACGGTTATGGCGGCAATGCAGAAGGCCGATACCGCTTCTTAAGCGAAATTATTGATACGATACGCGTAACATGGAACAAGCCGCTCTTCGTGCGAATTTCCGCGAATGAGTATGCAGACGGCGGCAACGCCCTTGAGGCATACATCGACTATGCTCGACGCATGAAGGATCAGGGCGTCGACTTAATCGATTGCAGTTCTGGCGCAGTCGTTCCGCATCCAATCGACGTATTCCCAGGGTACCAGATTCCGTATGCGCATGCCATTCGCCAATCGGCGGGTATTGCCACAGGTGCCGTCGGGCTCATTACTGAGCCTGCACAGGCCGAAGAGATCGTGCATAACGATCGGGCGGATCTCGTGTTCCTCGGACGCGAGCTGCTTCGCAATCCGTATTGGCCGCGACACGCCGCTCAGGTTCTGCGGGCCAAGCTTGCAGCTCCGAAATCGTATCAACGCAGTTGGTAAGCAGCCGCTGCTATTAAAGTGATGAACTACATGCATTGCGCGTTAAATTATGCTGTCAAAGACGAAGGGCGGCCAATGGCCGCCCTCAAAATATCGGGAAACCCGTGTCTCTTTGCCCACAAGGTTAAAATCTCCCATTGTTCTTCATTTTTTTATAAGGATTGCTGAACTTTATTGATATTGTAATTTTTCTCGTTTTTTTGAAATAAACATTCCAATTGCGATCAAACCTATTGATACAAATGATAAAATCATAACTTCTTGTGAGTAATTCAAAATGCTTTGTCCATCCGCCCATATTCCCCTCATAGCTACCAAACCATAAATAATCGGATTAACAATATACACGATTTCCTTTATGAAAACAGGGAACATTTCAGGAGGAAACGTTAACCCGCCTAAAAATATTTGGATGTAGAAGATAATGAGTGATACCGATTGATAGGTAGTACTTTTATTAATAAGTGAAGCCATAAAAATAACAATTGCAAATTGATAAAGATTAATGAGCAGCATCATGAATATAACAGAGAGGAGGTTTCCGTAAGGAACCGTCACGCCTTTTGTTACGACCGCAAATATGATTAAAAACAAGGTTGCGATTATTTGAAAAATGAGAGTAGCCAAAAAAATACCAAATGAAATGCTAAATGTATTTAAACCGAGTAATTTATACTTCAACAAATTGCCTTGTTCTTTGTATAACATATAATACTGTCCATAGATTACAATGACTGCATTGATGATGATAATGGGTATAAATGCCGGCACCAAGTAGTCTACTATCGTTTTCCCCGTTTCTGGAACTTCTAATTCCGCTAGCATATTACTAAAAATAAAGAACATGACAACAGGTAATAAGAAGCCTACAATTGTACTTTTAAAGCTTCTTAGCAGCAAGCTAGTCTGGAATTTGGAAAATATATATAATTTACGCATCTTTTATCTCCCCTTTCTCAGTCATCCTATACCCAAGTATTTTCAGAAAAGCATCTTCAAAGGAAAAACGGTTGATATTTATATCGTATCCACCCTTTTGTGAAATCTCGTTGAAGATCTGTGATTCATCTTTAGAATTGTATTCAACGATATATTTACCTTTATCATCTATCCAGTATGGGAAGGTAAAATCCTCTTTATTTTCATCAGAACCCTTATAACCAAAACTTATTTTCTTTCGGTCTCCAAAAGAATTTTCAATAATCTCTTCCACGCTTCCGGATACGGACTCTTTCCCTTTTTCTAAAATAATGACATTGTCGGCGAGATATTCTACTTCATCTAAAAAGTGACTCGTTAATAGGAGCGTTATTCCTTTCTCCTTATTTATGTCTTTTAATAAATTCCAAGTTTTCCTTCTTGCCATGACATCCAAGCCAGTGGTCAACTCATCGAAGATAATCACTTTGGGTTCATTAATTAATGTCAACAAAATGGACAGCTTTTGTTTTTGTCCTCCAGATAGCTTATTTACATAGGACTTGCTATGCTCTTCAAGATCGAATTGTTTTAATAACTCCTTAATATTTACTTTACTATTCAGTATGTCTTTGTATAATTTGCAAATATCCATGACTCTTACGCCTTCTTCAAAGACAGACGTTTGCATTTGCAAACTGATATTTTGATACAAATTAGCCTGGTCAAATGAATAGGTAATGTCACCCTCGTACTTCATTAAATCCATAATACATTTGATTAAAGTCGTTTTTCCGGCGCCATTATGACCTAATATCGCATATATTTCACCCTCATTCACATGTAAATTGATATTATCCAAAGCTAATTTGTCTCCGTATTTTTTACTTACAGATGTAACAGTAATCAATTTTCATTCCTCCCTATCCCGTCCTCAATCTGCTTCATGCATGTAGAACACGAAATACCTTTATAGACATTGGTGACTTCAATATTTAAATGAGGGTGTACCAATGTGAAATACTTTTTTATTGGCAAACCAACGTCTTTATAAAGGCCTATAAACAAATCACTTTTCAAATAGTAAATCGAATTTACTAAAATATTGTAAATAAATGTCCGGTAGTACGCAGGAAAATAATTAGCGCCATTATCAGTGGGCTCAGTGTGAATATTCAGATAGCAATCCATACATGCTGTTATCTCTGGAATCAAGATTGGACCTGCTTGTAATTTATCCAAGGAATATAATAAATAGATATGGTTCCTTTGACAGGAAATCGCACTTGCATACTTATCGTCTAACAATATAATTTTTCTTTCATCATTTATTGGCTCAGCATTAATATCCTGAACCGTTTTTCTCTGAATGTTTGTAATCCCCTCCGCATGGAAGAAATCAATCATTTCAAGGTTTGAATGATCGATCCATACGATTTCGTGCGAATCAAAATGATCTAAATAATACTTTAACGCTTCTCTGGCTACTCCAGAGTATAAGGCTGTATGTAGTACCGATCTAACATTGATGATCCGATTCAGGTCGCTTTTATTTTTAACGACTTCAAAGGCATGTTTCGTGTTTTTGAAAATATTCACAACTATTTTTTCCTCTATGGTATCCATATTACGCTCAATATAGATACCATTTTCCAACATTTCCTTGAGTTTAGCTGCATGAATGCTTTGTTTAATATCAATGAAAATGTGATTGTCATCGATGATATGTGTAAGAGTTAGCCTCTCATTGAACTCGATATAATAAGAAGGTTTGAGTATTAGATACATTCGATTACCCCACTGCCATTACATAATGCAAATCGTATCTCTCATCCACAACGGATTTAAACACACTTTCTACGAAGCCGCCAATACAAACAGAATTGAATTTTCTGTGCTCACAATAAAGCGATATATTTTGAGCGATGTGTCCGATTTCTTGACATAACAATCGGTAAGATAATTCACCATATTTCTCTTCTAACAGCTGATAATCGCTAGTGAAATATAGTTTTAACGGGAATTTTTTTAAATCTTTGTCTAAAATAACATTGTTTATGATTTTTGATTGATCTAGTTTATATTCTTCTAAGGTGTGCATATAAGGATTATATCTATAGACATAATCGTACTCTGGGGTATTAATGGAGATAAACAATGTGCAAGGGTATAGAGCTCCTGGTGAAGGGTAACTAAATAGGTTATTATCATGATCAGTAATTCCAGCACAAAATTTCAATAACTTCGCTATAAATACGACATCAATTGAGTTTTCACTCACAAACCTTCTTGTCCTTCTTTTTTCTAATAATCTTTCAAACTCGGTTTCTGCTGTAAAAGAGGGTAACGCAATTCCAGCTTTAATTTCCCACGATTTAGTACTTCTTAAGTTTTTCAGATTCACGGAACTGAATTCTTTCGTACTATTGGAATTATTGTGATAGAATCTCCTCAGTAAACTTCTGTCACTTTCTAGATCCCATAAATATTCCTTTCCTATGTGAATACCTCCTTCTTACCTATAGAATGATAAATGAAATCTGATATCTCATATTCAAATTCAGGATGAATACCTAATCTGTTGTTGGTCATGTGTATATGTGAAGCAATTAATGAAAAATCATCCTTGTCGTAAATCTTCTCTCTCAACGTCAGGAAATAGTTATAATATATCGTTTGTTCCGAGAAATCATAATTCGATAAATACGCTAACCTTTTTGTGAAAACGGGATGATGTAATGGAACTATTTTTTGTCCCGCAGTATAACCCGCCCATATTTCCGAGTAATTCTTATATGCCTCATCTGTATAATTAAATAACTTGAAAGTTAAATAAATCAAATCCAGTCCAACAACAATCCTTTTCTGAAAATTCAATGTATTGATGGAACAAGTAAGTTTGCTGCTCTCCATAAAAATACACTCCGATTGATCGATATGTGCTTCCCCGCCATATCGATCATATTCCGGTATATAGGCGATTTCTTGCACAGACCCATGTTCACACCAATAGACATCTTCAATATTTTCATTTTGCAGCATGGAGTCCTTATAAAAAGAATGGTAATCAATAAGCGCTATGTCATTTCCGCGGATAAATTCAGTAATTGACTCTTGAAAATTCCCTTTTACGATCGCATAATCATCTGCATGATTACAAGAAAATCGGAATCTAATATGAGGCCCGCCTAACCAGTATCTTATATAAAAAAATTGTTTAATATAGGTATTGTTGTTCTGTAAAAAAACATTGAAATGATTGGAAATATATTTGTCCAACGAGTTAAAATCGTGGATAAATCCATGCAGCGAGTACCACATTCCTTCACAACCTTTAACATTTAGATGTCAAAACTAATTTGTTTTGCAGGGGAATTACATAAAACCCCTATGTAATTCACTTCATATTCATCATTTAGCGATAATATGCGCTTAATATAGGCATCATTATGATTTTTCATAGGTCGAAAGGAATAGCCTGCACTGGAAGCATAGATTGCTGTTATTTGCATTATTTCTCCACATGTTATAAGCAAATTACGCAGCCCTGTTTGGTAAATGGAATCTGTCTTGGAATAACAAATCAACACTACTTTGTATGTTTTTAGATCGAAAAATCGATGATCATCAAACATAATGTGTGAAAAGTCACCGGCAATAATGGAGGTTTCTCCATTACTGCCGTATAATCTCAAAAAATTTTCATTCTCTCTAACTAAGAAGCTGTACTCAATATAGGGTGAACTTAATATTCTTTCTGATTCTTTCAGTAGTTTCATTGCATGTTCGACTTGGAAATTAGTAAAGCTTTCATCTAAGTTAAAGTTTCCAACCATCGTATGGGCTGAGTTCCGATTTACTTTCTCACTAACCGGTAAAAATTCGATATCTTTATGATCCATATATCTTTTCTTGTGAGTACTTTCATTCGCATACTCTTTTAATAAAGCCTTTACATACTTTGTTGGTGCTAACTCATCAAAGTTCTTTTGCAATCTTACATCAAGATTCTTGCCTGTTCTGTTCGAGATATCCTCATTATTCAGAACAACAGGTGCATCTAACTCAAGCATAAAAGAGATAAAATAAGTACTCCGATCAAGCGGGAGTTTATCCAAAATATCTTTAGAATTGATATGTGAATATTGATAATAATCGACGGATAAACGACCCAGCACATGTTTGATATTATATAAAACGTGGCCAGCATCCAAGTTGGAAATATATAGACAAAATTCACTATAAAACCTGGAAAGGTTCAATACATCGTTTAAGCCTACAATAAATATTTTATTCTCATCATCCTTGTTACATGTAATATCCCCAGAAATCCATATCAGTTCATCTTCATAAATGCTATATAGATAGGCATTCTCATTGGATATGATCAGAATATTACAGGAATGCATACTCCTTACGGATGGAGAATTATTGTGATCCTGATATCTGCTCAATACATCATATCTTCGAATTCTAACCGTATTATCTATAATAGAATCGATCAGTGGGTTACTTTTCAAAAAATCAGCAGCCTTATGATTAGCCTTATTTATATATTCTTTCCGAAAGGGTGTTAGAATGGTTAGATAATTATTCTCAGTGTTTTTGTAGCGGTTGCTAGAGTAATTTGTATAATATTCTATTTCCATGTTAATCATATCATTATGTCCCACTTTCATGGAAAAGGATGTGGATGTGGATTAATCTTATCTGGAGCTCCGTCCAATTGATTTATTTCGACTCCTTGTTTAATTCTGTTCGTATTTACATTTTGTTGTTCATAGCCAAAGCTAATATTTTGCATGGATGGAACGGATATTTTCACACAATTAAAACCTAGTCTCTTCAATGGTTCACTTGTCATATTAGCTTGCAAGATTTGATCATGAAAAGGTTTCATATACGCAATAATCTGATTTAATAACTCTCTTTGGGTAGTTGATTGGTCATAGAAATTATGTTTGGATATCGATGCGACAGCATCGATTTTTTTAGAACTTTTTAAAGCAAAGGACAGGGCGTATTCCATTTTGTAAGAAGAATACAAAAATAAATGATCCTCTAGAAATTTCACGTTATTAAAATTAGTAATCATCGAGTCTACATCTTTATTTTTATATCTTTTTTCCCTAAATACTAAAAAAGCCTTTATCGACGTAGAAGCTTCTATTAAAGCAGATTCTATCGCTTGTAATGGGTTAATATTTGCACCAGCAGCCGTGTAAAATGCCATTTTATTCGTATTCGTTTTATCTTTTAATTCCAGAAGGACCCAGTATGTGGGGACCTTGCTTTCTAAAGTAATATCAAAAAGATGTACATCATATCCGAAGTAGTCTAAATAAGCTAAAATCAGTTGAATTCCCGTACTCCCTAAACCTTCAATATTCTCCAGCTTCGTAGGGGTTGACCGTGAAAACCAGTAAACCATAAATGCATCTCGCTCTATAAGTTCAAATAGACCAGATATAGAGGCTTCATCAATATTAGAACCTAACGCGACACCATTAGAACTATCTGGAAGATAGCGCTTTTCCATACTTTTTTTATAAAAATGATGATTTGAAAAATAAATGATTTGTTCAGGCGCAAGAATATATCTTTCCTTCGTGAGGGAATAGACATATCTCCAGAGTATAGGGTTATCCGTCTCGTACCTGTCAAATCGAAATTCCTCATTGTTGAAATGACTGCTATCAAAATGGAGATATCTTTCAAGGGAAATAAACTCCTTGTTTTGATTCAGCAGAGCATTTTCACTCGTTTGGTAACCAGCGTAAGTAGATGGCGCAACTCCTTGATGCCGCTCCAACCCTTCCAGCACAGCTGTATAATATGCTTTTTTGTACGTATAATTCCTGCCATATGAATCATAATTGACCTTGCTCAAATATCCATCCAATGCAATTAAAGGCATGCTGTCCGTTACAGATCGATAATGATTTTTAAACCAACCGGTTTCCGGGTGGATGAGAGAGGTAACGTTTTCTTTTAACCCTTTTACGATTTCATTAAAATCTTTTGCCCTGTAATCAGAACCAATACGTGTACCTGTTGATTCAATCTTTAATTCTTCTAACTTTTGTATCGTTTCTGCCTCTCCGCAAATCTCACACTGTGGATATTTCAACGTTAGGCTTTTCGTTATTTTCTTCGTAAATAAATTATATTTAAAATAAAAATCTGTATTTTGTGCAGAAAGTTGATTTTTTAGCTCATCCACAATATTGTAATCTATCTTTTTTAAATCTATGAAAGATGTTTCTATCCGTCCAGGCTTAATAAATTGATTATCAATCATTCTGCTTTTGATGCAATTTATACATCCATGAGCATGACTTTCACTCGCTATAACGATATAATGTTGGACTCGTTCAATTGCAATTTTTTCTTTTATCATGAATATTCACCAACCATAATTTTTCTAACAAGCAAGTTGGCGTCTCTTAACTCCTCCTCATATCTCCAAGCTCTTTCATCATATCTAATATTATAATTTTTAAATAAGCTTAATGATTTTTCTATAAATTGACGTCTATTGTCCTGTAATAAATCAGGCATTTCATATAATTGCGGTTCTGTTCCCAGCTCAATGGATTCAAGAACGTCTAACAGACCATCGAAATCTATATTTTGATTATATTTCTTAACTACGTAGTTCAAGAAAACTTCGTCTATTCTTTCTTTGATTTCAATGGTTTTCTTGCCGTCAGTGTAATAAAGGTTCTCGTCTGGAATATATAAATAAACAATGGCTGCAGAAGATAAGTGATGGACCTTTAAAAACACCTTATACTCTATATTCAACCTGGTTCCATAAATATGAATTAACGATGAATCATCCAATTGATCATTATTCAACTCGATAACATGGAACGGTTCATCAAGGTGACTCAATAAATAAATCACCTTATCATAAAAATAATTTTCCGCATCTGTTACCAGCCAATTTTTTGATACCTCTGTATGAAAATGATGTTCAAGCCCTTTTTTGATAGCCCTGAATCCTGTTTCTCGATAATCGGTCCCTGCATATACAAAACCATATTCGTCTTTTTTATTTTGTATCCCATATGTCGTGAACCCTACCTGGAACAGATCTGAATACCGATCCAGATGCCCTGATATTTTCAAAGGCAAAATATTTTTAGCAATGAAAGTCTCAAATCCATTAATATAATCAAGTTTATCCTTTTCTTCATTTATCGTTCCGACATTAATATGAGAGACTGTCTCATAGAGATGACTTGGAGTGAAGTCTTGTTCAAAAAACCTTCCTTCTTCGTTTAGTGTAAACGTCTGGCTCGACAGTCCGAATATCGTCTTCGTAATATATATCAATAAGTATAAAGGAGCTGTTTTATGTAAAAGGTTATTTTTGTTTATTGCATCTGCGGCTTTATTTGTATTTCTGGGAATCAAGTCTTCATTGCTATATTTGATTCCTGACACCGAATGATTATGAACTGATACTACAATAGTATTGTGCCCGCTTTCGACTTCCTCCGTATTCATTGTTATTAACCAATCATTGATCGATGGGGAATAAGGAAGAGCGCAATCGAGAGAGACGTTTATACCGTATTCCTGCAATAAAGAGATCAGTCTAGGAAATAGCTTGTTCACTTCAACGTCTATCCATACTTTTGATTGATTGACCCGGTCTATATAATCGGACAAATTCTTGTTAGG
This sequence comes from Paenibacillus sp. MER TA 81-3, assembly GCF_023713585.1. Classification (NCBI taxonomy): domain Bacteria; kingdom Bacillati; phylum Bacillota; class Bacilli; order Caryophanales; family Paenibacillaceae; genus Paenibacillus; species Paenibacillus sp. MER TA 81-3. The sequence goes on from NZ_JAMAWB010000007.1 coordinate 100,005, forward strand.
GGGTAAATATTGTGTCAGGATATGAAACCAGCCTGCAGAAGCAACTTTATCTACTGGGATTGAGCTAGGATATATAAAGATAGAGCCAGCCTCATACATTAATTTAACCATTTTCATGAGTTCGTTATGTTGAATTCCATTTTCTAACATCTTTAAAGGGGTACCTTCTTTAGATGCGCTTAATAGTTCAATCAATATTTGATGTGTCGAATCCGTCATTTTAACTTCCAACTCTTTAAAGTGGCTTTTAATAAAAGTCTTTTCTTTTTCTCTATACAGCATCGTATTTTGCCTATTAAAGACTTGCAAGCTGTTCTCCAATTCCCTCGCCTTCTTTCTTATATACTTCAATATCATACTCTTTGGCATAATCACCTTCATTACTTAAGTACTCTTCGATGTAGAAATTATTGAATATTTCCATTTCACTTTTACTGATAATTTCTTTCTCCAATATCCTCAAGGCAATGGGATTGGCTATGTCAATATAAAGTGGTTTAAAGTCCCTCAGATAGGAGTCATTAAATTGGAAATCTCTCTTTGCTATTATAAAAAACTCTTTTTTTAGATTGCTTTCAAGGAAGTACATATTGATTCGTCGATAATATTGATAGCTACTCTCCCCGTCTCTCCTCTTTAGTTGTTCGCCTATACTGTTAAGTCTGATTCTTTGCCGGTTCAAGACAATCTTGCCATAAGTGATTCTAGGCATAACATCCTGTTCTAATAATTCGGAGAACTTAAACAGCATACTTCCTGAAGAGAACAACTGAAGCAAGACGGATATATATCCAGGCATAGAGGTAGGAACAAGAGACCCTCTAAAGCATATTTTTACCGTTTGTTTATCCATATCGATTAATCGGAACTTTTTATTCTCTTTATCAATCTTAATTTTAAAGTCTTCAACTTTTGTAAGCAGTCTCTCTGCATCCGGCAGAAACCTTTTTGTGCCTACCCCAATGGTATAGCACTCTCTCTTTAGCTTCATTTTTTTTACATTCCCATTAAAACCGAAACTTTCTGTAAATTCATAATAATTTTGAGTATCATAATAGTCTTCACTGAATGTTAAATACTTATCATCATTCGATAAATACGAAGTAAAGTAGTTCATAAAACGAGCTTTAAATTTTTCATGCCCATCATAAGCCGAGTTCACAATAATGTTGTCTCCATTAAACTGAACAAAATAGCTGCTTGTTACATCTGCATTTTTAATAATCTTTTCTGGTATTTGATTTATGTATTTATCAATAAGAACTTTGATATCGATTTCCTTTTGGCTAGAGCCTAGACATAATGCTCTCAACTCTTGTATAAAGCTCACCTTTAAATGATCCAATATTCTGATTTCTTCTGTCTCTGCTGCCGGTTTCATATAGGTAATATCTTCCCAATAAGGGATCATTTCCTTCGATACAGCAAAGAGTATCGAAAAGAAATCGCTGTCAATGTCCATTTCCTGTCCACGTGAGTGCTCATACAACTTTGTTCCCATTTCATACTGCAATCTAATATTGGCATCAAAAATGAGGGAAAACGCTTGCAGCCTTTTAAAATCAATGTATGACTGATCTAACTTCTCTTGATCAATAAATTGTTCCTCGTCTATGATTCCATCTTCATAAAATACGGAATTCGCCGGAAACGTAATGCCTGTTTCATGTTCTAGCTCTAAGAGAACAGCAGCCAACTCCCGATGAAGTAGATGTTTTGCTTCGTACTTATCGTTTAGGGATATTTTTTTTGACACTTCAGCTATGTCCGTTAGAAATTGATTTAACTTTTCAAAATCATCCTTTACTAAATATTTCTGAGATGTATTTTTTATATCCCGCAATAATAACTCACTGCTTCCTTCATCAAAACCAACTGCAGGGATTAGCAAGCCAATGTTTACATATTTTCTTATAATTTGATACATATTCTCTTCACTTATCTTATGGTCAAATGCGCCCATAAAGTCTTCAAAAGTAAGGTTGTTATCCATATCCTTACTTTCAAATAAATCCGCCAAAATGGCGGGTATTTTTAATTCACCAAGGTTTTCCGAAGGCAAATATAACTTATTATTTGTAGGCAAGTCTTTTCTCGATAAAAAACTGATATAAAACGAACCTTCTTCTTGCCGTATCGAATAAGGCGGAAGATAAAAATCAATTGTTCTTAAAAACAGATTGGAATTTATTAAATAATAAAAAGCCAATCGATATAAAAAGGTATAGTTTAATGATATATGCTTGGAAAAGTTTTCATGGTGAGTTGAATTTTTCGTGTTGGTTTGTGCCTTTGCCATTCCTACATTCGTTATAGAAAGAAAAGGACTGGTTTTTAGCACCGCTCTACTAATAAATTTATAAAGTGTTGACTCCAGTTTGCGGTTTTTGCTCTTATGTAGGTCTAACGGAGTGTTTATGTAGGCTTCCAATTTATAATAGATGTCCGGATTGATCATTAATAATCCGCTCAGTATTTCTTCCTTGTCTATCAATAATTTAATCATGGATTGTCTAAATTTATTCAATTGCCTGTTGTATCTATTTTCCGCTTCATGTTCCAGGCTTTCTAGCTCTTGATATTTTCCCAAATAAGCGCTAAGAGATACATACACTGGTGTGGTCTCTTTACCATGGAATAGCTCTATATTAAGGTTAACCTTATGTATTTTATCATTATATATGTTTCGTTTTATTTCTAAGATCACGCCATCTTTTTCAGCTTTATAAAAAAGTTCTAACTTCTTTATTATTTCATCTTTTAATTTGGTTATTACCAATCTACTTCTCTGAATTTGTATGTAAATACTATTATCCATCGTTACATCTATCGATTTTTTTTCCAAGCTATTTTCCCTTACGAGAATAAACGGATTAATATTCAATATAACCCTCCCCCATAAAATCGTGTTAGATTTTAATCGATAACAAAGAGTAAATCTTCTTTATTATTCTCTTCAATAAACTTTACCGTACAGTATGCATAGAATTGTTTTTTGACCATACTCTGTTCAAAGATAGGGAGTGACAAATAAAACAAGTTGATAATATCCCTGAAAACAAGCATTTTTTGGGATAAAATGAAGGACTTCAGCTCCTGATTACGAACCAGTTCACTATGAAAGGAATTATCTAAAGGCGAAATATTTTCAAGCAGTATCTCAAATTGTTCATCTAAACCAAGCCTATCTTCATCTTGGTAGTTTTCAATTTTAAATTGACTGTTCATCTCAGCGGCTATTGCAGCCCACGCTTTTTTCCATTTGTCCATGATGTCTGCAAGTTCATCGTGCAAAATAATCTTGTTTTCCTTTAAAATACTTGTTCTGCGTCTTTCAAACTCACTTTTCATGTCGATATTGTGGCCCTCCAGCCTAAGCCGCGAAAAAAATCCCTCGACATGCGATAGAAAAGATAGATATCCTCTCTTGGACCCCTCTTCGTAAAGAGATGTTAAATAATGATACATATAAAGAAACATATGAGTTTGATGAAACGTATCCAGTCCGATATAAATTCGCATCATTTCCAAATACACGCTATTCAGACGGGATCTATAATGATCAAACATGTCTTGATGATAATTGGAATTAAACGCATTATTTTTTCTGCTTCTAATTTCCACTGTTCCATCATCACGCATGAATTGCGTATTACCTTCTATATCTCTTAGTTCTAATTGTTTGAGAACGATTTGATTTCTTGCATATTGTTCAGCCTTTTTATTGATTTCCTCTTTGGGTACTGGATACTTTTCTTTATAAGCAGCTACGATTCCCTTGATACTCTCGATGGCCTGACTCTCAAACTTCGAGTCTTTAAATATAATGATTGTATTAGGGCCGTTCTCCCAATCGTTATCCAAATAATACTCTCCAGCAAAATTTCTCTCCAAATAGGATTCCGATAATTGTAACATCAATGGTATCTTGCTGTTTTGATAGTTGTAGATACTTATTGGCATATCATAATCTCCTAAAATTTATCGGTTTTTAGGTATATATTCCGGAGCTTATATTCATAGGGACATTTCTAAAAGATTAGCACAATGAATTAATAAAATAGGGACTGTACCTATTCAAATATAGGTACAGTCTCTATTTAGACACACTGGATATCATTATAACTATGAGCTCAGTTATTTTGATAACCTGGTATACGGAATTATGTTAATACTCAGTTGAGTGATGTTGAATTATGTCGAGGAGGAGCATGTTGAACTAGAACCACAAGTCGAGCAGCCACTACTAAAAGCGGAGCCACTCGTAGCAGCTGTTTCAGGTAAAGCTGTTGCTTCATTAATTTCGATAAATTCTAAATCTTCTACGTTAGAAAAAAGCTCATCCAGTAATTGCTGTTCGTTTTTAATAATAGTACTTGCGCTACTCATATAGAAACACCTCCTTTTTAATTTCTCCTTATTATTACATCTGAGGGACAATAACTCAACAAAAATCTTCTAAATTTTTGATATTAATATAAACTTGGACAAAATACCTCTTATTACACTACAATAAAAATATCTGGGTAAGATTCCATGAAGATTTGAACCAGTTGCTGCGGGAACGCTTGAAGCACTTCGAAAATTGAATACAATTCCATCTTTTTTTCTTGATTTTTACTAAAATCTATATAATTGTATAGGAAGTGTTTGTCAATCTCATTTCAACAAAAAAAAATAGTAAGGGGGTATAATAGCATGATTGGAATATCAGTTGTTCTGGAAAATAAGCTCGGTGTTTTCTCTAAGAAAGAATTGTCTGCATCCATTAGAAAATCCCAAGATTTTTTCATTGATGATCTTGATTTTCATACAAACTCCATAAATGACTTCTATGATTATTTAGAATTTCATGATGTCATGGATTACGTATTCATCTCAGATGGTTCCAGAATAAAAAGATTCGTAATGTTTATGAATCAGCACTATGGTATACGCTTTCATTTATGTGACACAAATTTTAATTGTATTATTGGGGATGTAAACATAATTTCGAGAGTTGAAATAAGTTTCTCTGAGGAGTTATCTTCAGACACAGGAAATGAATATGATTTATCAGGCATCCAATTAAAAAACGGACTTCGCTTTCTTGTTACAGGAGCATACCCTTTATCTATAGGAAACAGCTTAATCAAACACATATATGTAGACAACTTGACCCTATTAAATAAGCTTCATGACGAAATTTATAAATTTTCAGCTATCAACAGCGCTATACTTATTAACGATCCTACGCCTCTGGAATCGCCAGAATTCCCATGTATTTACGTTGATTATTATAAAATCACACAAGATAAGCTGCTCCCGACTTCCTTATACCTCCCTGAGCATGAATTGCAAGAAATGATACATACATTTAAATCTGAGGGAACAATTGACAATCCATCAAAAATACAAGGAATTATTGATTATGCGCACACTCTTCATATAGATAGGAACAATCGCCTTTTTTATTTTAGTGAGGGGATATATAAAGACCATAGAAAGACATGCTGCATAACCGAGCAATTGAACAGCAGCTTCATGTCGTTATTAAACAGGTTAAGTTACATATCAACTAAAAATGCCAACCCTTTATATGATATTTTTCCGCTTGTTCTCAACATTTCGGCTCATTTGCAAGGACACACATCGACATTTATCACTCCGTACTCCGTATATCATGTAGCGCAGACCATTGATAAACACAAAAGTTTGAAGTTTTTAGGGATTGTAAATGATGGAAAAAAATTCGCGTATAATGTGTTGAACAACAAAATGTATGAGGTCAATGACACCTTTCTTCATTTTTTGGAATACGATCTAAAAGAAAACATAGATTCAGAAGAGTTGAAAGCAAAATACTCGAATCATTTTCCTGCTATTATCAAGAAATTCAGAAGTATCGTGAATGCTTAGCTTCTCATAGAAAGGGGCTTCTCTATGGTTTACAACTATGTCGTACCCATGACTACATTCGACAATTACCCTTATTACAATATAGATGTGGCAAAGGCATCTAACGAATACATAATCGATAAAAACGGAAAAAAGTACTTGGATTTAAGAAGTGGCTTATGGAATGTAAGCTTGGGTTATCATGCTGAGTTATTGGCTAAAATACAACAAAAAATGAACATGCTTTTGGCTGACGGATTGTTTTATTTGGACATCCACTCTTACCATCACAGCATCTATCAGGAATTTGCAGATAACTTGCTAGAATTTTCAAATCGCGACCACCCTGCATTCAATAAAGTTTTTTATACAAGCAGCGGCTCTGAAGGGACAGAGCTGGCGCTTAAATTATCCCATTTCAATAATCGAAAGAAATATATCTTGGCTTTTCAAGAAGGGTATCATGGCACTTTTTTTGGCGGCATGGCGGTAAGCGGCGTCGACTATAACATTAGCGAAGCATACAATAATGTCAACGAACACGTTATTTTCTTCCCTGCGCCCAGAAATCAAAGCATGTTAGATGAGTTGCTGGCTTTTATCGATCAGAACAAGGACACCATCGCAGCTTTTATATTTGAGCCTGTTATCGGATCAAGTGGAACGATAGCAGTACATGACACCTATTTAAATATCCTGATGGAAAATTGTGAAGTGAACCATATTTTAAAAATCTTCGACGAGGTGGCAACGGGCTTTTTTAGAACTGGCGATAGATTTTATTATCATAAGTTATCTTCTCCCCCGGATATATTAATTCTAAGCAAATCAATAAACAATGGCATCCTGCCTTTTGGGGCCGTTTTAATAGGGGAAAAAGTTTGCGATCTATTATTAAATAAACATATTGATCATTTTTCAACGCAAAATGGCAACTTGTTATCCATTCATACAGCTAACGAAACGTTAAACTACATGAGAGAAACAGAAGTCGAACTCAAGCGGAACGTAGCGGAAATTGAAAAATGCATGCAGCGAGTGTGTGACCATTATTCTATACGATATAGTGGTGCGGGAGCCATGTTCTCCATAAGTATTAACGATGTGAATCTAACAAACCGAATTGTTAATGAACTAAAAGAATTTGGCATTTTAGTTTACTATTACTATGATTACTCTGATAATACAGTCAACTCGGGCATTACACTCTTTCCTCCTTTATTCCTCGCCGCAAATAAATTAGAAGCAGCCTTGCATATCATCTGCAAGAAAATAAAACGTTATATGTAATCGCAATAATTCCATAAATGAAAGGGGATTTAGCTTGAAAAACGTCGTCATAATCGGTTCGGAAGGCGAGATAGGGACAGAAGTAAAACGAGTCTACAATCATATTCAAACGATTTGTTTGGACAAAAATATAGAAGAAACTGTGAAAGTGGATGGGAATCGTATTTATATGAATTTTGATGTGACCTCTAAGGAAAGTATAGATAGAGTAGCTTCTTATTTACATAATCACTCTATAGCCATTGATGGTATCATTTATTTAGCCGGCATCAATTATATGACAAATTTTTATGATGTGAATTATGAAGATTGGGTCAACACATTTGATATTAATGCCGCCGGTTTTCTATTCTGCTTAAAGGGATGGTATGATTTATTCAACCAACAAATATCAATCGTTTGCATTGCCTCCCAGAATGGCGTAGTTGGCCATGAAAACAGAGTTTCTTACGGCCCATCTAAAGCAGCTCTAATCCAATTAGTGAAAAATCTTACTGTTGATTTCTCTCGGGATCAGAATAAAGATATAAAGATTAATAGTATATCACCGACTTATGTTCTGATCGAAAAAAATAAAGAGTATTTTGAAACAATAGAAGGTAAGAAATTAATAAACAGAATTCCGTATAAAAAGTTGATAAATCCAAATGATGTTACTGGAGTTGTGAAATTTTTAATGTCTGATGAAAGCAGAGCGATTAGGGGACAAAACATCATTGTCGACTATGGCTATACTATAGTATAAATTACATATTTAACCGACAACAGCCTAATCCCTTATGTACAATGACGGGGGATTAGGCTGCTTCATTCAAAAACCCCTTACTACCCATCCTACCATCGCTAATACTGGGATTAAAATCCAAAACCATGAAAAATCAAATCCACTGCTTTCCTTGGATTGAGTTTCTAGTGCCATTCTAATCTCAGTCACTTCTCTTTCCAAACGTTCAATTCGCTCACTATCATTCATGTAAACCCCTCCTCTTAAATTCGGAAGAATATTTAACAAATAACTCAATATGGGATATTTTTCATGTATATCGTATCAAACTCCTCGTCATCTGAACAGCAGTTAACTTCAAAAGTCGATGTTTTTTAAGAAACTTCGGATCGGCTTACAAAAACCTAGGATACCCCCGGTTTTTGTAATTCCAGACTGTATTTGAAGCATATGAGGCGTTGAGGCGCAGTTTGTTTATGGGGTTATGTTTAATACCTGTTTAGACTTTATCGACAGTCTAAGGGCGGCCTATGGCCGCCCTCTTTTGTATGAGATATCGTACTAATAGACATACCTTCTAATGGTTCGTCAGAACATACGGCCCTTCAGCCTAGATTGCTTGACTGCCACAGCAAGCCGATGTCTCTACATGTTCTTGACGGTCTTGACGATGTCCGCTCCAATTCCCAGCTTATAGCCCTGAGATTGATAGCGAATTCGATATTGATGATCCACAATGAGAACGAGCGGATACTCTTGGCCGTTCCATTCCGTTATGGAGGGTTGAATGGCTTGCAAGCACGCTCCCTCCGCATCCTCATCGTAAGACGTGCGTATAGGCAAGCCTTCCATGTTGAATTCACCACGGTTCCGCTGCTCTTCAACCATCAGAGCAATCCGACCGCCCCACTCATCCAGCTCCGACTTCAGCTCGCGCAGCTCGCGAGCAATGTGCTTCGAAGGCTCCCGTTCCGGATCAAGCCACGCCAGCACGAGGCCTTGCTGCGGAATCTCGAGTGCTGCAGCTTCCGTGATTACTCTCCATTGTTCTTCGGTCACCGTTCCGAGCACCGGAACGTGCACCTCTTCCTTGCGGAACACGATCGGCACCAAGGCTACATCTCCGACCGGTACCGTGAAGCAGGACAGGCGGACCAACACAGTTCCGTCCGACAGGCGCGTACCCGTCGTCAGCCGGTACTCCCCGCTCATGACCTCAATTGGCTTATCGTATACGTCCTTCTCCCCGAACGGGAATGTGAGCGTTCGATAAACACCATTTTCGAGCCGCGCAATCGTAAAGTTCTGATAATATGCTGCCTCTTGTTCGCCCTCGTTGTCACTGCGGCTGAATTGAATACAGCCACCCGCCGCTTCTACCGGGGCAGCACCCGCTTCCTGACATTCAGTATGGAAGCTCGCATCATGCCATTCACCTGCTTGCCAATATTGCGGAAGGGCGTTGAGCGGCTCTAGACGAGCTGGAATCCCCAAGCTTCTCGCCATTGCGACGAAGCAGATATCGCGACTCAATCGATCGGCGCATTTCAATGCAAAGGCGCCCTCCGGTGCCGCCATGCCCATATATCTGTCCAGATCGTTAACGATATTGAGCTCTTGTGCCAGCCGGTCCGCCAAGGCCTGTGGCTTCTCCGTGTACACCACTTTATCCGCATCGGAAATCTCCTGTTGGAAGAACGTACGGTAAGGCGCAATCATCTCGAAATGAACCCGCGGACAAAGCACATATGGCACAAACAGCGATTCCTCCATTACGCGATCACGATATGGGAGCGCCCCTTCCAAATGATCGACCAAGGACGGAACCATCGTATCTTGCAGGTCCTTCTCGCGCAGCGACTCCAACAGCTTGAGCGCCCATTCGCCATGACGCGGCGTCTGCTCCTGTAGGAACAAAGCGATTTCAGGACTGTTGCCCCTTGCTGTCTGCAAAATCTTCCACACCCGTTCAGCCGGCAGCCCCAATTCTTGAGCAAGCGCTTCGGCCTGTTCAGCATTCCAGAACGTATCTACGAATGCTGCTCGTGTCGCAGTACCGTGCTGCACCCGGTTGTCGTTGCTGTGACGTTCTTCTTCCGTCATCATGTCATCGCTCTTATCCGGGATTTCAGGCGGCGGCACCATGTCCCAATCCAGCACTCCCGCATGATCCTGATTCGATTCAATTGCAACCTCGAACACATCCGCCTCACCGACCGAGATTTTTCGATAACCGTAACCTTGATCGTTCCGTACATGAATAAGCAAATCTCCATATCCCGTCGTGAACTTGACTACCCCATTTTCATCCGTTGGCAATGTCGAGACAGAGTAGAACTCAGCAAAATTATACATTTGAAAATGCACTTCGGCTGGTGTCGGCTTCCCTTTTTCATTAACGACCTTAATCGTTATCGTTTTATGAAGAGCGTAATTGCCGAGAAGATTGATTTCCGTATACCAAGGATGATTCGAGCACGTTTCTTCTGGCCCGTTATAATCGGCGGACACGCGCGTATTGACGAGCATAGCCCGGCGCGAAGGGGCCTTGAACCAGCCTTCATTCAAACGTCCTTCCGGTTCACAGGCGCCGAGGAAATACCATTCTCCATCCGCCCATGCCTCGACCCACGCGTGGTTCGAATCGCAATGGGCCCAACGCGGCGTATAGCATTGGCGTGCCGGAATTCCCAGACTGCGCAGCGCGGCGACGGCAAGTGTCGATTGTTCTCCGCAGCGGCCCAGTGCCGTTCGCATCAAAGTCAGCGGCGAGACGGTGCGTTGGTCCGTTCCGACATAAGTCGCCTTTTCATGACACCAGTAGTTCGTTTCCAGAATAGCATCCTTCATAGACTTGTCTTTGACGCGGCCATACAGCTCGTGGAAGATGACTTCCCGGTTGCCGTCGATATTCTCGTTATTCACACGGTAAGGCAGTACAAAATTCATGAACATGTAATCTGGAATCCGGCTTCCCCAAGGTACTAGTTCACGTGTCTGCAGGGTGCGGCGCACATGCGCCAGGAAGAATTCACCGTCATAATCCGCCAGGTCGTGAAGCGGCATATACGCATATAGAAACTTCAACAGGACGCGCTCTTCATCTGTCAGCGCTTGCTCGAAAGCACCGAACAACTCCCGTTCCCGGTGCTTGGCCAAGTTCCGTTTATATTGAAACTTTTCTTCGATATGTTGAAGCAATTGTTCATCTATCGTGCTTGTCATCATTTAATTCACCAGCCTCATACGTAAAATGTCAATCATGACAATATCCGTTCAACCATAGGCAGCAACACGCCAGCTCTATGCAAGCCTCGTTATTCGTGCCACACTTTCCCGTCTTCCTGAATCCGAATCCACCGCTGACGGTCATGTGAACGCGCGGAAATTTGGAACATACCGCCCGTCGTCTCTATAATCGGATCGATGCTCCACGCATCGTCATGCTTCAGAACCGCAAAATCATTGCAGTAGCATCCATGTTCCTCAAAATGCTGCCGCTCCCGGTAGTAAAGCTTGCGCAGCTCCCATTTAATAAGCTCGTCCTTTGGCATTTCGAACTCTAGTGGCTCATCAGCAAACTGAACGAATCCCCACAGCTCAGGATAATGCATATTAATAATTCCTTGCGGGCTCCACACCCAGTTATCTTCCGGGTACGGGGCATTCGTCTCCGGATTGAGCGTCTTCACATACTTCCCGTCCTTGACCTCAGCTCTCCACTCGACACGTGAGAAATTGATGCGCCAATACTCCCCGTGACGCGGCTTCCGTCCCTCTGGCGCACATTCTTTCAGCACGCTCCAAGGCATGGCAACCTCGACGCTCCAACCTCGGTTGTCCGCATCGGGATTGTTGACCTCCCCATCGATGTGCACCGCGGTCTTGATGCCTCTGATATCCCAAGAGTTAATAGGCGGTCCTCCGTCCCGATAAGGCTTCGGCAGCAGCAGATCCCATATCGTATTGAAGGCATTCATCTCGAACTCATAATAGTTATGGGTATCTCCATCAGGATCGATGAAGATCTCAAAATCGTTATCGTAAAAAATGACAGAATCCCGCTCCGTCAACGTCGCCCAGATCTGATCCTCTTCCATATCAGCGCCGAAATACAAATACTCGTCATCCCAGAGCATTTTCACGCGGGTCCGCTTGTTCGGCAACGGTTTCAAATCTCCTTCGATGTCGACAAAGTCATCGGTCCAAGGGGCTTGTTCCCAGAACGGCTTGTTCAGCCGTCCATCCAATTCCAATGGCTCCGTGACTCGCCGGCATACATAATGCTTCGGCATGAACGCCGTTATGGGCTCGGGTACACCGCTTCTATCCATCGCTAAATCCTCCTCAAGGCTGAATAAATGTGATGTGTTGGAGAAAAAAACATTGCTAATTCACCTTAATACTAGATGGATATGAAAGCATATTCAATAGAATGAGGCACATTTCCAGAAAAAAAGTTATCGATAGCTCAAATTGTAAAAAGCATACACTCTTCACAATATGATGAACCGTACTCATCAGCAGGTTATTCCTTATTTCGATCGACAGCTAGTAAATTTCCAGATTATCATTCCTGCCCGGAGCCTCTCGAATCCAAGAATCCAAGAATCCAAGGGCTGTTCTCATCCCCCATACTGTGCTTTCCAGAGACATACTATCACTATAGCAGCCCTTATTACTACTCTCCCAATCACTCAGAACGTCGAGTACTTTCAAATTAAGCGCCCCTGTCGATAGAGCATCCGGTAAAAAAGATAGCAATAAAGTGATAATTCCTTGAAATGGGAACTTTTGTTTGTTATAATGAATAAAAGAACGTATGTTCTTATTCCGTCTAAGGGGGATGTCTTTATGGATGCGTGGCTATCTGTCGACACATTGGAGGAACTGCAGCGTTATTTTTCTACGGAATCTTCGTGTGTGCCCTTCCTGTTTCAGTTGAAGTGGCCGCAAGGTTTTGCATGCCCGCGCTGTCGGCATCCCCATGCCTATGTCATCCGTACACGGCGGCTTCCTCTATATGAGTGCCGCGCTTGCAGCCATCAAACCTCACTGACTGCTGGCACGGTTTTGGAGGGCAGCCGGACTTCCCTACGCAAATGGATTTCTGCGTTTTGGCTCGTTTCACATACCAATGCCGATAATGGGATAAACGCCGTTAAGCTGAGCTCTCTCATTGAGGTGACGTACAAGACCGCTTGGTCTATGCTGCACAAAATCAGAGCAGCCATGAGCCATGGCGAAGCCGATCGGGTGCTTGAAGGCGAAGTTCATGGCTTCGTCGCTTTTTATGGCCATTCATATCGCTCGAGGACAGACCTAACAGACATTCATCCCCGGGAATATCCCCTCATCGTTGCCGAATCCCTCACTCCAGACGGACAGACTATGGGCGTGAAGATGAAGCTTGTAGAGCGGGATCACGTTTCTCACAAAATGCTGCTGCGTTCTGCATGTGACCACTTTATTGATCTTCATGTCTCGCAGAGTGCTTCCACGATATCTCTCATTAGGCAGCCGTTTCGGGTTCATCACGGCGGACGCCTCTATAATACATTCAACCGAGCACGACGCTGGATGAATAGGACGTTTCACGGGATAGGGATTACGTATCTGCAGAAGTACTTGGATGAATTTTGTTTTCGCCAAAATGCGGCTGCCTGCCTTACATCCGTATGGGAGCAGTTATTGCACTTGTGCATGTCTTTTTCCTCTGCCCACAAGCCTGGTCTCTCCTTTCATCACACCAACCACCGTGTTGCTGCATAAATGATATCTGGACGAATAGGGCCCCAAATGCAATTATACCGACTTCTTTGCAGCACAGTGTCTGCCCTATGTGCGTGGCTAATTGATCGTCTAATCATGCGATATTTCATGAGCTCATGCATTCATAGCGTATCGTGTGCTTATGTCATGCAGTGCATGTCACATTTATTTATGTGCATAGAAAATGCTCATTCAGTATGCAATTCCATTTTTCACATCGTAATCTAATCGGATTCACATTCATAAAAGCGGGATTCGATCAATCACTCCTGTAACGCACCTGAGCTAATGGGAGAATGGTACTAAGCACTTTTTGCTAAGGTTATCTCTACGATAATGAAGCAATCATAATATAAAAAAGCCCCGGTGTTGTCCGGGACTCTGCTCAACAAACTACACAGGCTATAGAGCTTAATGAGCTACATAGATTGCATGGGATGAACCGACCCGGCCTTAATTAGGGTCACATAGATTCGTTCATGCTCTACCGGTTCATCCGTAATTAATTTCAACAGCTGCTCGGAGGCGAGCGCCCCCCATTTGCGCTTGGAATAATCAATCGTAGCGAGACGCGGCTGCACGAATTGTGATAGCTCCATATTATCGAATCCGATGACGTGAATATGCTCGCCAATCCGATAAGACGAATCCTTCACCACATTGTATAATCCGATGGCCATTTCGTCATTAAGGCAGAACACGGCCACAGGCTCCGTATATTCTTTTATAATCTGTTGTGCTGCTTCTTCTCCGCCAGTTTTGTCGAAATTGCCTTGGATTTCAATATATTCGATGGACTGATCCCTTTCATCCGATTCGAGAGGCTGGTTCCGTTCGATCGTTTGCTTTGCAGCCTGCAGACGTTGATTGGAATCGAACGATCCCTGAGGTCCCGTCACGACGTAAATTTTCCGATAGCCTTCCTCAATGAGGTATTCCATGGCCAACGTGGCTCCCGCTTTGTTATCAAGCAGCACCTGGTTCACATTCGGGTGGTCCAACTCCCGGTCCAGTACGACCAACTTATGCCCACGATCAGCATATTGCAGCAGTTCCTCACTGGAGAATGACGCGTCCAGCACAATCGCGCCATCAATTGTCCGTTCCGGCAGCAGTCGATGAGACTGGGAGCCACTGCATACAATCAGGTCATAGCCTTTCTTATTCAGCACTTCCTTCATTCCTTGCAGCAATTGACCGTAAAACGCCCCTTCAAAGTCCGTCAAAAAGGCGCCGATGATTTTCGTTTCCCTCTTCTTCAGCGTTCTTGCCGCGGCATTCGGAACATAATTTAACTCTTTGGCTACAGCTAGTATTTTGCTGCTCGTTTCTTCCGTCACTTTGGGGCTCCCGTTCAAAGCATAAGATACTGTCGAGATTGAAACCCCGGCTTTCTTGGCGATATCTTTAATACTGACCACAGCACTCGCTCCTATCGTTCACTCCATCATTTCCCTTACTATAACAAATCATGCGGCGACCCCGAAAGATCGCCGCGCATTCGATTACATATCTATAACAATGACATTATGTTGATCGGTGAGATATTTGTCTAACTCTTGCCGATCGATACGCACGCCTCCCTGACGGTAACGGTTCGCTGTCGTTGTTGTCTTGGCTTCCTGTCCATTGATGATGATACGGCTGACAGACCGACCGCTAAGGTGATATTCAAATTGAATGGAGCGTCCCATCATCGTAAAATCGAACCGGACTCCGTCCAAATTCAATGGCAGTACCGGATCGATGACGAGATCTCCGCCTTCTTGACGTATTCCGAGGCAATTTGAAATGAGCTGATTCATGTAAATCCCCGGGCCACTGGAGTAAATTCTCCATCCGCCTTTGACTGGAACAGTTCCTTGCCGCAGCTCGTCGAACCGGCGGTGGGCATCATAGCGGGAGTTGAACTTACCGTCTGAGCTGCTGAAGTAAGCATTGCTTTGTCTCAGTTCGGCATTCGGCACGACATCCCGGAGCCCGATCGGATTAATCATCTGCAGTCCATTCCACGCCTCGTCCACCTTGCCAAGCTTGGCCATCGCCTCGACATAACGAATGTGGGCGTGAACATATTGCAAGCCGACTTCTCGGCCGAAGTTGGCCGCCTGCTCTGCACGCTTAAAATGGATGCTGACGCCGCCTTCATATTGGGCAGGCCGATTCATTAAGCGGACGCCGTCCGGACAGAACAATTCTCTCTTAATCAATTGATAATGGGCTTCTGCCTGTTCTTCGGTCAGCAACTCGCTAATCATGCTGCGCGTCATGGGAAGCAGCCGGTATTGAATGCCTGTTTTCTTATCCGATGGATGCAGCATCAGTTCCGCCTTGCCCGGTTCTTCCATATAGACGAACCCAGGAATGACGCCGGTCGGCAGCATGTAGCGGTTGAAATCCTCCCTTATACCTGATGCCAATTCCTGAAGTTCGGTCGCAGCAGCTTCGTCGTAATCCCCCAGAACTGCGGATAAATTATGAAACACTTGATAGGTCAGCGCCACAGTCCAGCTGCTTGCCATATATCGTTTGAGCTGCGTATTGGCAGGCTGCAGCGTATCGTCCCAGTCTCCATCCCCATACGATGACAAATACGTATCATGCAGAAAATGACGTTTCATATATTCAATTTCCTTTTTGGCGTGTTCCCACAAGGTTGCGGTGGTATCCGTAAATTCGAAGCCGTCTCGCTTCGTATACGGAACCGCTTCTTCCAGAATGCCGTAGTCCCTGGTTACGTGCAAATAATCGCTCAACACTTTCAGCGGCCATACGATAATGTCGCCATGGCTTTCTTCTTGTTGAATCCGATAATATTGATCGAACATGAACCATTGCGGCCAATTTCCGTCGTCCTCATATTGATGAGCGTATACCATCTTAAGAATATCACGCACTTGATCATATTTTTGCGTCGCCATGAAGTATTCTGTCGGTCCCTGACAGACATCGCGCGTCCCCCATGCAGCGCCTCCGTATTGTTCGAGACCATGTGGTACGGAGTAATGAACCAGCATATTGTGGGTATACCACCAAGCAAGTGTATTTACCTTGTCAAGCTCAGACTGCTTCGCCCCTTCACGATGGGACAAGCGGAAGCTGTTCATTATGGTCTCATAATAAGCGCGGTAACGTGGAATCTCGGATGCTGCGTCCAAGTCCCGGATCGGCAACTCTTCCCCCTGAAGCAATCCTTGCACCGTGAGCTTCCATTCACTGCTCTCACTCAATTGGAGCACCACAAGCGATGCCGCCCCCGGGTGGACATAATCGGCCAACGCAGCTTCGTCCTTCACCGTCACATCCGCTCCAATTACATTCATACGATAGCAGAGATGAGGCAGCGTAGAGGCGCTGTCTGATACAGTGTCCGCATGGAACGACAAGAAGGTTCCATCTTGTCGCATGTGATACGGCGCCTCATATTCATTGTTGTTCATCGTGATTTGGTTGGTAACGATGAACCGGTACGACCGGCCGCTGTCAGAACGGACATGAAGTTGCAATTCCGGCGTATCCAAAGCCGTAAAGTTCGTAATGATGATCGTATCATCGGTTGTCTTGTAGAACCAACGGGCGTAATTAAAGCCCATCTCGAACATGGACGGCATCGTCAACAGGCGGTATGTGCCGTTCATGTCGACATAGATGCGCTGTCCCGATGTTTTTATCACATTGAGCGCATTGCGGGCATTGGACAGCATTTTGTTGAACGAGGTGTTCCCTAGTACCAGTTGGGAGTTAAATATCCCGTACATATAGGAAGTAGATGTGAGAACTTGTTCGTTCAAGCGAGCATTGTGGCCCGTCATGACGATATGACCGTGCGGGCGTTCAACCCGCAGCTCTTTTTCCTTCAGCACGACATGCTCATGCGTTTCCGTGAAGAAAGAGAGCAATTCCTCTCCATCCCATTCTTCTTGATGGCGGTTCGGAAAATATCGCCCGATGTCTTTATTCGTCATCAATTCAGTATGCAATGGCGCTCCAATATGCGCGGCAAGGCTGGCCCTGTCGATATGCCGCCCCATCGCTGCCGGTTGCGCATCCGCTTGCTTCCATGCATGCAGCACTTCCGCTTCGAACTCCAACGATGTAACCGCGGCCTGATGATCCGGCTTGAACAAGCCATAAAATACGAACCGCGCCGAACCATTCAGGCGAATTCGCTCCGACTGCAGTGCAGTGTACGCGAATTCGTATTGGTACACTTCATTGCTCAGTACATCTCGAGTCAATGCTTCCGGTTCATTCGTGTCCTTATACGACAAGCCGAAAAATTGATATCCATCCGTGGAGTATGCGACCGCCTTGGTCAAAGCACCCTGCTGCAAATAAGGAAATGTCCCCTGCTGCGGTTGATTCTGCCGCGAGCAGACGACATAGCCCTTCTGTTCGTCTTCGAACACGGCATGATCGATATATTGGGATAGATATGCTTCATTGCTGCGGACAGCCCCCTTATCCGCCAGACCAAGATCTTGTCCGTAAATCAAATCTACTTCCACGTCATACCCGTTGAGGACAACATCCCAAAACCATATGTCATTCGGAGTCAATGTAAAGGTCACTTTATACTGAAGCTCCTCCACTTCGCCTTCCCACATCACTTTAGAATCTGAGTACCGTAACTGGCTGTCTGATCGCAGGCCCAGCAAAGGCACGACTTGAATTCCGCCGTCCCGGTGCAGACGCAAGTATAAGTTGTTCATTGAGCCGTCAATCGGGTTGGACACCACTTGGTTAATCATCGTAGTGCCATGGGTAATATCCCGGATATCACCGCTGTCCAGAAACGTGAATCTCAAATCACCCGTTTGAATCGGGACAAGATGATTCGGCGTCGTTGTCATGATTTCCACTCGCTTTCTTTACTTCATCAATGTAAATCGAAGCTCCTGTACATCCCGGCTGTTCGGACCAACATAGACGGCAAACTCAGAAAGGCTAATCTCGCCATATGAGAAGGACGTGTAGCTCAGACCGAACCCGAACGGCAGCAGCGGTTCATTCGGTATGTCCAAATATTGCGATACATAACGCACTTGGGCGTCAGGCCTCCCTGCGGACGACCGGTGTTGAAATAATTGTAATAAACCGGCACCTGGCCGACAGCATAAGGAAATGACCTCTTCTGCCCCTGTCAGGCCTAAGATGGAGCCTGTATTGTGCACCATGTTCTCCGTAATGCCCATGGATGCCATGGGACCGGTAATTCGGCCTTCGCTCTTTGCTCCTTCAAAAAACGGAGTTGCCAGCTGCAGCAGTTGAGCGATTTTCTCTTCCAGAGACATCTGCTTCATCAGTGAAATCAATTGCTGTTCTGTCAATTGAATAACCTCCATGTCATGGCCTGCTTCCATGCGACATTGATTTCAGATATGAATCAATAATAGTTCTATCATGCTTACAATCGTATTCGAAACGTTTCTATTACTATAAATCGAATTATAATGTTCTTCCATATTAGAGTCAACAGCAGTTAATCGGGTGCTTTATTCATACTCGAAACGTTTTTATTATAGAAAATATCTGCTTGAATACGATTACATGATGGTATATAATGTGTATCGAAACGTTTTTAAAACAATAATAACACCAAAATTTTCTTTTTTTTATTTTATTCGAAACGTTTCACATAGGATTGCTATTTCAATCCTGCTGTTATGTTTAAGCATGATAAGGGGTAAAGATTTTGAAAATACGGAGGTGTGGTGTTTTCTGTCGGTTGGATTTACACGCACTGCGCATGAAAAGGGTTGAGAAAAACCCACCATATTCAGAAGGAAGCCTTGGGAGGAGTAGTTAAGATGCGGAAAACATTAGCAACCGTATTGGCCACCACTTTAATCGTTATGGGAATTCTGACAGGCTGTTCATCATCTTCATCATCTAATGAAGCAACAAGCAGCGGCAAGAACGGACAAGAAGAAAAGGTTGAGATCAGTGTATGGGCCATGGGCAATCAAATGAAAGAGTTCGCTCAACAATTCGAGAAAGAGAACCCGAATATTAAGGTCAACGTGCAGACCATCCCTTGGGGCGCCGCTCATGACAAGCTCCTGACAGCCGTCGCTTCGAAGAAAGGTCCCGATGTTGTCCAGATGGGAACGACTTGGATTCCGGAATTCGCGACTGCCAAAGCCTTAATGGACTTAACTCCTTATCTTGATAAATACCCTGAGTTCGGCCCTGACAACTTCTATCCCGGCTCAGTGGAGACGGCGACATTCGAGGGAGCGTACGTAGGCGTTCCTTGGTATATCGATACCCGCTTCCTATATTACCGAACGGATCTGCTGAAAGAAGTCGGTTACGACCACGCCCCCGCTACATGGGAAGAGCTGCAGGATGCCGCACTTAAGCTGAAGCAGCGCGGGGATAACAAATACGGCATCCTTCTAGACCCGAAGGAATCATCACTCGGCTTTATGTTTGCGCGTCAAAACGGTTCCAAGCTGATTGACGATGCCGGCAAACCATTGTTCAACGAGCCTCAATTCGTCGAAACCGTTGATTACTTAAATAGCTTCTTCAAAAACGGCTCCGCGCCGTTAGATCTTGGCATCGACATGATTCAAACCTTTAAGGGAGAAGGCGTTACCCCTATGTTCATCAGCGGTCCTTGGATGGTGAAGATGGTCCAAGATCAAGCTCCTGAATTAGAAGGCAAATGGGCTACAGCGGTGCTGCCTAAGAAAGAGAACAATATCTCCACATTGGGCGGCTCGAACTTGTCGGTGTTCCAGTATACGAAACAGCCCGAAGCTGCCATGAAGTTCGTCGCATGGATGAGCCAGCCGGAAACCCAGCTCAAATGGATGGAGGTTGCATCGGAAATGCCTGCCGCGAAGAAAGCGTGGGAGACCGAGAAGCTGCAAAGCGACCCCAGCTACAAAGTCATTGGCGAGCAATTAAAATCGGCTAGACCGCTGCCGCTCATTAAGCAGTGGGAAGAGATTGCTCAGAATTACATGGGCAGCTTTGAAAAGGTTATCCGAGCCGGAGACGATGTGAAGCA
This sequence comes from Paenibacillus sp. MER TA 81-3, assembly GCF_023713585.1. Classification (NCBI taxonomy): domain Bacteria; kingdom Bacillati; phylum Bacillota; class Bacilli; order Caryophanales; family Paenibacillaceae; genus Paenibacillus; species Paenibacillus sp. MER TA 81-3. The sequence continues at coordinate 120,689 of NZ_JAMAWB010000007.1, forward strand.
AGAGATGGATACCTTCAATCAGAAGGCCGATCAAATTTTAAACAAATAATAGGGTCCAGCGCGCTAACTGGCCTGAAGCCAGTTAGCCGATATCCGTCCACTTGCGATGGGCGCAAGAGTAAAGGAAGTGATGAATCGGTATGAAAAGTTTCTTTAACAACAAGGCACCTTACTTCTTTATAACTCCAACGTTGATTCTGCTTGCCCTGTTCTCCCTGCTGCCCATCGCGGTAGCGTTGGTTATCAGCTTCACCAACATGGACTTGGCAGGTCTGGCAGACTATTCGAACATTAAGTTCGTCGGATTCGAGAACTATGTAAGCGTCATTTCAGATCCCGTCTTTATGCAGTCGATTTATAACACCTTATTTTATGTCATTATCGGCGTACCGCTTGTCATCGTATTCTCACTCGGTATCGCTCTATTGATTAATATTGGCACACACCGTATATTTAAGGCGTTCCGGGTCGTATATTACTTGCCATCCATCACCAACGTTGTCGCGGTTGCGGTGGTCTGGAGTTATCTGTACAATCCGAGCTTCGGTCTGTTCAATTACGTGCTTGAACTGCTCAATCTCCCTGCCATCCCTTGGCTGACTGAGCCGACTATAGCCAAGATCTCGCTTATTATGCTGGCTCTATGGAGAGCGATCGGCCTGAATATGATCATATTCATCGCTGCGCTGCAAGGCATTCCGAAGAGCTATTATGAAGCTGCACAGCTTGACGGCGCTAATACATGGCAGCAGATTACGAGCATAACGATTCCGATGCTGCGATTCGCCATCTTCTTCGTATCGATTACGACCATGATCGGCTGGCTGCAGTTTTTTGAAGAGCCGTTCGTGATGACACAGGGCGGGCCGCTTGACGGCACCACTTCGGTGGCTCTGTTCATTTACCGCAACGGCTTCCAATTGAGCAACTTTGGATATGCAGCGGCAGGATCCTTTGTCCTGTTTATCGCGATCATCGCGATCACGCTGTTCCAGTTCTCGCTGCAGCGCAAAGAATCGGATCTAACGTAAGCAGGAGGTGTACCGATGAATTCAACTACCGCATCGTCCGCTAAGGCGGGCAGCAATGTGACGCACAAGTGGTTCCAATGGATTGCAGGTACGCTGTTGACCATTGGCGGCATTATCTTTATGGTGCCGTTTATATGGATGGCTCTGTCTTCATTCAAGCTGGAGAAAGAGGTTCTGCAAATTCCGCCGACACTATGGCCGAACGAGTTTACATTAGACAACTTCAAGTACTTGTTTAACAACATGAACTTCGGCGTATATTTGAAGAACACGCTTATTATCGTGTTGTGCTCTTTCTGCGGCTTGTTCCTGAACGCGATGGCCGGATACGGCTTTGCCAAATACCGCTTTAAAGGCAGGGACCCGCTGTTCATACTCGTATTGGCCACGATGATGATTCCCGGTCAGGTGACGATGATTCCTGTCTATCTCATTCTGAACTCAATGGATTTAACGAATACGATGCTTGGGATTGTGCTTCCGGGGCTTGCCGGCGCATTCAGCATCTTCTTGTTCCGCCAATTCATGTCGACGATTCCGAGCGAGCTGCTTGAAGCGACCCGTATAGACGGCGCAAGCGAATTGCGCATCTTCCTGCAGATCGTGCTTCCGATCTCGAAGTCGATTATCGCCGTGCAAGCGATTTTGGCGTTTATCGGGGGCTGGAACAGCTTCCTATGGCCGCTCATCATCGCGAATGACGAGAGCCTCTACACGCTGTCCGTCGGCCTCTCCTTGTTGAAAGGGCAACACGGGGGAAACTACGCGCTTCAAATGGCTGGCGCTACCTTTATGGTGGTGCCGGTCATGGCAATTTTTATTTACTTCCAGAAGCATATTATTGATAATTTTACGATATCGGGGATTAAATGATGAGTCTGTAGTTCTAAACGATTAGTAGTCCACAACAGGGAAGTAGCCTAATGTCAGGTGCTTCCCTGTTCTCATTTTTGGGCATAGGGTCAACCCATCTCCGCATATTCCTAATGGAAACGAGAGCTGCTGAGTCTGAAGCCAACAGCATCGAACGGGCATCCGCATCCCAAAGGAGGGAGAACATTGTTTAAACGCATCAATCGGCTGGTTATTGATCTGCCCGCGCCGAAGCATGGCGATCCCAATGCCGCTGCCGCGGTGCAGGAGCTGCTAGGCGGTCGGTTCGGGGAAATGTCCACGTTGAACAACTACATGTTCCAGTCGTTTAATTTTCGGCAAAAAAAAAAGCTGAAGCCGTTCTATGATATCGTCGCCAGCATTACCGCCGAAGAATTCGGTCACGTGGAGCTTGTCACGAACACGATTAATCTGGTGCTCGAGGGAACGACCCGTCCAAGCGCTCCGGATACGACACCGCTTGCTCCGGGCAAAAATGCGCGCAACACGTATCACTTTATCGCCACGGCGCAGACCGCCGTCGTCGGTGACTCCATGGGCAGGCCGTGGGCCGGAGACTATGTCTTTAACAGCGGCAACCTTGTATTAGATTTGCTGCACAACTTCTTCTTGGAATGCGGTGCGCGCACTCACAAAATGCGTGTCTACGAAATGACGGATCACCCGACCGCGCGGGAAATGATAGGCTACCTTCTTGTGCGCGGGGGCGCACATATTCTTGCTTATGCCAAGGCGCTGGAAATCGCGACTGGAGTAGACATGACGAAGCTGATCCCGATTCCGGATCTGGACAACCGCGCATTTGACACAACACGCAAATTCGAAGATATGGGGCTGGGTCGCAAGCTGTATACTTGGAGCGACAACGATTACCGCGATATCGGGCTGATTTGGCGCGGACAGCACCCGATCGACGGCGGACCGCTTGAAGTCATAGAAGGCACACCTGCCGGTGCGCCGATTCCCGATTTCGACGACTTGCCTGAGGAATTCGCGCCGGGCATCTCACAGGAAGACTTTATGGCGATTGTGCGCCGGCTGCAGAAGTCAGCCGGTATGTAGAACACCGTTACCGTTATTCCTCGTACAATTTCGCGATGTTGTTCACCCTGACGATGTTGTTCACCTTGTTGCCGTATAGCCACATAGCCGCTCATCGCGCCCGTGATTACGGGCGTTTTTTGTATATATCTCAATGCCAATGTAAATCTCCCGCTCGCACCGCAGCAATTCCGGCACGTGAATGCGCTATGCCGGTGTGACATGTGTGCGTGTTTTCGGCCATCCGGCCTTATTTCTTACAATTTACCCCTTCCATTTCACCTTTTTTTAATGAGTTCGTTTGATCTTATTTTAAGAGAATGGCCTCCTCTTCACCATGGCGGATCTTTTCATGCGTTGGTGTTTTTTTAAGGTGAAATCAATTAAAAATCTTGTTTATTCATTGTGAGATTTATCACCTCAAGCCTATTTACATACCCTATATGTTGTAGTATATTTACATATGCACAACAACATATAGAATATTGATAGGTTCTAACGTTCAACACCCCCTCGTGGATTGAACCGGAGCTTAATAGGGAAGACGATGCAATTCTGTCGCGGTCCCGCCACTGTAAAAAGTGCCGAAGGGTGCCTTTTTGGCCCTTGGCTACTGCCCAGATGTCAGCCCAAGCTATACGATACATACGGCATGCTGCCGTTCCTAATCCTATTCCGGTAAAGGGACGGTTTTTTCATGAACGCGGAACAAAAACAATATAGACTGATGGATGTTCGAGGAGGAAGAACACGGATGAATACGACCCCAACTCATACGGTTCAGACCGTTTTGAAACCCAACAATCGCTCGCTAGCTTTCGATCCGGAGCGAATTATGCGCTACGGCGAGCGAATTATGAGCCCTTATCCCCATCTGAACCGTGAACGCTGGCATCGCGGAGTGCTCTCCAAGCTGCGCCACAGCACGGTTCAAGCTGCCGAGATTACGCAAACATGCATCATGACGGCTCTGGAAATGGTCACGAAGGAAGAAGCCGAATGGAAGTTCGTTGCGGCGCGTTCATTGATGACGAAGCTGTATAAAGAAGCCGCTTTGCTCCGCAATTACAAGGCCTATCCAGACAAGCCTTACGGAGATTTCTACAAGCTCGTCAAGCAATTGGCGGACATCGGCATTTACCGTCAGGAACTGCTCGAAGCATACACGGCAGAACAAATACGCGATCTCGGCCAGGCCATCACGCCTTCCTGCGACGAGTTGTTCGATTATATCGGCCTCTTAACCTTGGCAGAACGCTACTTGGCGACGGATTTCGAAGGCCGCACGATGGAGCTCCCGCAGGAGCGCTATATGATTATCGCCATGTACCTGATGCATCAGGAGCCAACGGAACGCCGCATGGAATTGACGAAGGAAGCGTATTGGGCAATGAGCAACCTGTACATGACGGCGGCGACACCGACGATGGCGAACGCGGGTAAGAAGGTTGCCGGGCAATTGTCGAGCTGCTTCATTGATACGGTGGATGACTCGCTCGAGGGCATCTTCGACTCCAATACAGACGTAGCCCGCTTAAGCAAGATGGGCGGCGGCATCGGCGTCTATCTCGGTAAAGTTCGGGCGCGAGGATCTGATATACGCGGTCACAAAAATACGAGCTCAGGCGTCATTCCGTGGATCCGCCAGTTGAACAATACAGCTGTAAGCGTAGACCAGCTCGGCACGCGCAAAGGCGCGATTGCGGTCTACTTGGACGTGTACCATAAAGACATTCTGTCCTTCCTTGATTTGAAGCTGAACAACGGCGACGAACGCATGCGCGCACACGATATTTTCCACGGCATCAGCCTACCCGACCTGTTCATGGAAGCGGTGGAGCAGCGCGAGGATTGGCATCTGTTCTGCCCGCATGAGGTGAAGAAGACGATGGGCTGGAAGGATAAGAACGGACGCTCCTTAGGCTTGGAAGACTTCTACGACGAAGCGCCAGGCCAAGGCTCCTTCCGAGAGAAGTATGCGGAGGCGGTGGCGAACCCGAATCTGTCCCGCATTACGCTGCCGGCCATCGACATTATGAAGCGAGTCTTGAAATCCCAGCTTGAGACGGGCACGCCGTACATGTTCTACAAGGATTCGGCGAACCGCGCCAACCCGAACAAGGGACACGGCACTATTTTCTGTTCGAATCTCTGTACAGAAATTATGCAGAACATGTCACCGACAGTCATCGAGCAGGAAGAGCTCGTCACGAACGACGGACAGACACGCATCATCATTAGCAAAATTCCAGGCGACTTCGTCGTCTGCAACTTGAACTCGATTCACTTGGCGCGCGCTGTTCGCGCAGACGTGCTCGATCGGCTCGTTCCGATTCAAGTACGCATGCTCGATAACGTAATTGACATCAACAATATCGAAGTGCTGCAAGCACAGTACACGAACCGCCGCTACCGCGCCATCGGACTAGGCACGTTCGGTCTGCATCACCTGCTAGCGTTGGAAGGCATCGCGTGGGAAAGCGAAGACGCCGTGAAATACAACGATTATTTATATGAACGCATTAGTTATTTAGCAATCCAAGCAAGCATGCAGCTCGCACAAGAAAAAGGCGCTTATCCGCTCTTTGCAGGATCGGAGTGGGAGAACGGACGTTACTTCACAGACCGTGAATATACGACAGGCACCCGCCCAGGTCCAAAAGTGACGACCGAACAATGGCGTGAGTTGGCCGAGCAGGTCAAAACGAATGGCATGCGCAACGCTTGGCTGATGGCTGTCGCACCGAACGGTTCGACGTCTATTATCGCAGGCTCTACAGCCAGCATCGATCCGGTATACGAGCTCTTGAGCTATGAAGAGAAGACGACCTATAAGATCGCGAATCCGGCACCAGACCTCTCGGAGAAGACAATCTGGTACTATAAGACGGCATTCCGTCTCGATCAACACTGGTCGATCGATATGGCCTCTGCACGCCAGCGCCACATTGACCAAGGACAGAGCTTCAACCTGTATGTGCGCCCAGACATTAAGGCGGTCGACTTCCTCGCACTGCATCTGCACGCTTGGAAAGCAGGCCTGAAGTCCACCTATTACGTGCGCAGCCAAGCCTTGACCGTGGAAGAGTGCGAATCCTGCAGCTCGTAAGCTACGTGTGCGCATCATGGATCGGTACAGCATCCACCTTAAGAGGTTATTAATTAAGTTCCCTTTTAAACACGAGCTTTAACAGAAAAGGAGAGTCATGATGACACTACTCGATCGCGAGCTCAGCCGTCAGCTCATTTTCAATACGGAAGCACCGAACAAATCGACGCGCATTATTATGGGAGAATGCTCCGGCGTGTTGAACTGGGACGACATTCGCATGCCGCATATGTATAAATTGTATAAAGTGCTTTTGCTCAACCACTGGATCGCGGATGAAATTCCGATGTCCAAGGATGCGCAGCAATACCCGCTGCTCGAGCCTGAAGAGCGGAATGCGTTCAAGATTAATATCTCGCTCCTGGCGGTGCTCGATTCCATGCAGACGATGTTCGTCGGAGATGTGAAGAAATACTTCACCGATTCCTCCCTGGAGGCCATCGCAGCCATCATTGCGCAGCAGGAGGTCGTTCATAACCAATCTTATTCTTACGTGCTCTCTTCCTTGGTATCTGACCAGGAACAGAAGGAGATCTTCGAATATTGGAAGCATGACCGCGTGCTGCTTGAGCGCAACCGGTTCATCGCCGACATATATCAAACATTCCGCGACGACCCGACGCCTCAGACGTTCTTCAAAGCGCTCGTCGCAGACTTGATTCTGGAAGGAATCTTCTTCTACAGCACATTCGCCTTCTTCTATAACCTGGCGCGCGATCAGAAGATGATGGCGACAAGCCAAATGATCTCCTACATTCAGCGGGACGAGAACCAGCACTGCTACTTCTTCGGCGAAGTGTTCAAGCAACTGCTGCGTGACTTCCCAGAGCTGAACACGGAAGCGAACACGAAGTTCGTCTACGAGACGATCGACCGGGCCGTGCAGTTGGAGACGAACTGGGCGCACTACACGCTGCAAAATGTGCGCGGCATCGACTTGCGCGAGCTGAGCGATTACATCAAGCACATCGCCAATCGCCGCTTGAGCCTCATAGGCATGGACAAAGCGTACGACGGCGTGGACGTGAACTGCATGCCGTGGATTAAACCATTCTCCGACGAGGCGCTGAATGCGACGAAGACCGACTTCTTCGAGGCGAAGTCCCGCAATTACGGCAAGGTCGGCGACGATAACGGATTCGATGAGCTATAATACAAATAGATAGAGCACGAGCAACCAAGCTGTCCCTCACATCAATGTGGCCGGGACAGCTTTTTTATTAGAGGCTGTTCAAAAAGCCCCCTTTTGAACATGCGCATTATCTTTCTAATTGGCCTTTTTATATGCGCCGCTGCATCTCTTTACATAACTTTTATATACATTTAACAAAGCGTGCATTGTTCCCCGTGCTCGGCACCAACGTGTTCGACGAACCAGGCAAGCCGCTGCTGCAGCCGTATGTCATCAAGCAAATCGAAGGTAAAAGATTCGCCTTTCTCGGCCTCATTACCGAAGATACGCCTATCGTCACCCATCCAGACAATGTGAAGGGGCTCACCTTTACCAATCCGGTGGAGGTTGCGAAGGAGTGGGTGCCGAAGCTGCAGAAGCAAGCGGATCATGTCATTATCGTCTCCTATTCCGGGTTGACGGAAGACCGTGACATCGCGAAGCAAGTGCAGGGCGTCGACTTGATTATCGGGGGCATTCCCATACACGCATTGCAGAGCCGGAGCTCGTGAACGGCACCTATATTGTGCAGGACTGGGAGTATAGCAAATCGCTTGGCCGGGTCGACTTGTTCTACCATGACGGCGCGCTTGTCCACTTCTCAGGCGGATTGCTCGAATATGACGAGAAGACTGCACCGGATGCAGGCATCGCCAAGATGGTCGATGATTTGAAGAAAGAAACCGATGGACTCTTGAATGAAAAAATCGCGACGGCAGCGGTTGCGCTTGAAGGGGACCGCACCAAAATCCGTGCGGAAGAAACGAATCTGGGCAATCTGATCACGGATGCAATGCTGGAGCGGACACGCAGCATGCCGGGCTTCGAAGCAGATGTGGCGCTGACGAATTCCCCGGCGTCACTCTCTATGAACTTGTCGAGCAGTTCATCAAGTCGAAGAAAGAACTGACGGCAAAGGTCGAGCAACGCATTCGTCAATGAACGCCCCTAACCATTATATAGCTAACTTCCTCAACCCACCCCTCCTGTGCTTACGACAGGACACGCATGGCCTCAATTTCCTCCCGGCCAACGTGTCTTGTTTTCGTTTTAAGGAAATTCGTATCCCAATTACCACAAATAGCAAAGAAATTCGCTATTCGGCTGCACTCCAGTTTTCCTATAATAATATTGATAGGTAATCATTGGAAAACAATGCTGCAAGGAGGAGTATATTATGGCACAACAAAAGTCCGAATGGGAAGCTGATCTCGTCATCATCGGCGGAGGCATGGGGGGCTGCGCCGCGGCATTGGCCGCCTGTCGATTGGGAAAGACGGTGCTGCTCACGGAAGAGACCGCCCGCATCGGCGGACAATTGACAAGCCAGCTCGTTCCACCAGACGAACATCCGTGGATTGAGCAGTTCGGCTGCACGGAGACGTATCGGCAGTTCCGCAATGCTATACGCCGCTACTATCGCGAGCATCTGCCGCTCACCGCGAAGGCGCGCTCGAATCGGCACTTGAACCCCGGGAACGGCAACGTGAGCCGCCTGTGTCACGATCCGCGCATTGCGCTGCACGTGCTGGAATCGATGCTGTTCCCTTATGTGCATAGCGGCCGGCTCACCATCCACACCAGCTGCCGCGCGGTTGGCGCCGAGGTCGAAGGCGACCGCATTCGTGCCGTCACCGTACAGGATGCGGAAGGGAACGCATATACTTGCACGGCGCCCTATTTTCTCGATGCGACCGAATGCGGCGATTTGCTCGCCTTATCCGGTACGGAATATGTCACTGGAGCGGAATCGCAGCGTGACACGGGCGAACCGCATGCCGTTCCGGGGGCCGCTGAGCCGCAAAATATGCAGGGCATCACTTATTGTTTCGCCGTCGATTACGAAGAAGGCGAAAACCATACGATTGCGAAGCCGGATCGCTACGATTTCTGGCGCCAATACAAGCCATCCTTTTGGCCAGATCGCCTGCTGAGCTGGACCGGTGTCAAGCCGTCTACCCTAGAGCCGGTGAAATACTCTCTCTTTCGCGAACAAGGGTCGTTCCCGCTGTTTCATTACCGGCAAATCACCGATCCTTCGCTGTATGATCAGGCTGCCGACTCCATTCCCCAAGCCGTGACGGTCGTCAATTGGCCGCAGAACGATTACTGGCTCGGCTCCATTATCGATGTTAGCGAAGCTGAAAAAGAACAGCATCTGAACGATGCGAAGCAGCTCAGCCTGTCGCTGCTGTACTGGATGCAGACTGAGGCGCCGCGGCATGACGGAGGCTGCGGTTATCCGGGCCTGCGACTCCGCAAGGATGTCGCGGGGACAGCGGACGGGATGGCGATGTACCCCTACGTCCGGGAATCGAGACGGATTCAAGCCGAATTCACCGTCTTGGAGCAGCACATCTCAACCGATTTCCGCCCAGGACAGCCGGCGGAAACGTTCCCGGATTCGGTCGGCATCGGCTGCTACCGCATCGATCTTCACCCTTCGACAGGCGGGAATAATTACATAGATATTTCCTCCCTGCCGTTTCAGATTCCACTTGGGAGCCTCTTGCCCGTCCGCATGGACAATCTCATACCGGCCTGCAAAAATATCGGCACCACGCACATCACTAACGGCTGCTACCGCTTGCATCCAGCCGAATGGAACATTGGCGAATCGACCGGCGTTCTTGCGGCATATGCCTTGAACAAGGGCATTGCGCCACGCGCGGTGCGAAGCCAGCAGCAGCATCTCGAAGCGTACCAGCGCCTTCTGCAGCAGTTAGGTATCGAATTGCAGTGGCCGTCCATCCGTCCCGTCTAAGCAGCCTGCTTTTGTCTCCCCGCTTGCGTCGTTGGTGTTAAGCGGGGGGCCTTCCTTTCGTATTTCCGCAAAAATAAAACGGGGATACCCCGCCTGTTTAGGATATCCCCGTCGCTTTATTTGTTCAGTTCCGCATCCATCTGCTCCAACAAAACGATACTCTGCTCTTCCAACGCTTTGACCGACTGTAAAATCGTGATGGCACGCCCGGCCTGCTCCGGTTCGTTCGGTTCTCCCCCAGCAGGGAACGGAAACATCTGCTGCAGCTCCTGCAGCTGCTCGGCCATGCTCGCATATAGCCCAGCCGCTTCCTTGCCTAGGTTGCGGAAGCGATCATCTGCTGCGGCATCGCCGCCCTGCCACATGTCATTCAACTCATTCAGGAACTGTGCCGCGTAATGTCGGGCGTTCTGAACGACGGCGATGTTATATGAATTGCCGTTCGGTTCGACCGTTCCACCGCGGAAGGCTTCCACCCAGATATCATAAGCGGCCAAGCCATGTACGCTATACTGAGGCTGCTCTTCCCTGCCATGATAGTGATCCAGAATCAATTGCAGCGCACCCTTTAGTTGGCCGCGTTCATCCGTTGCATATGGCTCATCAATAGCCAGCACGAATAAATCCTCGAGAATCCCCCGCCCCAAATGATCATAAGGAATATGTTCCTCTTTGCCGCACTCCACAGCCGTAAGCTTTCGCGCTCCATCATCATAGCCATAAATGAGGCCGAACTCAGGTACGAGTAAATCCCACGACAGCACGGGCAGCCCCCGATCAATGGAATCGTGAATCAGATTGAGCGCTTCGGGAAGCGCCTCGTGCAGCTTACGCTTCGCTTTCGCCTCCGGCGTGAGCATGGACGCATCCACCAGATTGGTGTTCGGCCCAAGCTTCAAGGGCATAGCGTCGACGATACGGGCTCTGAACCCGAGATTGCGCAAGCCTTTTGATAAAACATCCCTGAAATCGTAAATAGTCGGGCCGGCAATGTTGACGTCGCCTGGGCAAATGTTGATGCGGAACGCATATCCGCTCAATCCCATAATCCTCGTCAGCGACTCCTCCTTGTCCGTATAGGACAGCAGGCCGTGCAAGGCCGAAGCGGCGGACGTCCATGTGAATGTTTCGGCTAGCGTGCCGGAATTAGGCAGCAGCTTTGTTTTCATGCACCCCATATCCTTCCTGTTCATGACATAGTGGTCAACAGACACGCGGATTTTTTCTTGAACGACTTTTTTTCGGGAACGAGATAAGATTTGATATACATTGGCAGTTGACAGGCGGAACAGCTTGGCAATTTCCTGAGGAGACAAATGATCGAAGAAATGAGACTCGAATATTTGCCGTTCCTTCCGGTTCAAGCACCGCAGCATGCCGCCAATCGTCTCAAGCAGTTCCTTGCGCACGATCCTCTCTTCGGGGGTGGCTTCCTGCGCGTTCCCTTCTACTCCCGAACGGGCAAGCCGGAGCATAATATAATCGAGATTGTGCCACTGTTCCTCTTCCAACTCCGCTTCCACATCCCGCATCAAGCCGGTGAACGTCCTCTCTTGGGCGATTGGCTTGCTCCTCAGCTTCGTGTACGCCTGATTGCGCACAATCCGATGGATCCAAGGCAGAAACCGTGCGGCATCCACCAGCGAACCGAGATGCAGAAAAGCCCGGATGAGCGCATCCTGCACAATATCCTCGGCCAGAAATGGTTCCTGCGTGATAGATCGGGCGTAGCCGTATACTTTGGCCCGATGCCTGCGCACCAATTCGCCATACGCTTCCCGATCGCCCTGCTTCGCGCGCTGCACCAGCATGCTGTCGTCCAGCTCATCCAGCTCAGGAGACCACTCATCCCCTACATCTTGTTTCCACTCCGTAACCGCCACGTCGTTCATTCAAACACCTCGTTATATTGATGACCTACTGCATTGACTCCAGAAAGGAATGATCTCTGACATTTTAACAAAAAAGGATTTGAAATGCCCTCCATCGTCCATTCGACACGATACATGTTGGCGAACCTGCCTGGTAGACGTAGACGACATTCTAGGACGATATTCTCTATACTACTTTACCTTTAGCTCCATTCTCCCTTTCAGTCAGAGGACTTACTCTACACTGAGTCTCCTCACCAATCCTTACGCTCCGCTTCTGAACCGATGGAAGAGTGTGACTAAGCTCAAAGGGATGAAGCAACTGCTTCAGGCACGTGCGGTGCCAATATCATTTCCCACCTGAACCACTGGGAGAGTGGAGCTAAACGCGATTGTATGGGATTTGTCAGCTTCAGGAAGAGTTGCAGCACGCGTCGGAGATGGAGCCGTGATTGGCATTTCTATCGACATGTGGCACAAGAGCGACAAATGCGAGAAACAGATAAAAGAGACTGCAACCGCCCAATGGATACCTGGCGGTGCAATCTCTGTTAATGGAACGCATTCTTTTGTTTTAGCGCTTGGCATACCACTCGTTAGCGGCCTTCACCATCTCCTCGCCGCCCTGAGCGCGCCATTCGGTGAGAAACTGATCGTAATTGTCGAGCGGCTCCGTCCCGCTGATGAAGTTGATGAATGTGTCCTCCTGATACTTGTTCAGCCGCTGCAGGTTTTTCGAGATGTCTGGAATCGGCGGAGCCGCGCTCATCGGATCGATGACGAGCAATCCTTCGGCGTTCTTTTGGAATGTGGTGAAATAGCTTTCCACGACTGGATTTTTCTTCAGGCGCGCCTGCCAGTAAATCGGATAGCTCTTCTCATCCACTCCCGTCAGGAACGAGCTCGCGTTGCTGCGCTCATCGGCGAACTTCGGCATAATCGGCGTATAGACGCCGTCCTCGAGCTTGTGATGTGCGCCTTCCTCACCGATGGCGATGCCCTTGAAGATGTCTTTGTCAAACTTCATGTCGAGCCATTTGACGACTTCTTCCTTATGATTCGCGAACTTCGGCACTGCGATGAAGTAGTTAATCGTATTTCCAGCAGAGCCTACTCGTGCCACGCCCGCCTTATCCTTCAATACAGGTACGATCCCCAGCTTTGCATCCGGGAAGTTCTTCGCCAAGGCGTTCACGAGGTTCGGCGCTACCCACCAGCCCGGACTGTACATGGCCGCCTTGCCGCTGGCTACCTTTTCAATCGATTTATCTGCCGTGTTAATGCCCCACTCCGAGTCGATGAGCCCCTCTTTATACAGCGTGCTCATGAAGGCAAGGTATTCCCTCATCTCTGGCGCTTCGACGGAATGAATGATCTTGCCGTCCCGTTCCAGCCATGCCGTCGTTAAGCCAAAGACGCTTGCGATGTCCGGATGCACAGGTACTTTACCGCCCGTCAACGGGATTACATTCTTTTTCTCCTTAAAAGCTCTCAGTACGGTGACGAATTCGTCGAGATTCGTCGGCGCCTTCATGTTCATTTCATCGAGCCAATCCTGGCGCACGACAAGCGCGTACGATGCCGTGCCGCTGCCGCCTCCCGTTTCAGGGATGGCATACGTTTTTCCTTCATAGCGCGCGCCTTCCCAAGACTCGGAGCCGATGACCTGCTTCATGTTTGCCCCGTACTGTTCAATTAAGTCATCGAGCGGCTCGAGTGCCCCAGACGACACAAGCTGATAATATTGCGCCGGAGCAAGCTTCAACACATCGTACGGCTCCTTGTTCGCCATAAGCAGGTTCAACTTCTCATCGGCATTCTCCGCCGGCAGCATTTCATACTTAACCGTATAATCGGTCTTCTCCTTCAAATACTGCGCCACCGCGTCTCCGTTCGGCTCGAACCGTTCGAACGGCATCAGTTGCCGCAGTTGCTTCCCGTCCCCTTCTCCACCGTCTGCGCCTGCGCCTGACTTGGAGCCGTTGCAGCCGATAAGCGACAGCACCGCGATCACCGCCACGATTGATAACCAGATCTGATTACGCCGCATGAACATTCCTCCGCTCTTTTCTTTTGTTCTCCTGTCGCAATCCTTCACACCGTTAACCTTTAATGGAACCAATTAACACCCCTTTCACGAAATACTTCTGCAGAAACGGGTAAACGAGCAAGATTGGCAAGGTCGCCACGAGAATCGAAGCGGCTTGAATCGCCTGCGGTGTCGTGTTCATGACGGCATCGATGTTCGGCACATGCCCTCCGTCCTGATAGGTGATGTTGGAGTGAATAAGCAGCTCCTTCAAATACAGTTGAAGCGGTTTCAATTCAGGCGAGTTGATGTAAATCATGGAGGCGAAATAATCATTCCAGAAGCCGACCGCATAGAAGAGCGCAATCGTCGCAAACACAGGCAGTGATAACGGCACGGTAATGCGAAGCAGAATCGTCAGGTTGGATGCGCCGTCCATTTTGGCTGACTCCTCCAGCTCATCGGGAAGCGACTCGAAATAGTTTTTGATGATTAACATATTGAACACGCTAATCATACTCGGCAAAAAGAGCACCCATAGCGTATCGATTAGTTCAAGCCGGTGCATGAGCAAATAAGCGGGAATGAGTCCACCGCTGAACAGCATCGTGAACACGTACATCAAAATGAAGAACTTGCGCCCGCGCAAGCGCGGCTTGGACAAGGGATAGGCGGCAATAGCCGTCATAATTAATCCGATAGCGGTGCCCGCCGCCGTTATCGTAACGGATACCATGAAGGCGTTCATGAATTTGGCATCACTCAATACATACAGATAAGTGCCGAACTGAATGTCGACCGGAAACAAGGACACGCGTCCCGACAACACCGCCTCTTCGCTGCTAAGCGATTTGGCGAGCAAATTGAGGAACGGAAACAGCGTCGTCCATGACACGAGGGCAAAAAAGATATAGTTCAGCGCGTGGAAGACACGCTCTCCGGCCGATATGCGGATCGTTGACGGCTTCGTTGTCGTCTTCTTTAGTTCCGTTGTCATGCCGTGCCTCCTTTCTTCAATAGTGGCGCCTCGCTATTTGTCTGTCCTTCCCTCTGTTGCTCGGGCGCGTTGATTCATCCACGCTGCGCACTCGACTACGCTGACATGCCGGGCGCGTCACGCTCTCTACCAGACGCCGCGATTGAGCGTGCGCCGGCTAATATAATTGCCGCTCATGATGAGGATGAAGCCGACCACCGATTCGAACAAGCCCACAGCAGCCGAGAAGCTGTAATTCTGTTCCCCGAGACCGGTGCGGTACACGTAAGTTCCGATGACGTCCGATACGTTATAGACGACCGGGTTATACATGACGAGTATTTGCTCCGTACCGGCTTCCAGCATGTGGCCAAGCCGCAGGATGAACATGAGCAGAATAACGGGAACGAGCCCCGGCAGCGTAATGTGCCAAATCTGTCTGAACTTGTTCGCGCCGTCCATCTTCGCCGCCTCGTACAGCTGCGGATCGATGGAGCTCAAGGCTGCCAAATAGACGATTGTGCCCCAGCCCGCCTCCTTCCAACCGGCCGTACCGACGAGCAGCCAGCGAAAGACGCTGTTATCGAGAAAGAATTTAATCGGCTCTCCACCGAACCATTCAATGATCCGGTTGACGAGACCTCCATTAATGGACAGCAGATCTATGAACAAGCCGCTGACGATGACCCAAGACAGAAAGTGGGGCATGTAAATAATCGTCTGCACCGGGCGTTTGAACCACATTTTCGTCAGCTCGTTCATCAGAATGGCCAGCAGGATCGGGAGCGGAAATAGAAGCACGATTTTCAGCACCGAAATGATGAGCGTATTCCAAAATACCTGCGCGAACTTCGGAGATTGGAACAGCCGCGCAAAATGCTCCAATCCGACCCACGGGCTGTCCGCAATGCCGCTGAAGATGTTGAAATCCTGGAAGGCAATGACGACGCCATACATTGGGGTGTACTTGAACAAGAGAAGAAAGGCGACGCCCGGTATGAGCGCGATGTATAAGTCCCAGTCCTTGCGCACGTCGCTCCACAGCTTGCGCCAGTAATGACGCGTCGGTGAGCGCGGAGCATTGTCCATCTCTTTCGTATCCATCTCCCCCATCCTTTCTTTGACTCCGCATGCCTCAATCTTGCATTCACCCTCGAAGAGCATATGCTTCGAGTTCTTGCAACCTTCTCAGTGCTGAAAGCGTTCTTTTTGAACTCGCATTTATAGCGTACGGGAAGGCAGCCTTCAGGAATACGGGAGAGTCATGACTTCTTCTGGTAAATTGATAGCAATGCGGCAATTGCTGTGCTGCCCCCACGCCTTCATCATCCTCGCTTCCATTCACTAGGCGTGACTCCCCAATATTTACGGAACACCTTCGTAAAATAGCTGACGTCACGGAAGCCCGCTGCGTGGGCGGCATCATACACCCGATCCCCTTGGAAAAGCACATCCTTGGCGCGCTCCATACGGCGCTCCAGCAAGTAGGCGGAGAACGGACGGTCCATCTCTTGCTTGAACAGCCTGCTCAAGTATGAAGCGTTCATGAAGAGCCGATCCGCCACTGCCTGCAGCGTTAGCTCGGTATGAAGCTCCCGCTCAATCAGTTCCTTCACTTCTGCGACGAGCCGATTGCCGCTGCGCCGCCTGACCATGCTCGCCTGCATGCCGATTCGCCGCACCGCACTCCGCATCCAGTCACCCCATTCCTGCTTCGTGCGCAGTTCCGCGGCGTGGTGGAACCACTTCGCATCCTCCTGCATGACCTCGTGCATCGACCATCCCTGCTTGCGTATCCAAGTGACGATCCAGGATTGCAGGAACATCATCTGCTCCTTGAGTGTCTCTGCCTGCTCCACCGCGCACACAGCGCTGATCCAAGCCTCTGCAATATCGGACGCAAGCGGCTCGTCGCCCGTACTCCACGCGATATCAAGCTCGCGCTCCCACGGCTCGCTCTGGAGGACTGCGGCTGCATTATCGGGCGGCCGAATAAGTCCGTCTTCCCGAAACGGAATGACGATATCCCCCCCATGCACGAGCCGCTGGCTCAGGGCGAACAGCGCTTCCTTATACAAACGGGGTACTTCCGCAAGCCGGCCGTGCGCAGAGCAGATGCCTGCGCTTGCCGTCAGCTTGAGCGACGTCTTGATGTGCTCCAGCATTTTGCCGGCTATCGCATGAATGCCGAGCATCGCGTCGCCGTCCACTGCAACGCTATCGCCGCCGGCGTGCCGGAACAGAATGCCAATCGGCTTATCGACGTCACGGCACAGCAGAGCGGATCCGGCCCCCATTGCCCTGAGCGTCTCTTCGGCCACTTGGCCAACGGCGAATTGCAAGAGCGCTGCATCTTCGCCGAAGGCTTGCATCCGCTCGGGCGGAAATGGATCGGGCTCGATGACCATGACGGCATAGCGCTCCTCCTGCACAAGGTCGATACCAAGCTCTGCCAACCGCTGGCGGAAGGCGGCCGCGGAGAGGCTCGCTTCCATGCCCAAGCGCAGCGTGCGCTGCTGCAACACAGGCAGATGATCATGCCACTGCTGCCGCAGCGAGGCGTAATCGTGCTTGCGCTGAATCTCTTGGCGGCGCTCCGCGACCGCCTCCGAGACGGCCTGCACAATCGCCTCCTGTCCCGCCGGCTTCAGCAAATATTGCTTGACGCCCAAGGCTAGCGCCTCCTGCGCGTAAGGAAAATGATCGTGTCCGCTCAAGATGACCGTCTTCACCTCGGCGTTCCATTCCATCGCTTGACGTGCCAGAGTTAGGCCGTCTCCATCCGGCAGTTGGATGTCCACGAGCAAAATATCCGGCCGCTTCACCTGGAGCCAACGTCTTCCTTCCTCCACGGTCGCGGCCGACGTGACTCCCGTTATTCCCGCTTGCTCCCACGGCATCATGTCCGTTAAGCTGTGGCGAAGGCGGGGTTCATCCTCCACGATTAATAAATTCATTCCACTGTTTCCTCCTTTGAACCTTATTAAGCAGAATTCATCTCGATTGAGTTGGCCATCTGCCTGTCTTCTTATTAATGGAATCGATTGCGATGATTACGACATTTCATGCCATTGCGGCCTTGGGCTCGTACGGCTCGGACAAGGGCAGAATGAGCGTTACGGTTGTGCCCTTCCCCAAGGCGCTATCGATACGGATTTCGGCATGCGGGCCATAATTCAAGCGCATGCGCGCCACGACGTTTCTCAGCCCGTAGCCCGCATCTGCATCGCCTTCTGGCTGCATGCCATGCTGCACGGGCTGCTGCAGCACGGCCGACAGTTGCCGCTGAAGCCGTTCCCGCACCACTTCGCTCATACCTGCGCCCGAATCGGACACGGCGATGATGAGCGCTTGCTGCGGTCCTGCATCCTCAAGCCGCACTGTGATGCGCAGCAGCTCCTCTTGCGCTGACTTCTCCACGCCATGGATGAGCGCGTTCTCGACGATCGGCTGCACGAGCAGCTTGACGATAGGCAGCGGCTCGGCCCGCGGATCGACGTCATATTCGACCCGGAACTGATCCATGAACCGCAGCTGCTGAATACGGACATACGCGTGCAAATGCTCCAGGCTTTCCTTTACAGTGAGCGCATCCTTGCCTTTGCTCAGGCTCAATCGGAAAAAGCGCGACAAATGCAGCACCATTTCCGAAATGTCCTCCGCATCCGAATGCTTCGCCATCCAATAGATGGAGTCTAGCGTGTTGTACAAAAAATGAGGGTGGATTTGCGACTGAAGCAGCTTCAGCTCTGTGTTGGTCAGCCTAAGACTCTGTTCATAGTGGTCTTGAATGAGATGCTGCTGCTGCGAGGCCATGTGGTTGAATAGATGCGTCACCATGCCGAACTCATCTTGCCGGTCCGATACCAGACGCACGTCCAGGTTGCCGCTTGTCATGGCCCGCATGCCGCGAGCGAGCTTCCGCATGGGGGCGGCGATGCTTTTGTAAATGCTAAATGCCATAACTAGAGCGAGCACGACGCTCAAGACGATCATGAAGACCGCATAATGCTCCAATTGATAGGATTGGGCAAATATTTCATCCTTCGGTTGAGCCAACGTCAAGGACCAGCCGTAATAAGGCGATTCGGTGCGAATGAGCACTTGGTTGTGCTTCTCGGCGTAAGAGGCATAGCTGTCGTACGATTCCGGCCGCTGGGCTGTTCCCGTCACCCATTTTCCATCGGCCGTATATAGATGAATCTCCGCCTGCGCAGAAGGCAGAAGAGAGCGGATATATTGCTGTATGCGCGGAGTATTGAGACTAATAATGAGCGCATGCCGTTCCCGGTTCGGATTATAGATGTCCATGGAACGCACCACTGCCAGACTATCCGCGCCGAATACTTGGCCGAACGGCTTGCCTCCGCCAATACGCTCATCGGGCAGCATGTACACAATCCCGGTGCCCATCCCATTCAGCGTCTGCCGCAGCCATATGCGTTCATCCGCGCGAGCGACAGGCAGCACGCCATGCGCCGTCGATATGACCGAGTTCGAATGATCATGATACACGGCAATCTGCGAGAACATCGGATGTATGGACAGGAAATCGGACAGTTGGCGGCGCATGCGAACGAACGCCATCACATCTTTTGCTTCCACAGTGCGTCTGGATTGAGCCAGCGTAGCGTTCATTTCTGGGTCCGTCGACAGCATGGCGGACAGTTCCTCTACGTTCTGCAGCACGAGTTCGATGTTGTCCATCAGGGCATGCATCGCGCTTTCCGTTCGCGCCGTCGTCTCAGACAACAACAGCTGCTGCGAGCGCTCATTCGAGAACCAACCCGTCAGCAGCAGCGGAATGAGAATGAGCACGAAATAGACGGTCAGGCGCCACTGAATGCGCTGGCGGAACCGGTTAAAAAGAGCCTGAAGCATGGCCACTACTCCCCTCTGGTTCGCTGTGGAATGCTGCCGAACCCACCCGGTTCCTGCTGTATTGGAACCACGCATTCGCTTCGCGGGTCATCTCTTCCCCGCCTTCGGCCAACCACTCGGCTGCATACCGTTCGAAATCATCCAGTGGCCGGTTCCCGAGCACAATATCAATTAACATATCGTTTTTCTTCAACAGGAGCGGCGCATACCGAGTCATCGCCGGAGTCGGAAGCGATTGAAAGGCGCTCGGCCGCACATAGGTGGCCATATACCGAAGGTTGTCGTACAAGTGATAGCGCATACCGAGCGCATCGAGCCGACTCTGCGTATAGCCTTCATCGGGAATGTCGGACAGATTCGCATATAGTCCGCGGTAATGATCCCGATTGTGCACCTCCATGTTCGTCACCCGATCTCCATCCTTCCACTCCCACACTTCACCTTCAAATCCGTACTTTAACGTGTCGCGCCCCTCTCCAGAAATAAAGCTCAAGAGCTGCAGCACTTCGACTGCATGCGGGCTTGATGTCGGAATAGCTTGATAAGAACGCACCGTCGGCAACGCATAAATGCCAGTTCCTCCAGGACCCTGCGGATACGGAATTGATATCCATTCCGCACTTGGATGACGCGCCGCGCTTCTCTCCAGCACACCGCGGGTATCATACCATGTGCCCGCGAACAGTCCGAGGCGCCCTTCCATCACTTGCCGTTCCAAGCCCCGCTGCGTCTGGATTGGAAAGAGCGGATCGACAAGTCCTTCCTCCACGAGCCCGCGTAAAAAGGCGAGGGCGTCCTTCATTTCCGGCAGCATATTCGAATACACCAGCTTGCCCTCCCGCTCCACCCATTGGTTCAGCTGAACTCCAAATGCGCCGAACCACGGAGAGGAGCGTCCGAATTCTTCGATAAAGCTAGTGCCGTACGTATCCCGCACTCCGTTGCCATCCGGATCGAGCGCGACAAAGGCCCGCATCATTTCCACCATATCCTCGAGCGTCTCCGGCGGCTTAAGTCCGAAGCGGTCCAACCAGTCTTTGCGGACGTACATCATCTCCAAGCCTTCCGCTTCATTCAGACTCGGAATGGCATACACCTGCCCGTTAAAAGACACTTGCTCCCATACCTCAGGCGGGATCCGCTCCTTCAGCTGTGGGGCATAGCGCGCAATCAAATGATCGAGGGGCGCCAGCATCTGCTTGCGCGCATAATGCGACACCCAATTGGGTTCGGAAATGCTAATGAGATCAGGCGTATGGCTCGACATCATCATTACGCCGACACGATCCTCGTATCGGTGCGACGGAGGAATGATGACTTCCACATTAAGTCCGGTCTTCGCTTCTATGTACGACAAATATGGGTTGTCATTCTCCGTCAACGGCTCGGGGAAGGTTATGCCGAGACTGTTCAACACGACCGTGACCGGTGGATTGGACACGTCCCGCTCCATATTTTTTTGTTCCAAGCTCGCCGAATGACAGCTGACTAGCGACAATAATAGCGAGCATCCCATTCCTATAGCTATGACAGGCTTACATTTGGACAAATCAAACCACCGCATCCCTCTCGAAAACGCCCTCAAAACAAGCCCCGCTGCCGTTATTTCAGATTTATGCCCTTGCATGCACACATCTCTCCCTTCGCCGGCAAGGGTGCTGCACCATGCCGTCAAATATAGAAAAAGGGCCTATCAGTATGTATGTCCTGACAGACCCTTGCCCTAGCTTATTCTACTCTTCTGCCGACAATCGCTTCAAGTCGCTGACATGCTTGTCCAGTCTCGCGTATCCGTCGACCAACGCCTTAATATCACTGTGCTGGTGCTCCATATTGGCCAACGCCTCTTCGACGGAAGCCATATGCTGCTCCGTGCTGTCCGTAACGGTGACTACGCCTTGCGCCATGCTCGCGTATTGCCGCTGCAGCTCCTGCACTGCTTCGCGCATCACTTCGGATTGGCGGTTCACCATATCCGTGTTCTCCGTCATGCTGTGCATGATGCGCTCGACCTCGCCTGTCGCCTCAACGCTTGACGTCACAGCGGATTGACCACGCTGCACCTGTCCGGCTGCTTCATTGATCTGCGCACCAATCGCTCCGAGAATGCGCGTAATATCCTCCGTCGCGCCACGCGTATGGTCTGCCAGCTTGCGGACTTCTCCAGACACGACGGCGAAGCCCTTCCCGTGTTCGCCCGCACGGGCCGCTTCAATCGCCGCATTCAAGGATAGCAGATTCGTCTGCGCGGATATATCGCTAATCGTACTTACGATATCGCGTACCTGTTCCGTCTGAGCGTTCAAATCGTTCATCAGCTCCACCGTCTTCCGCACCACTCGTTCCACACGGTCGATTTCACTGACTAACATGTCAATTTGCCCGCTGCCATGCTCTACCAACTGGCGTGTAGCCGAGGCCACCTGCTCCAGTTGATTCGTTCCGTCCGCAACATGGCCCACGGCGCGATCCACGAATTGCACCGAACTGCCGATGCCGTGCAGATTATCCGTCTGCCGCTCGATAGTCGACGAGATCTGGGCGAATGTGCCTGTCACCTCGCGAGAGATGGCTCCAGTCGATTCCGCGCGCCCCTTCTGCTCTTGGCTGAATTCATCCAACATCGTAATCGAAGATTGAATCTGCTCAAGCAGCCCTTCGGCCCGCTCCTTCGCCTTCAGCGCCTCTGTACCGCGAACGAGCACTTGACGCTGCAGCCTTTCGCTAAAGACGGCTGATGCGCTGAGCGCAATCGTCACAAAGAGGAGATACATTAATAAATATAGCAACGGCTCGCCCTCAAACAACTGTTTACTCAGAACCGGATCAGACACGGCGTAGACCGTCATCGCCATGCTAATAACTCCGGTAAATACGATAGGACGGTAATTCTGATATAACGTCATCAATCCAATAACGACATAGAACAATAAATACGTGCTAAATATCGGATTCGGATCCGACTTCATCAACATCAATACGAGGGAGCATAAAAATACCGGAATCAGGTACATGATGTACTGTGTCCCGATGCGCTTATAGGTCAAAAAGGTAGCCAAGCCGCAAGCGGCAGCCCCGATACCTATCAGCATATATAGCATGGCTCCTGTAATCCCCGCTGCGACATCCGCAACAATGCCGATGCAGAGCATGACCCATATAATTTTGACAAACAATCGGTTGCGCTGGTCAAGTATTGAATGTTCATTCACGCCATCTACCAACTTTCTATCGTTCGAGTTTAATATATTAATAATATGAAATAGTAATGCCATTAAAGTTCACATCAACCAGATTGACAGCTCATCGAAATATACCATGGATAGGATTCAGGGTCGTGCCAAATGTCGCCGACATGAATGAGTGTCGGAACGACATCATCTCCTTTATAATACGTCTTCTTGCCTACTTGCCTCATTGGGACGTGAAATGAGATGCGAAGAGCCCGGGCAAATACCGGTTCCATCAAGCAAGCGCAATGAACAATGTTATACTGTCGAGAATAGTGGACAATGGATGATAAGAGACGTGAAACATTTGGACCTCGATATTCGCGCAGCAAAGCAACCTTATCGACTTCAGCCACAGAGCAAGGATCGGCAGTAATCTCGGCTTGCTCCCGAAAAGGGGCGATTTCGTTCAAAGGACTTCCGTCAAAGTGGTACGGCTTTAACTCAAATGTGCCGACAGGAACATTTGCTTCATTAAAGACCAGAACTTGTGCCAACGTATGGGCCGAAGGCTCTATTTCATATCCCTCTTCCTTCCAGACTGTTGTCCAAATGGATTGAAAGACGTTGCGATCCGCTTCATGAATTACCACTTTGTGCATTTTTCCAGTGACTCCTTTATGTAAATGATGATGTAGTTATCGGTCACGGATATGGATTTGTTAATGAACAAATATTGAAAATATAGTGTTTTTTCAGGAAAAAAGCATCCTTTCACATTGTAAATAAGCTTGTTCTTCATGCCAACCAAAGTTGCTAAAATTCATACTAATGACCTATATGTGTAATTGTTCATATATAATTTATATACCTTTTTACAGCTGCAGATGTTCTATAACACGATCCACTTTGTAACTTTACATTTGTCAAAAATGTAAACCTCAATTATACTTGTACTAACGCTACACGGTACGTATTACAATGTTTGCTAATCAACCACTAATCGGAGCGATGAACAAATGGCACAATCAAAGATTACCCAACAGCATATCGCCGATGCGCTGAGCTTGTCCCGCAACACCGTCTCCAAGGCGCTCAACAACGATCCGGGTATGCCCGAGGATACGAAACGCCGCGTCATTCAAAAAGCGCTCGAGCTCGGCTATACAAAATTTCATCAAGACCTGCCTTCGGCGGAATCTGCGCCGGCCAAAAATCGGCTTGTTTCCTTACTGACTCATTCTGATTATATGGGCAACCATTACTGGTCGACCTTCCTGAGGGGCTTGAACGGGACGTTGAAGGATGCCGGCTATACGCTGGCTATGACCATCGTCGATATGGAAGAGGAAAGGGAACTGCGGCTGCCTGCATTTTTCTCGCAGCAGAAGCCGGCAGGCGTCATTATGATCGGGCCCTTCTTGCGCGAATATTACGAAGTGATTGAATCGGCCGGCATTCCATCTATATTTATCGATACGCATGCCGAATTTAACTTAGGGCTGCTGCGCAGCGATATTATGTTGGTGGATAACACTCATAGCGTATATACGCTAACGCGAGAATTGATTGCTCAGGGACATCGCCAGATCGGGTTCGTGGGCGATATCGGTTCGTGCCTAAGCTATCAAGAACGCTGGACTGGCTTCCAGCAAGCGCTGCGTGAAGCCGACCTGCGTGTGAACGAATCGTGCTGCATCATTAACACGATGCCACGGCACTATTATAATGAGGCCGAGCTTCAAGAAGCGTTCGCAGCCATGAAGCACAAGCCGACGGCCTTCGTCTGCGTCAATGACGCCATCGCGCTTGAAATGATGCAAGTAATCCGAAATGCAGGCTTGCGCATCCCGGATAATGTTGCCTTAACCGGCTTCGACAATATTACCGAAGCGATGCTCGTGCAGCCTTCCTTAACGACGGTGCATGTGCCGAAGGAAGAGCTTGGCATGCGCGCAGGCGAGCAAATCGTATGGCGCATGAGCAATATCGGCCGTCCGAAGGAACTCGTTCGCCTCGCTGTCGACATTATCTGGCGCGATTCGGTTAAGCAGCCTGTTTAAGTTGACATTTGCACAATAAATGTCACATATTTCAGGCATTTTGCACACAATATTGGATGTAAAATGCCCAAAACCAACTTGACATTATGCATGCTCTGTTTTACTCTTTAGGTATACGGTAACGCTCCTACAAGAGGGGATCACCGGTTGATTATGTACACAAGTGAGTGTTCAAATACCAGAAGATCATCGTGATCAAAAGGGAACTTTTTGAACAACCTCTACAAGCAACACGTTGCGGCACAGGTCTATTGACGATGTAACATGACAACAATAACTAACAAGGCTCTCAACCTTAGTCTCAAGGTCTCAACGATGTCATTGTACTTATGCTGCACAGGTTCAACATGAAAATTAACGCAAAGCGAGGTTTGCATCATGAGCCAAATTAAAATCATCGGTCCAGACATTCCGAACATGCCATGGGAAGAACGTCCAGAAGGCCATCGCGACGTCTTGTGGCGCTACAGCCAAAATCCTGTTATTCCACGGGACTTGCTGCCGAACTCGAACAGTATCTTCAACAGTGCTGTCGTTCCATTTGAAGGCGGATTCGCCGGCGTATTCCGCTGTGACGACCGCAATCGCTACATGCGTTTGCATGCTGGCTTCAGTAAAGACGGCTTGAACTGGGACATCAACCCAGAGCCTCTCACGTTTGAATGCGACGATCCTGAGATCGGCAACTTCATCGAGGGCTACGACCCGCGCGTATGCTGGATTGAAGACCGTTTTATCGTTACTTGGTGCAACATTTACCACGGACCGACGATCGGTGTAGCGTACACGCATGACTTCAAAACATTCCACCAATTAGAGAATGCATTCTTGCCTTATAACCGGAACGGCGTTATGTTCCCGCGCAAGATTAACGGCAACTACGCAATGGTGAGCCGTCCGTCCGATACGGGCCATACTCCATTCGGCGATATCTTCTACAGCGAGAGCCCGGATCTGGAATTCTGGGGACGTCATCGTCACGTAATGGCACCGCTTGGCGGCTGGCAGAGCAAGAAAGTCGGCGCAGGTCCGATTCCGATCGAGACAAGCGAAGGCTGGTTGATGATTTACCATGGCGTATTGAATTCCTGCAACGGCTTCGTATACGCATTCGGTGCTGCGATTCTCGACCTGGATCAACCATGGAAAGTGAAATACCGCAGCGAACCGTACTTGCTGCAACCGTCCACACTGTATGAGTGCGTAGGCGACGTGCCTAACGTAGCGTTCCCTTGCGCATCACTTGTCGACGCTGCAACAGGCCGCATCGCGATTTACTACGGCGCTGCCGATACAGTAACGGCGATGGCATTCGGTTATGTCGATGAAATCATCGACTTCGTGAAGAACAACTCCCGCGTGGAGTAAGCCCTAATGCAACCACAAAGAATGCAAGTCAAGGACCTTACGGTACACTCGCTTTCTTTGTAACCCCTATAACCTATGGCAATACGAAAATCCCCTTAAGACTAGACCGTTGGTTACGGTCTGCTTAGGGGGATTTTTGCTTCACATCAACTGCATATTCTGCTAGCATTGCTCATACTGCTTATACCATCGCTTTTTGCAATTGCCGGAGATATCGCCACCGAATGATAAGAAAGTATACGATTTGCACGGCGAAAAAGCTGGCGAGCACGGTTAACGTGCTTTTTCCGACCGAAAAATGGACCAATTGCTGCAGTGCTGCAAAGGCAACTCCGCTATGAATGACAGCAACTACGATCGGCAAGAAGAACATAATGAGAAGCTGGCGCGTCACCACTTGATGCAGTTCTTTCCGGGTCAAACCGATTTTAGACAGCAATTCCACCTGCTGTTGATCCCGTTCCCTATCTGTATAGAGACGGAAGTACAAGAAGCTTGCGGCAAAAGTGAAAAACACGACTCCGATCAATACGCTGATGAGCAATAACAAGCCATTGGCCTGCTTGGCCATAACCCATTGAGGATACAACGCAACAAAGGAGAATGCCCCTTCTTCGTAATTATTCTTATTCTCAGGGTAGAAAAATGTCATTAATTTATCCGTCACGGCTCCCGCCTTCTCCCAATGGTCCACGACAAAGCCATGTACCGTATAAGAAGCTCCCCCTTCCCGGTCGTTATCCGGCAGCTTGTCATACATGGAGTCCAACACGACAACGAGCTGAATAATTCCATAATCTTGCGGAAGCACCTGGTGTGCGGCCGCCTTGATGAGTCGGAATGCCATTTTCGTCTTTCCTTCGGCTAATTGAACCTCATCAACCGCACCCTGATTGCTATATATTCTTTCCTGATACACGGAAGTAGGAACGACGAAAGCCTCGTTGTCCTGTGTTAACGTCTCTGTCTCATAGCCGAGCGCTGCAGCCATATTGTTATAGTCGGACAACTTCATGAATGTCAAATCGTTCCCGGCATATTTCAAAGCAGCGGATGCTTCCCGGTATGAAACATTCGCCTCATCAAGCCGCTTCTTAATCTCCGCAGCATGCTCAGCTTCCCACTCATTTCCCTTGTAAGAGTAATAGGTGAAAGCATACGGATTCGTCATTTCCGCCAAGCCTTGATGTCCGATCGCAGTACACGTGCCGATAGCTGTAAAAGCGACCGCGGAAATAACCGCGACAATAAAAAACAGCTTCGCATTGTCCTTCAACCGGTACGCAAGCTCCGAGATCGTAAGCAGATTCGTCTTCTTAAAGTACATCCGTTCTTTTCGCTTCAACGCGCGCATCACATATACGCTCAATTGGGTGAACAAGAAATACGTTCCTACGACAACGAGTACGACACCTGTCATGAGCACAATCAGTGAATAACTCAATCCCGTGGCAAAGGAAAACACAGTCATGTACCCTGCTCCAATGAGCAGGATGGCTAAGAGCGACAACCAAACCGATGCTTGCGGATCCGGCTTGGGCTTCTCTGATCCTTTTAGCAAGTCAATCAACCGATTGACTCTCACCATTCTGGATGTAACTAGGGAGATGAGAACAAAGAGAACCAGAAAGGCTGCTAACGTAGTAACGACCGCTTGAACGGGAACATAGAACGAAAGACCATTATCTATCGCCAATAATTTTGAAATCATAGCTAGAATGAACTTGGAAAATAGAAGCCCGATCGCAATCCCAGTCACACTGGCAGCACAGCCTATCAGCATATTCTCGATGAACACCAGGTTGCGGAATTGCCGATGAGACATCCCGTGCATCATCAGAATGCCGAATTCTTTGTTTCGGGTCTTGAGAAACGAACCGACAGAATACAAGATAAAGAAAAATGAGAAAATAACAAGTAAAACTTGCGATACGCGCAGTCCCATCGTCCCTAGCAGGCTCATCGTCACGCTCGATGACGCAAGCTCGCTATCCAAATCCGGGTGAAACAAGAGCAAGGCATAGGTGAAAAACATCAAAACAGAAAACGCGCTGCTCCAAAAATGCGCCGCATACATTCGTTTATTGCGAACGATATTATGATAGGCCAACTGTGAAAAGGTCATCTCGATTTCCTCCTAGCACAGATAGAACATCCATAATATTGCGCATGAAAATATGCTGATTGTCACTGCGTGAAATTTCATGATGAAGCCGGCCGTCTTTGATAAACACGACGCGATCGCAATAGCTCGCCGCCATCGCATCATGAGTAACAAGCATCATCGTCGTTCCGTCCTCCTTATTGAGCTTGGACATCGTCTCCATCACGTCGCGGGATGCTTTGGAGTCCAAGTTGCCGGTCGGCTCATCGGCCAGCAGCAGCTTAGGACGGTGAATGATGGCGCGTGCAATCGCTGCGCGCTGGGCCTGTCCTCCGGATATTTCATAGGTCCGCTTATGCAATATCGTGGTAATCCCTAATTTTTCCGCTATAGCTTCTACTTTGCGATTCAATTCTTCTACGCTGACTCCATCCAACGTTAAGGGAAGCACAATATTTTCCTTCACCGTCAATGTACCTAGCAAATTAAAGGCCTGAAAGACAAATCCCAGTTCACGACGGCGGAATATGGCCAGCTTTTCCGATGACAAATGGAATGGATTACTTCCATGAATCAACACTTCGCCCGACGTCGGAGCATCGATTGTCGCGATCATATTCATCAGAGTCGTCTTCCCGCTTCCAGACGGTCCCATAATACCGACAAATTCCCCTTCCGCTATCGAGACATTAATATGGGATAGCGCTTCGTAACTTATTTTCCCTGCATATGTTTTGCTTATATCTTTTATTTCTACCATCGACATCTTTATCAATCTCCCACGTTTTCTTATAGTTGAAAATTATGCTTTGAACCGCTCAAAACCGTAATCGAGCAGTTCTTGCGAATCCGACCATACGCTGTCTGCGTTCGAATGAAGCACGACCGCGATAATCCGGTGTCCCTCCCGCTCGGCGGAAGAGACGAGGCAGTATCCCGCTTCATCCGTGAATCCGGTCTTTATTCCTGTCGCGCCCTCGTAGTAGTAGCCGCTGTCTTGCTGCAGAAGCCGATTCCGGTTCGTCAACGTCTTCATCACTGCACTCGGAGCAGAAGAAACGAGCTTCACTTCTGCCGCGACTTGGCCGACAATGCTGCGGAACAGCTCGTTCTTCATTGCTTCCTTCGCTATTACTGCCAAATCATAAGCGGAGCTATAATGATTCGCATTATGCAGTCCGTGCGGATTCGCAAAGTGGGTGTTGCGCAGCCCCAGTTCTTCCGCCCGCTTATTCATCAGGTCCACAAAGACGGTCATAGCCTCCTCTTCGCTTAATGAGGCATCTTGCCGTGACTGCCTCCCCAACTGAACGGCGATCGTGCGCGCCGCATCATTGCCTGAGGGCAGCATCATCGCTTCAACGAGCTGCTTCCACGTGAGCCGTTGCCCGAAGCTTAATCCAGCCACGCTTTCCCCAGGCTCGGTCCATAGCACTTCCTTCCCGACGGTCACCACCGTATTCATATCCGCCATTTCGAGCGCCAACAGCGCTGTCATCATTTTCGTCGTGCTGGCCGGAGCCTTCCGCTCTTGATCGTTCTTATAAAACAAAATTTCCCCCGTATCTTGATCCATTACAACTGCAGACTTAGCTGACAGCTCCTCCATGGCAAATGCCCGATTGCTGGAAGATACCTCTATATGTTCCACGACCTTATTCACGAGATGCTTGATACGGTTAGAAGAAGGATGAATAACCATCCAAATGCCCAAGGCCAAGATTCCGCCTATAAACAACCAATTCTTTATCTTGAACTTCAATGCTATCACCCTCGAATATCATTATAATCTCGAATTTCGTTTCGATAATCGTAATGATAAAGGAGAGGCTTTAATAATGTTCTAAGCAAAGATGAAGAAAGCTTAAAAAAAAATGAAGAAAAGATGAAGTTGTAACGATGAGCAGCGAATGTAGAAGGAAATAACAATTCATTTACGATTTTGTGAAAAAAAGTGCAATTCCATCTTAATGTCCAGCCGAACTGGACTTTAGCAGGGGGTGTTTCGCATGAAGAGATTTATAATGGAAGTATAGCTATGAAAGTTGAAACATGATGAAGGAGGTACACCCATGAAACGTAACATCATTGCTTCTGTTCTCATCTTAGGAGGAAGCCTCTTATTAGGTACTACCGTCTACCAAGGCGTCGCTCAACTCGCGGGAAGCGATTCCGGATTATCCCGTGACCGCGGGGGGAACGATAACGATACACATATGATGGAGCGCGCGAATATGAATGAACACATGAATCGAATGGAGCGCCCAGGGATGTCGATGCACACGGACCGCATGGAGCGTGCGAATATGCCGATGCGCACGGAAAGATCGGACATGATGGAGCAATCCGGAAACCATTGCCACAACATATAGATGAAGGATGAACCGAAGGACGTGACTTCCACGCCTTCGGTTCTCGTCTGTTCAGCCAGTGCCGGACGGCGAAGCGATGCAGGGAAGTTCGATAGTGAACCGGGTGCTCTCCATATCGCTGGCAGCCGTAATCGTGCCGCCATGCAGCTCCACAATCGTTTTTGAGATCGCGAGTCCCAGACCGGAGCCGCCCGTTTCCTCCGAACGCGACTTCTCTACCCGGTAGAACCGATCGAAGATATAGGGCAGATCCTGCTCTGGAATCGGTTCCCCACAGCTGTTCACGGTGATGGCAACCCGGTTCCCGCTCCGCCGCAGGCCTATTTCCACTAGGGTGCCTGGTTGAGCATAGCTCATGGCGTTCGTCAATAGGTTGTCGAATACTCGCACCAGCTTGTCCGGATCCGCTTCCACCCAATATTGATCCGCCTGACTGTTCATGCGGATGGAAAGTCCCGCCTGCTCCATCGGATATCGGTAATGCACGCACAGCTGTCCCGCCATTTCCGCCACATTCAGCGGCTTCATCCGCAACGCCATCCCCCCGTTCATTCGGGTATACTCGAATAGATCGTTAATCATGACGTTCAGCCGCTGCGCTTTTTCATACGCAATGTTCGTATAATGCCTCAGCTCCACTTCATCCCGATATCGATCCTGTTCCACCAACCCGAGATACCCGATTATCGAGGTGAGCGGCGTGCGCAAGTCGTGCGATACGCTGGTTACGAGCTCATTTTTGGTGCGCTCCGCTTGGCGTTCTTCCTCCATAGACTGTTTAAGCCGTCGTGTCATCATATTGATATTGTCAGCTAGGCGGCCTAACTCGTCATTTGATACAATATCGCACTGCGCATCCAGATTGCCGTCCGCAATATGCTGCACGGTCTCCGTTATCTTCTCGACATTTTTAATGAGCCGGCGGTTCAGCAAGAAATAAATGAGGATAAACAGCGCCAGTCCTGCGATAACAAGTGACGGCACCACTCCTAAATTACTGGCGGTGAACCTGATCAAGCTGTTAATAAGCGGAATGCGCATTTCAGTATATACCAGAGATGCCATACCAACGAGCAATGCCAGACTCCCCAGTGTCAGTACGATGCTGAGGGCAAACGTAAACAACAGCTTCCACCGGATGCTTTTATACCATGGCTTGTTCAATCTTGTATCCTACTCCCCATACGGTCTGAATGAACTTGCCGCCGCTCGACTCCAGCTTGTCCCGCAGCTTGCTAATGTGAACCGCCACCGTATTGTGCGATCCGTTAAAGCCTTCCTTCCAGACGCGCTCATACAATTCCTCTGCGCTGAACACCCGTCCGGGGTGCCCGGCCATCAAATACAAAATATCAAACTCCATGCTCGTCAGATGAACGACCTGTCCGTCTACCTTCACCAAATGCGTCTCCTTACTAATTTCTAGCCCATGAATACGGATGATGCCTTGAGGTGCCGTATTCACCTGCAGCTGAGCATTCAATTGGTACGCACGCCGCAGCAAAGACTTCACGCGCGCGACCAGCTCCAACGGATTAAATGGCTTTACCATGTAATCGTCGGCGCCGGTCATGAGCCCCATAATTTTGTCCATATCTTCTGCCTTCGCACTCAACATCAGCACCGGAGTAGCCTGCTTCTCACGAATCTTCATGCATACAGCAAGCCCGTCCAGCTTGGGCATCATCACGTCCAGTATGACTAAATCCACCCGCTGGTGTTCGATCACATTCAATGCCTCAAGACCATCGTACGCTTTTATGGACTGGTATCCTTCATTTTTCAAATAAATTTCAATCAATTCAGCAATTTCCTTGTCGTCATCGACAATTAAGATGTCCGTCACGTTCCGTTCCTCCTTGCCGTTTCCCTCGCGGCAATCATCTGGCAATAGAATACCTTGATTTCCCCCGAGGTTCAACTCGCATGACCAAGATCCCGCAATAGGAGCGACTATCTTGTCATTTTCTCCGTTCTGTCCCCTACTAATTAAACGAAAAACTACATAAAGGATCGGAAAAAATCTAAAAACCGTCTTCCCTCCGTCACATCGCGCTTCATTATCGCATACGTCCGTGCCGTCGGCAGCTTCAGCTCTGGACAGTCCACCTGCAAGAGACGCCCCTCCATCCGCTCTCTCCGCACC
Organism: Paenibacillus sp. MER TA 81-3; assembly: GCF_023713585.1. Classification (NCBI taxonomy): domain Bacteria; kingdom Bacillati; phylum Bacillota; class Bacilli; order Caryophanales; family Paenibacillaceae; genus Paenibacillus; species Paenibacillus sp. MER TA 81-3. The sequence goes on from NZ_JAMAWB010000007.1 coordinate 153,679, forward strand.
GTAATTTCGGGCAAGAACGAGATGCCGAGGCCTTCTTCAATAAAACGCTTCGTCACATGCACTTGCGTGACAAGCATCGTTCTTAGGTACGGGTACCTCATCTGCAACTCCTGCATAATCGGTTCCCAATACTCCGGATGATTATAGGTAAGCAACATATGTCTCGCGAGCAGTTCCTCCAGGTCCAGCGGGGCGGCGACCTCGTTATCATAACCATCATGCGGCGCCACGAGTATAACCCGATCCTCGCCCAGCACTTCGCACGATAAGCTATCATCGTTAGCCCACATACGTGACAAGCCGAGATCGACTTGATTTTGCAGAACGGCGTCCGCAATATGCTTAGATTCAAGCACCTGCACCTGAATCTCCACATCCGGGTTCGTGTCGACGTACTGGCTCAGCACATGCGGGATGAGATATGCAGCAACCAGCGGCGAGACCGCCAAATTCAAGCTGCGTGAGAACCCCTGCTTGAAGCGGAGCAAATCCTGTAGCCCCTCCTTGTGCACGTCGAGCAGATGCTTCGCATGCGGCAAAAAGCGGCGCCCTGCTTCCGTAAGCTGCACCCGCCTCCCTACCCTTGTAAAGAGCTGGCAGCCCAAGTATTGCTCCAGCTGCTTCATCTGTATCGTGACCGTCGGTTGGGAAATGTACAGATCTTCCGCAGTCCGCCGGAAATTTTCATGGGCCGCCGCATGCACGAACGTATGAATCCATTTTAAATCCATTGCGAGCCCTCCTGATTATGATTTGTTATCAAATCAATAGAAACGTTTCAATATCTTTAATCAATTTCATTGTATATAATAAATCATAATTTGTGGAGGAGGAAGATGATGGTTGACAAAGGGTTAAAGGGTGTAATTGCTGCCGAGACCGAGTTAAGCTTTATCGATGGAGATCAAGGTATTCTGTTGTACCGGGGATACGAGGCGAAGCAACTGGCCGTTCGTTATTCATTCGAAGAAGTTGCTTATTTGTTGTGGTACGGCTCTCTGCCTACACCGGCTGAGCTGACGGCTTTTAAGGCAAAATGGGTGCGCTATCGACAGCTTCCTGAACCCGTCATCCATTGTCTCAAGCAGATTCCTTCCGATATGGATTTGATGAGTCAACTGCGGACAGCCGTCTCCGCTCTGGGCATGAAGCCGTTCGAGGGAACACCGCAGGCGGATCATGCCATTGCATTAACGGCAATGATGCCTGCTCTTATCGCGAATCTGTATCGAGCTCAGAACGGACAGCCGCTCATGACGAGCATACCAACCAATGATTCGTTAAATCATACGGCCCATTACTTATATTTGCTGACAGGCGAGCTTCCGTCGGACGTTCACGTTAACGCGCTCGAGGCGTATATGATTTTGACGATGGAGCACGGATTGAACGCCTCGACCTTCACGGCGCGCGTCATTGCATCCACCGAGTCGGATATCGTCTCAGCCTTGACCGGTGCTATCGGCGCCATGAAAGGCCCGCTGCACGGCGGAGCGCCGTCCGCGGTTACCGACATGCTGGAAGCGATAGGCACCCCCGAACGGGTGGAGCCGTATCTGCGGGAGCAGCTGGAACAGCGCCGCCGCTTAATGGGATTCGGGCATCGCATCTACCGGACGAGAGATCCGCGCGCCGAGGCGCTGAAGCAGCGCATTGCGCTGATGGAGTCTCACGATCCGTGGCTGAATCTGGCCCTTCTGGTGGAGGATACCGCCGTCCGGCTGCTGGCTGAATACAAGCCGGGGCGGGGGCTCTACACGAACGTCGAGTTCTACGCAGCCGCCATCATGCGGGCCATCGGAATGCCAAGCGATCTATTTACGCCGACATTTACCGCCAGCCGCACAGTGGGATGGACCGCTCATATTTTGGAGCAAGCCAGCGACAACGTCATTTACCGACCGGAGGCCAAATATGTCGGACCGAGACATTCATCGGTGAACGTCTCCTAACGATGCAGGCACGGCGCTTCTGCGACAATGAGCTTACCGTTCATCGCCGCTTGGAAGCGCCGCGCCTCTTTTACCGTTCATGAGAGTGCTCCCAATCCATCGCATGCGGGCTTCACGCCACCACGCCAGACGATTATGCGAGTCCGTACTCTTTGCACATTTCGCGTGTCATCCATTAAATCTACATCTGAATCTGTCCATTTCCCGTTCATGCCAGCTCCCCCTAATATATGCGATGTTTTGAAATGATTGTACAAGAAATGCCTGTACAGCTCCGAGACAGCGCGAGTCACCCGTATATTTATAATTGGTGACTTACGTAAGTCCACAGCACATGATGTGAAATCGATTAAGTCGATGGATGCTCAATGGATAGTCGATGGATAATACTACATCGTTCCCCCTCTTGCTTCACTCTCCCATTTAATCAGAAACACCTTTAAAAAAGTTAAAAAAACTATTGCAGTTACTACGAATATGTGCACGTTCTGTATGACCTCGTGATTACATTTTTTGCGAGCAGGACTGTCAATGGACTGTAATTTGATAAATGTGGCACTTCACCGCAGCGGCCACTGAGTCCTCGCACACGCCCGGCTACCAGAATCTCTGCCACTATCAATCCTTGTACGCGTTTGCCTATCTGAGTTTCGGCAGATAACCTTCTGATGTCGCGATTACTGCGATCCCTGAGCATGCGGGAGAGTGGACGCAAGGAGCAGATGACGAACTTGGCGGCAGCATGGTTATCAATAATCTGTGTGAGCCACGAACGGCTTGCAGCCAACCGTTAATGAGCGTCTCGCGCAACGTCTCAAGCCGGACTGCCGACTGCTCATGATTGAGCGAGGTCTCTGGTCCGCCATTAAAGATGGAATTGAACGTCGATTTCTTTGCTGGAAGAGAAGTACGTAAATATCGTGAAATCCATAGGTTTCATCCGAGGCCGCCGCAAAGAAATGCGCAGGCCTACGCACAGCCCTCTCATGAGTGAACTGTAAGCCAAGCCTATAAGGAAAATACAACCAACGCAATGGGGAAAATTATGTTCTCTTGTAAATTCGTCCCCCCTTTTCCTTACGCCACAACCACACCGACACATAAATAGATATGAAAAAGCGAACGATTTCCTATTTTAAATAGGATTCCGAATTAGAACACAATTGAGATGCCAGAATAACAATATATATGGTTTTTTTATCCACAAGCCCTTTTCCGGACAAAAACAATCGTCCTCTCGACGGGGACAATCTTAAACGACTCCAATCCGCTCTGCTGTAAGGGTAGTATCACGTCAACTATTTCCTTCATACGGTTCACATTCGTTCCTTGTCCTCTTGACAAGGACGAAGAAAGCGCTTCATATTGACATATTTTTTCTATAAAAAGGTTTTATACCCATAAAAGAATAATTCGATGTAAGAAAATTTATCACCCCGTGTAAAATAATCTTTTAACTTTTTTATGAATTTTGATAGGTTATGTATTTCAAAATACGCACGTTGACAGTATAATGTTTGAAAAGTGTTCCTATATAGCTTGAGAGGATGGGTGATGAGCCTTGGAAATTTTACAACGTGAACAATCAGAAGTGCTAAACCCGTACGAAATCGTACAGAAGCAAATTGACGCTGCGGCCGCAAAATTACAATTGCCTAAACATGTAACAGAATTGTTAAAAAAGCCCAAGCGCGTTTTGTCAGTGAGCTTTCCTGTTCGGATGGACGATGGTACGGTACGCATTTTTGACGGATACCGTTCGCAGCATAACGATGCGATTGGCCCGACAAAAGGCGGCATTCGATTCCATCCTGACGTTACGTTAGACGAAGTTAAAGCACTCTCGATGTGGATGACGTTCAAATGCGGTGTCGTGGGATTGCCATACGGCGGCGGTAAAGGCGGCGTCATTTGCGACCCGCGCCAAATGAGCAAGGGTGAGCTCGAACGCGTCAGCCGCGCTTTCATGGAATCTATCGCGGACATCGTAGGACCTGAGCGTGATATCCCGGCTCCAGACGTATACACCACTCCGCAAATCATGGGCTGGATGATGGATACTTACAGCCGGTTGCGCGGTCATTATTCTCCTGGTGTCATCACAGGCAAGCCGATTATTATCGGCGGATCGCAAGGACGGAATGCCGCGACCGCTCAAGGCTGTGTCTACGCCATTCAATCAGCGCTGGAAGATATCAGCCTGCCGATGGAGAAAGCAACCGTAGCGGTTCAAGGCTTCGGCAACGCTGGACGCATTGCGGCACGCCTGTTGACCGACCTCGGAGCAACCGTAGTTGCGGTGAGCGACTCCCGCGGCGGAATCTATGATGCGAACGGCCTCGACTTGAACCGCGTCGAACAATTGAAAGATGAAGCGACAATCCTGGACTACGGCGTCCAATATCATATCAGCAATGAGCAATTGCTGGAGCTGGGTGTAGATATTCTTATTCCGGCAGCGCTTGAAAATGTCATTACGAAAGAGAATGCACCTCGCGTACAAGCGCGCATTATCGCTGAGGCGGCGAACGGTCCGACTACGCCGGAAGCAGATGCCATTCTCAACGAGAAAGGCTGCATCGTTATTCCGGATATTTTGGCCAATGCAGGCGGCGTGACCGTATCCTACTTCGAATGGGTGCAGAACTTGATGAACTACTACTGGAGCGAAGAGGAAGTCCTCGAGAAGCTGCAGGTCAATATGGTGAAATCATACGATGCAGTTCGTAATATGGCGAAAGAGTATGAAACTGACTTGCGTACGGCAGCGTATATGATCTCACTTCAGCGCGTTACCGAAGCTATGCGAGCTCGTGGCTGGGTATAATGGTGTAGAGGCTGTAATTTTGCCACAGCTTCAAAATAAATGAAGAGGCGCCTGCCCTTATGGGAGGCGCTTTTCCTATTGCGATTCATGTCGAAGATGAGTTACCTCTGCTGGAAGGATCAACATTTCATTTGGTCAGAAGCAGATCCTATTTTATAATGGAAATGATAAGAAATGATATCATGTTCAAAGGAAACTCTGTTATGACCAAACCTAAAAAGAAATCCCGATTTTTATCCTTTCAAACTACACGGGACATCCTGCAAGTATGGACGCATGCGCACCGCCCTTTTCTACTGTTCGAACTGGTATACAAGCTGATGACTATCGGACTGTTTATTCCTTTACTTTCGGTTATTTTTAACAAAGTATTGGATATTGGCGGCTTCGACGCTGCGGCCAATCATGATCTGCTCCGCTTCGTCTTCAGCCGCTATGGACTGCTCAGTCTGATCCTCATGGCGCCAGTGGCGATGATGCTCATTTATACCGAATTTGCAGTGCTCATCTACATTGCCTATTACGGCATGCAAGGAAAAAGAGCACGTATTCGCGCCGTACTGCTGAAGGCATTGTCACGCCTGCCTAGCTTATGGCGAATCGGAGTCTTCGGGCTATCGCTTTACTTGCTGCTCTTAGTCCCGCTGCTTGATGTTGGCTTCGGTCCGTCCTTGCTGCCAAATGTCACAATCCCGAACTTTATTACTGGAGAACTGTTGAAGACCGGGCTCGGTACCATCATGTTCTTTCTGTTTTTTCTAATTGTTCTCGTATTGAACTGCCTTTGCATTTATGCGCTGCCCATTCTCGTATTGGAAAATACGAACCGATTTTGGTACGCAGTTCGGAAGAGCGGCCGTTTATTTTGGAAGAGCAAATGGTCGATTGTAAAAGCAGTGTTGGAGTGGGCGCTCGTATTTGTACTTGCCGTCATTGTCTTGCTCGTCATCTTAATCGCGTTACTGTGGCTGCTCCCTGAAGGCACGGGCATTCCGGCAGCCGCCGTTCTGGCACTTGGCGTCATAATAAGTATCGGTGTATATGCGCTCACTTTGGTGATGTCCCCGCTATTCATTACACTTATTACCCGCTTGTACGTCAAATACGCGGGCAAGGATGCCGTCGCTATCGAGACGGATGGATTCAATGCTGCCGTGTGGGAAAACAGGGAAACGCGCCGCAACTTTATTCAGCGCCACCGTCCGAAGCTGGCGACATTTGGATTGCTCGTATTGATCGCCGTCGGCTGGGGAGTATCGGCGCTGCTTACCGACGTTGAAGGGGCTAAGGATGAATTTATTATCATGGCTCACCGCGGGGATGTCTTGTCTGGGGTCGAAAATACGCTCGGCGCATTTGAGGGTGCCATTGAGGCCGGAGCCGATTATATCGAGCTGGACATTCTGCAGACGAAGGACCACAAGCTTGCCGTCATTCATGACGAAAATCTTAAGCGGCTCTCAGGGAAAAACGTCAATGTGTTTGACCTGACTTTGGATGAATTGAAGAAAATTCAGTTACGCCAAGATGGATTCGAAGGTTATGTTTCCTCACTGGATGAGGTCTTGGAATTTACGAAGGGACGCATTCGGTTAAATATCGAATTGAAGACGCACGGGCACGAGCGCAATTATGTTCCCATCTTTATCGATACGGTGCGCCGCCATAAGGCGGAGAAAGACATCGTGGTGCAAAGTCTCGAATACGATCTAATTCAGCACGTGAAGGCAGCGGCTCCCGATTTGACGGTGGGTTACGTTATCTATGCAACTTTTGCACAGCTTGGCCGCTTTGAGGCGGACTTCTTCGTTGTGGAGGAAGCTTTTGTAAGACCGCGATTAGTGGCTTCCGCCAAGCTAGCCGGCAAACCGCTGTATGTGTGGACCGTGAATGACCCCGAACGGGTAGAGCATTTCTATACGCTCGGCGTGGACGGCATCATCACGGATATCTCCGCGGAAGCGAGAGACACGATTGAACTGCTGAACGAGCCTGCTGCCAAGATAGAGAACGAACCTTAACGCAATACACCATATAACGAACAAAGCGGCGTCCCGGTTGCTTTGCGCTCATGCGCAAAGGCGGGACGCCGCTTCATTTCATTAAGCATTCAGCTTCTCTCTAACCGATTCAAGCTTCTGTACAACCGAAGACGCTTTGTCCCGGCGGTCGTCGATCTTAACGACGGTTGATACGCGCTTCGCCCCCGCTTGAAACGGACTCTCATGCAGGGCTTGTATGGCCGCAAACAATCGGTCGAGCGGACCTTCAATAATCGTCCCCATTGCAGTCAACTCGTACGTTATTCCCTCCACTTGGTCAATCGCACGCTGCATATCAGCGACATAGCGGCTCAGGCTCGTGGAACCCGTGCCAACCGGAATTACGGTAATCTCGGCTATCGCCATCATCCTCAACTCCTTTTTCTATGAGTATACATCCATCCGAAAGCATTGCTTGCATGATTTCCAACTGTCCGAAAAGTTGCTTTTGTCCTCATCATACCTCAACGTTCGTCTAACCTCAATTCCCCCTTCATTACACTGTCACTGACTTTGTGCGTACAATCACAAGTCGGATAGGTTATCCATGCTACTGTAGCATTACAGGTATGAGAATAGTTCTCATTCTTGTAATGTGCTGAACCTGTGTAATCCCTAATCCATTAGAGGTGCTTCTACCATGAACAAAACACTGGATTTAACGAAATCCGTTTACGACCTATGTACATCAGACCCTGACGTCATACGCATCATGCAGTCACTAGGGTTTGATCAGATGGCGAACCCCATTATTTTGAACACCGCCGGACGGGCCATGACCATTCCGAAAGGCGCAAAGGCCCGGGGAAAGGATCTGAACCACATTATCGGGACGTTCGAACGCGAAGGCTACCACGTTATCGGAAAGGAGCGGTCTCATCATGAGTGAAATGATTAATAATCGCGAGCAAGACAGCGCAGCATCCAACCACCATCGCCAGCAGTTGTTGAAGGAGATCATAAAGGAACTACATGATGGCAAAAGCGTAGAGGAAGTCAAAGCCCGGTTCGAAAAAGCAGTAGGCGACGTCACGGTGGCAGAAATCTCGGCAATGGAGCATGCTCTCATGACCGAGGAGGGCATTCCGGTCAAGGAGGTGCAACGCCTCTGTTCGGTTCACACGGCCATATTCAAGGGATCGATTCAAGAAATTCACCGTTCTGCGCAGCCAGAAGAACATCCCGGTCATCCGGTGCACACATTCAAGCTGGAGAATCTTGAATTGGAGCAGCTCGTTCAATTCAAGCTGTCCCTTCATACCGAGCGCTTCGCGCAGGACGGCAGTGAGCGGAACAGATTAAGGCTGCTGGAGGACCTGAATCTGCTGATGGATGTAGATAAACATTACAGCCGCAAAGAGAACCTGCTATTTCCGTATCTTGAGAAATACGGCATTAACGGTCCGACACAAGTAATGTGGGGCGTTGACGATCGGATACGCGCCGCACTGAAGACGGTGAAGCAGGCGATTAGCGACTATCCGCAGGACGGCAGCATGGACAGGGGAACCATCGCAGCACAATTGCAGGATGTCATTCACGAAGTGAGCGAAATGATATTTAAAGAAGAAAACATATTATTCCCTATGGCACTGCAAACGTTAACCGAAGATGAGTGGCTGCGCATCGCCGCTGAAAGCGGGGATATCGGGTATTGCCTCGCCGAACCCGCCGGCGTATGGAAGCCTGAACGCGCGCCAGCCGCAGCAGAAGATACGGCCATAAGCAAAGGGTTCATCCGCTTGGACACCGGCGTGCTTTCCTTGGCCCAACTGGAACTGCTGCTGAATCATCTGCCCGTCGATATTACATTCATTGATGAACATGATGTCGTCCGCTACTATTCTCACGGCAAAGAGCGCATCTTTACCCGCACCAAGTCCGTCATTGGCCGCACCGTACAGAACTGCCATCCGCCGCAAAGCGTGCATGTCGTGAATCAGCTATTGGTCGATTTCAAATCTGGAGCGAAAGATGTGGAAGATTTCTGGATTCGATTGAAAGACAAGTACGTGCTCATCCGTTATTTTGCTGTACGCGATGCGGACGGCCGTTATATGGGAACACTTGAATTTACGCAGAACATTGCGCCCATCCAAGCTATTGAAGGTGAAAAGCGCATTTATTCCGCAGTCCCGCAATAAATAAAAAGGAGGACGTCCCTTCGTCATCAATCCTGACTACCGGGACATCCTCTTTCTTATCGTTCACCAGCTTAAGCATCTCGCGCACGGTTGGTTAGGTCGTCCGTCTCTGTTTCCGGCCAGTCCATCTGAGGCGGCACCAGCGCATTGACCACCTGACTCGCAGCCGTCCAATTCCTTTGAGCACACCGCCATCAACTGTTCCGCCCAGGTTAATGTTAGGGGTCATCGACACCATTGCGCCCGAATCATTCCATACTTCGGACGTTTAGGAACGCTTTGAACGCTTCGAGCACTACAGAAGCCCGACGATACGATCCTGCCCGTCAAGCTTAATCCGCTCCGCCGCAGGGGCCTTCGGCATGCCCGGCATGGTCATCACTTGACCCGTATGCACGACAGCGAAGCCCGCCCCCCTCGACCAACGAATATCCTGAACTTCGATCGCAAATCCTTCTGGCGCACCGAGCAAGCTCGGCCGATCCGTGAACGAATACGGCGTCTTCGCCATGCAGACAGGCACATTCCCTGCTCCGCGGCGCGCGAGCTCCTGAAGGGCCCGCTTCGCTGCCGGGCGGTATTTCACCTCAGCCCCGCGGTAGATGCGTGTTACGATTGTGGCAATTTTGTCTTCGATCGTCATGTTGTCCGGATAGAGAAGACGGAAGTTCTCCTTCGCCTCCGATTGATCCGCCAGCTCTGCCACCCGCTCCGCAAGCGCCCGGCAGCCTTCGCCGCCCTTATCCCACGCTTCCGAAATGACGGCTTCCGTACCCGCATCCCGGCATAAGGACATCACCGCCTCCAGCTCCGCTTCCGTGTCCGTAGCGAACCGGTTCACAGCCACCAGCACCGGCGCGCCGAACTGGCGCATATTCTCAATATGCCGCTTCACGTTGCAGAATCCGGCACGCACCGCCTCGACCTGCTCATGCGCAAGCTCCTGCTTCGGAACGCCGCCGTTGAACTTCATCGCCCGGACCGTCGCAACAATTACAATCACCGACGGGAAAAGGCCCGTCTGGCGGCATTTGATGTCCATGAATTTCTCAGCGCCAAGATCGGCTCCGAATCCCGCTTCGGTCACCACGTAATCCGCCAGCTTCAGCGCGTATCTCGTCGCGCGCACGCTGCTGCAGCCATGTGCAATATTGGCAAATGGACCGCCATGCACAAGCACCGGATCGCCCTCAATAGTCTGCACGAGATTCGGATGAATGGCGTCCTTCAAGAGCGCGCACATGGCATCGACCGCCTGCAAATCGGAGGCGGATACCGGCTCGCCGCTATCGTTATACGCAATCACTATTTTACCCAGCCGTTCTCGCAGATCGTTCATATCTTCCGCAAGGCACAGAATCGCCATCACTTCCGAAGCGGTTGAAATCATAAATCCATCCTCGCGCACCACTCCGTTGCCCTCGCCGATGCCGATGACAATGTTGCGCAAAGCGCGGTCATTCATATCCACAGCACGCTTCCACATAATGCGCGACGGGTTGATACACAGAGCATTGCCTTGATGAAGATGATTATCCAGCAATGCCGCAAGCAAATTATGCGCCGAGGTAATCGCATGAATATCGCCGGTAAAGTGAAGATTGATATCCTCTGCCGGAACAATCTGCGCACTGCCGCTTCCGGTCGCGCCACCCTTCATGCCCATGCAAGGCCCAAGAGACGGCTCCCGCAGAGCGGCTGCCGCTCGCCGCCCGATACGATTCAGGCCTTGCGTCAGCCCGATCGTGGTCAATGTTTTCCCTTCCCCGGCCGGCGTCGGATTCATGGCCGTTACCAGAATTAGCTTGCCATCCGGACGGAGGGCGATATCGTCCCACACTTCACGTCCTAGCTTGGCCTTGTACTTGCCGTAAAGCTCAAGCTGTTCCTGCGCAATTCCTAGCTGTGCTGCCACGTCAACGATTGGTTTCATGATGCCTCCCGTAGGTTTCATTGGTAATATAGGTGACTCTATCTGCCTATTATTATACATGGTTGCGGTCACGAAGCTATACGTTCCCACACACGAAAAAAAGCCATGCCCAGGCTGTGGACCTTCGACATAACGACAAAGTGCCAGCTAACGGTACATGGCTTTCGGTTATAGTTATTCGTTGTCTCCGATGCGAATTGCAACGCCCCCGCCAATATGGATCGAGCCCTCGAAGGATTCAATGTGCAGGCTCCCATCCTCATTCGTATAAATACTTCCTTCCGGCGATTCAATCCGGAAGCCTCCATCTGAATCCGACTCAATGATGCCGTGCTCAGATTCAACACGGAAGTTATCCTGCGAGTCTGCCACAGGAGGCACGAATTCATTCGTTTCCGTTTGCGCAAACCATATCTCTTGCACTTGCTTGATCCCCATAATTAAACCTGCTGCAATAAGCAGGAGTGCACAGGTAACGGTCAGATAGCCAAACCGCTTCATGAACAAGCTCCCCTTCTGCATTTTAAATCATATGCACATATAAACGTAATTTCTTCTAACTCGACACATTCCAGTATAAGACAATCAATAAAACCGGCACTTCGGACTTAAGTCTAGTCTTATCTACATCTGTAGAGTGAAATGTGTGCTAGGAGGAGGACCAGTCATATTGACACGATGCATGAAAAATCTTACATTACGATTATGAAAAGAAATAGTAGATATAGAGTTCGAAAAACGTCCAATCGAGAAGTCGTTTTGCAGATCGCCTCACAGCTTTTTTTGACAGCTGGTTATCAACAGACGAGCATTGAAGATATCGTAACCGCAAGCCGAGTATCGAAGGCTAACATTTATTATCATTTTAAAAATAAGGAGGATATCCTGTTATCTGTTCTAGACCAGCTCATAAGCCACTATCATGAAGGCATCACCTCCATCATGTCCCAACATCATGTTCCGGTTATTGCTCGAATCGAATTCATTCTCCGCATGTTATCATACGAATCATTGCAACGAAATTGCCAAGCGGGTTGCCCTTTTCTCACCTTGCATGCCCAGACCTCAAGAGAATGCGAACCTGTGCGGGATAAAATCCGACATTTCGTCCACCAGCAAACACTCACCATAGAACAGCTTCTTATAGAAGGCAAGAGCAAGAACGAGCTTCACACTGCTCTTCCTGTCAAGCAGACCGCAGCGCTTATTATATCGCTGTGGGAAGGCGGACTGTTTCTGGCTCACGCCAGCGGAGACAGAGACTTCCTGCAGCATGCATTTGTCTCCTTGGAATGGATGCTCCGCGACCACCAACAATAGCTTCTCCCTCAAGATGGAATGGCAGCTTAACACGAAGCGTGGTAACCTTTTCTTAAGGACTTGTCTGATAGGAAAGCGTTATAAGTGGCACTGCTGCTGCAAAGAAAAGCGCACGGAATGGATCAAGCTGCGCATTAAGGGGGGATAAAGCTTGATTTTAACTATCGAGGAACGGGATTCCATTCTATCCGAACTGAATGAACAACAGCGTGATTTTCTGTCAAAACAATTGGTTCGCTCTCGGCGAACGGTGTTTGCCAATGCGATGGCCAAGGAAAAGGGCTTCCATATTCCAGAGAACGCTGATCCTGAAGACATTGAAGCTTTACTAGACGAATGGGTGTACACGGGGTATATTGACGCAGGATCAGTCTCTCCCGAGCTTCGTTGTGAATGTGGCCGCTCCCTTCGTTACCAGCACCAGGTCGAGCACAAAAAGACCGGTGAAGTCAAGAAATTCGGCATTGAACATTTAAAAGAACACCTTGGCATCGATGCTTCGATGGTATCCGCTATCAAGAAAGGGTTCGATGCGATTGACTATGAATTGGACGAAATGCTCATCAAAAGGAAGAGCGACTGGCAGCCCAATCCGGAGATGCTGGACATAGAGGGCTTGCCAGAAGATGTGATGTCCCATTTGAAGCTAGGTCTGCCTTTATTAGACCGGCAGGTGAAACGCCTGCGACTACAGCCTCCAGCCCGTAAAGTATGGATCGATAATTACACCCCTCCTGTGCAGGAACCATCCTCCAATGAGGATATGTTGTTGGACCTGTTCACATGGCAGCAAGAACCGATGGCACCGAAGCCGTCAGCTGCATCATCTGGATTGCCGGCGTCGCTTCATGCTCCGATCCATGCATATATCGCGGGCGGTGTGCGGAGTGCAAGAGTGATATGCGAGTTGCTCATACGGGAACAGCACGCTGATGAAGAACGGTTTTTGACGGGAAAGCCTAAAATATTCATCGAGGTGTGCAGGTTCATCGAACAGAGCTATCCGAATGCATCCGTTCAAGCATTGGACAAAGAGGATAGAAGCTACTCCATTCCTGAATAATCCTTGATGGCAAGCGAAGACACGGCAGTTCGGCAGGGATCTTGACAGGCTGCTCCCACTAAGGGAACAGCCTGTACGGATTGCCGTTTATTCGCGTCTTACCCATTTGATATTCCTGCTGTGCTCAGATTGTGATGCATGTGCTGAAGGAAGCGCCTCAGCAGCACTTTTTCTTCCTCACGGAAGCCTGCAAAGCACTGCTCCTCAATCTGATGCACCACCTGCTCGACATGGCCGATAACGGCTGTTCCCTGTGGCAGCAAATACACGCGTGATACGCGCATGTCTACGCTATCCGCTCGCCGTTCAATGAGTCCGGACTTCTCCATCCGGTTCAGCATGACCGTAATGGTCGCCGGCTTCACCTTCATCTTATCGACAAGTTCCTTCTGACTGCGGCCATCCTGCTCGTGCAGCAGGAGAAGCAGCGGCATTTGCCCCGGATGGATCCCGGCATCTTGGACCATCCTCATCATTTGGTAGTTATATGCCCGCACAACCTGAGACAGGAGCACCTCGATAGAATCCAAATAAGTATCTTCCAAATGAGTCACCCCTTGTTTCGTCGGCGTTATCCTTGAATGAGGAGCATTCTAGCATAGTTGACGATCGAGTTCAATTCATGAGGTCCATGTGGCCCTCATCAATGAGTAAGCCGAGCTGGCGCGCCTTTTCTACTGCTTCGATCCGTTTGGATACATCCAGCTTGCCGTAAATGTTCAGCACATGCGTCTTTACAGTCGCTAACGAAATACATAACACTTCACCGATCTGCTTGTTCGACGCACCGCCCGCCATCACCTGCAGCACTTCCAGCTCTCGATCGCTCAGCAGCTTGCGCTCTTCACGCGGTGGCTGCATATAAGAGATCAGCTCCAGCAGAAATGCTCTCTCCGCCGCATTCAAGTCGTTGCCTAACGTATCCAGCAGCTTGCGAACATGGGGGAATGCAGCTGTCAGCACAAACGGGTAAAAATAGTGATTGGCGTAGCTGTAATGCACAGCTTCCCTCATCAGGTACAGCCTTTCCCGCTCGCGTGCCTGTTGACTGTTCCGCTCCGCCGGAGCTTCGTCCAGCAGCTCGAGCTTTAACAGTAAGGCCTCAGTCAACAGCACCTTCACCTTATGCTTGCGCGTTCGTTCTAACACATCGTCTGTCAATTGCAATGCTTGTTCCCATCGCTCTTGGTCAGCAAGCAGCCGGGCATAGACGAGCTTATCTTCATAACGCATATAGCTGCCTTCACTCGCGCGTTCATTCATATAGGAAAGAAAACGATCCACCAGTTGGGCATCGACAGCTCCGACTAGGCGCTGGAACTTCAAAAGCGAAGCGATCGTGGATGGCTGCTGATAATAATCGTAAGCGCACAGCTCCGCCAACCGTTCGGATGCCTCCCGCTTCTCGCCCCGCAGCAAATGAAGCTCAATCACGTTGATTAAGTAGCCCCGTTCCATAGACACATACGAACGCTCTGACTGCTTCCGCGCTTCGTTCAGCATCTGTTCCGCTTCGTTCAGGCGCATCGTCTTCAGGTAGATGCCCGCGACCCCGATATAACTGTTCATGCTAATCACCGATAAATAAGGGGCGCTCTGCAATAAGGCAAATAGAGACGAATATACTTGCTCGCACTCCCTTAATTCGCCGAGCAATTCCTTCAACTGTCCCTTGAGGATAAGAGCAAAATAACGAATATATGGATTACTCGTCTGCACCTCCGACCGCAGCACACGTTCAAGACCATTCAGCGCTTCCGCATATTGGTCCCTCATCATAAACATAATGGCGCCTGTAATATCGATGATTGTACGCGTACCTTCGCTTATCTCCGCCAGATCGAAGCTCTCCATAAGCGATGCGGAGGTCAGCCCTTCCTCCACCGCTTCATCCTCCAAGAAGAAGCGGTAAATGAACGTAAGGCGATCCAGCATGTCGCTGCGCCCGTTCTCCCGCATCTGATGCATCATCTGCGCGCATAACTCGAACTCCATATTGCAGAAATGCAAAAACAGCCGTTGAAACAATAAATCAAAGCTATCGGTCAACGCCGGAACCGGAATTTGACGCAAATAAGCCCAGCCGCGGACATTCGCTCCCCACTGCTTCAATAGCCGCATCGCCCCTTCATAGTCGGCGATACACAACCGATGCTTGATGCTCTCCTCCACGTCATCCCATTGCTCGAATATGTCGGCTGCCCGCATATGCAGCTCCCGCTGCCTCGGTTCTTCCCATTCGGAGAACTTCGTCTGCAAATAGGTGCCGAACAAGTGGTGGTAGCGGTATATTCCCTCCTGCTCATCAATCGTGATAATGAATAAGTGATGATCAAGCAGCTTGCTGAGAAGAGTACGCGCCTCAGACTTATGCAGCACAAGCCTGCATATAGACTCATTGAAGTAACCAAGGATGGAGGTAGCGATCAGGAACTCCCTCTCTTCCTCCGATAATGAATTCAATATTTCATTGGACCAGTACTCGAGCATGTACGGATTCAGCTCTGGCAACTCGGCGGAGGGCACATTTCGCTTCCGATGCAGAGCCAGCGTCATGAGCTGCATGCCGCCAACCCAGCCTTCCGCGCGCTCGATCAGCCGGCGCTCGATATCGGGAGCGAGCCGCACGCCAAGCGTATGCTTAAGGAAGTCCGCCGACTCTTCCGGCGTAAACCGCAGCTCTTCTTCGCGAATATCCATATACTTCCCTGACATCATCCACTCTCCGAAGTAGAGCGGGGGCGTCGTCCGGGTAAGCAAGATTAATCGAACCGAATCAGGCGTATGCTTCATGAAGAATGACAGCGTATCCGTAATATCCGGTTCGTGAATGACATGAAAATCGTCCAAAATCAAGGTTAAATCCGTTACTGCTTGAAGCCTATTTACAATGATAACCAACATATTGTGAAGATCATGCTGCTGCGGCATCGCTTCCAGTCGTTCCGACAGCATTTCCCACTCCTCGCCCAAGTCTGCCCGCATCGCTTCCAGCATGTAATACCAGAATGTATACACATCGTTGTGTTCCGGCTCCAGCGAGATCCAGCGCACATGTTGCTGCGGATGCTCCGCCAGGAACGATGTTACGAGCGTCGTCTTGCCGCTTCCGGCGGCACCCTGAATGACGACGGCTTTGCATTCGGCCATCTGCTGCAGCTTATACGTCAACCTGCTTCGCATCACGTAATTGGCGCGGGGCGCGGGCGGCTTCAATCGGGTCGCTATCAGCTTCACACGTTCCACTCCTAACTCTGGCTTGGCAATCTGGGATCACTCTGGCTCCCATTCAGCGCTACTGTCTTCTATCATACGGTGCTTGGCATGAACAGAGAAGCTTTTTTATCCATTAACCTCTTGTTCAAATCCTTTTTGAGCACGCGTTAATAGTGCCCTGCCCGATATCGGCGCGCACAGACGGCCCAGCCCGCGATCATGAACGCAGCAACCCATGCGAGCACGTATAACAGCGGACCGATCCATTGGCTGATCGCAAGTCCTTGTTCCAGCTTCCCCACCACGCTCATCCACTGTGTCTGCGGAAGCCACTGTGTGATGTACTTCCACCATGTCTGCTCATTCGTCACCGCATATACCGTGCCGGACAGCAGGCAGGTGAGCACAGTGAGCGCTCCGCCGGTCATGACCGCATTGTCGCTGCTTCGGCACGCTGCCATCACGAACAAAGCGAAGCCCACAGCAAGCAGGACAGGGACGATAAGCAGCACGGCTATGGCGGGCAGGGAATAACCTAGCTCCAAGCCAAATCCGAGCCGTGCGGCACATATAATGACAACCGTCGGCACATAGAGCATGAGGAAGGCAACGAGACATTGCGCGCCAAGGTAAGCCTTCAAGCCAGCCGGAGACAAAGCCGTCCGTCGCAGCGTCCCGCTCTCGCGATCCTCGCCGAATAGCGTAAGAAACATGACGCCTTGCAGCAGCAGGATCATGAGCAGAAAGCCCATCATCGTCGTCCCAATGCCGCGTTGCGGCTCATCCGGTATCGTACCACCAGCCAAGACCTCCCGGATCTCGGCTTCCAGCTTCTCCCCCTTGATCGTCAACACCTCGAATGCGCCATCAACTTGCACCGTGATAATGCCGTCATATTTCTGACGGACGAGCGAGGATACAGGCGGCGCGTCGTTCACACTCTCCACTTGAAACCGCTCCAGGCCCGACAGACGGTCAAGCGCCCCGACGACAGCCAGCTTCACCTTCATCCCGCCGTAGTTGGCCAGCAGAACGGCCCCTGCGATCGCTAATACAATCATGACGTACGTGACAAGCAAATAGGCTTTGCGGCTAGCCATTCTCTGCATATTCAACCGCATTAAGCATCCGAATGCATTCATACCATCTCCTCCGTTCGAAACGTCCATTTGCAGCCCAGCAGGAGCAGTGCAGTTCCGATCAACAACCCGCTGACCAGCGGTATGAAGCTCCACAGGCTTCCGTCATACACGATGCGGAACAGCCCATCCACCACCCATTTGACCGGCGAGAAGTACGATAACGTTTCCGCCGTCCTGCCCAAGCTGTCCCAGGAGAAGAAGAGTCCTCCCATCAAGGCAAGCACATTATTAACGACGTTTAATATTTTGTTCGCTAATTCTTCACTCTTCCACAAGCAGCAGAACCAGACGCCAAATGCAGCCGAAAATAAGTGAAAAAGCGCCAGCGCGACGAATACGTAAACCGCATCTTTTCCTCCGAAATAAACACCAAATAAGACAACGAGCAGCACCGCAAGCATCCCCATGCATAGGGTGGTAAATACAAAGGTCGCTAATATTTTGGATAAATACACCCACGATGTTCGAATCGGGGAATACAGCACTCGCATATTACTTGCTCTCAGCTTCCGTTCCATAAAGCTGTTGGATGCAGTCATAGATACATTCAGCGCATGAAAGACTAGCAACGTAATACCGTAATAATCGTACGAAGTGACCGTATCGCCATATTGTCCGCGCGTCAGATAACCGAGGATGAGAATGAGCAGCAGCGGGAACAACGTATTGGTGAGCAGCATCACAGGGCTGGTGAGCAAATTCATAAAGTCCCGCTTCCACAACACGCCGAACCCGCGGGTCGATTGAACAAATTGAGCCATCGTTCTCCCTCCTAATCCCGCAGCTTGCGACCGGTGAGCTGTAGAAATACGGCCTCCAGGCTTGCCGCCAAGCTTGTGAAGTGCTTTACTTTAATGCCATGGTTGACGAAAAAGGCCATTAATTTGTCCGTGTTCTCGATCCCTTTAACCGTAGCGATACGCAGCAGATTGTCATGCTTCTCCACTTGCTTCACGCCATCGACGCGAAACAGCCGTTCTTCGGACAGCTCGCTTGCGTCTTCCAGCTCGACCTCAATCCACTTTTCGTCCCCCAGCAGTTCCTTCAGTTCTTCCTTCGTACCGGTGGCGATGACCTCTCCTTGATCGATTATAAGAATACGAGTCGAGATTTCCTCTACTTCCTCCATGTAGTGGGTCGTATAGAGAATGGTGCTGCCCTGATCCCTCAGCTCCCGAATCGACTCCAGAATATGATTGCGCGAATGTGGATCGATGCCTACGGTCGGTTCATCCATAATCAATATTTCCGGACGGTGGGCAATGGCGCATGCCATATTGAGCCGCCGCTTCATTCCTCCCGAAAAGGTGCGCGGCTTATCGCCACGCCGGTCATACAGTCCAACGAACTGGAGGGCTTCCGCAACCCGCTCCCGCAGCATGTCGCCCCTCAGCCCATACAACGAAGCGAAGAACGTGACATTGCCCTCTGCCGTGACGTCCTCATAGATCGCTAAATCCTGCGGCACGATACCTAGCTTGCGTTTATAATGGGACAGTTGCTCCTCTACTCTCGTTCCACGGAACGAAATACGGCCTTCATTGTAGCTCAGCACCGTGGACAAAATGTGAATAGCCGTGCTCTTGCCCGCTCCGTTCGGTCCAAGGAAACATAAGATTTCGCCTTCATGCACTTGAAAAGAAAGGTCCTTCAACGCATGATGCTCGCCATATAACTTGGATACATGATTCATTTCCAACATCGGTGTCATGGATAATCCCCTCCTGAACTCATCGTACCGGAAAGGGAAACAACACAAATCAACCGAACGGTTGATTTGTGAGGTGGATATGAAAAATAGATAGGAATAAATGCCCATTATGGCCGCTGTGGACGCTGTTCAATATGAATCTACCTGGCCTACTCTTGCAAATAGGTGCTTACTTTATTTGGGATCAATTTGGCCGCTTCTTCCGCCGATTTCCCCGCCCTTCTCCAAATCTCGCACCGTCTCACTGCGCACCACCGTTTTCTCGTCCTTGTACGTACCCAACACTTTGTCCATGACCGGATTAGTGACGCCGAACCAGAAATGCTCGCTTTTGAAGTGATGCCACAAATGCATCTTCTTCATATAACGCCCCCATGGGGTAAGCGGCTGAATGGGACGATGAGCGCGAAAATGAACCCATTCATAATAGAGCAGATAGGCAATGACCCCAGTGACGGCCGCAAGCGTTAGGCTCCAGTCACCCGTAACAGCAATGGCGATGGCGCCAGCGACGGCGATGAGGGGAAAGCTGTACCAAACCGGCAAAAAAAGCAGCTTCAAATTATTCGGATGGACGTGGTGATCGTAATGAAGACGTCTTAGCATGTTCCGGAGAAATGTGTTGCGCGGCGGCTTCAAATGAAAAAGGTAGCGGTGAATAGCGTATTCGCTGAGCGCGTAAGCAATCATGCCGGCAACGATAGCAAGCCATGTCGCCCCCCGCGCCAGGTGCGGTATCGTAAAGCCAAGACAGACGAGCCCTGCCGCGAGTGTCAGCATGATGTCGAAAAACGTAAAAAACTCTTTGACGTACACCCTCATCTGATTCATCCTCCTCCGATTTCGGACTGTACGTTTCTCCCCTTTAGCAGCACATGAGCCGTCGGATGAAAATCCAAGGCTCGTTGGTCGATTCTACTTCCAATTTACTTCCTTTATCCCGAAATTAGTACTTCGCATCAGTCACATCATCGGCTTGTTGTCCTTTTCTTCGATTTGCCCCAGAAATAATGGTAATCCGACAGAGGACCTGACAATGGTAGTACAGACGACTTCACCCTTTGGCTCACTTTCCCTTTCAGACAGAACATCAAACCTGAGACGATGTCATCCACTCAACTCTTATGCACGTTCTCCCCTCCAGTCAGGACATGTACCCAGGGGAAGAGCTTCTAACTCAGTTCGCCCGTTGTGTCAGAAAGCAGAATCCCAAATTAAGCCCAAGAAGAATTAGCTGTAATTATTCTTCATTGAGAAGCTGCACGGAATATTGGATGGCACACATGTGGTGAAGTGTTTCTGAACCGTGGGGAGAGTGGAACTAAGGTCGTATTAGTCAATGGCTTTGTAATTTCAAGGTATAAATTGGAGGTTTCGGTGCAACAAATCCATAAATAAAAAGCGTCTGCTGCGGGCAGGCGCTTTCGATATCCGTCCTATTTATGGCTTGCATTCATCTCATGCATGTTCTGATGCAGCTCTTTGATCATGTGCTGCAGGAAATGCTGCTCCTGCGCGCTTAGGCCGTATTGATTGTCTTGGGCAAGATATTGCTGGATGTTTCGTCTCAGCATCTCGTTCCGACGGTCTAACACATTTTCGTTACTCAAGTGAAAGTCACTCCTCGCTCGTTAGTCATCTATCCGAAACAATTACACTCTTGTATAAGTATAAAGAAACCGGGATCGTATGGAAAACGGAGCGAGAAACACTGTGACCTTCTCAGCTTTGCACATTCACCGTGACAACGCTTGCAAGTAGGGGTGCTTGCAATAATGCTCGCCAATGCTCCTCCTCAGGGCTAGGAACGAAAGGCAGTCAAGCGCCCATTTCACTGTGTGGAACAGATCTGCTTAAAAATATCGACGATTTCGTCGATCTTCATACGGACTAATCCGCTTGAGGAGGGAGCAACGAATTCACGCACGCCGGGTACGACCGGTTCGCGCTGGTATCCCCAGCTTACGTCCCTCCTGCAGCTATATGCTTCATATACCCCTTTCCCGACGAAGCAGACCGTCTTCGGCTTGTACCTCTCAATCTTGTGCCGCAGCTCGTCCCGGCCCTGCGCATATTCCTCTGCCGTAATCTCTGCCGCCGTACGGGTCGGCCGCGCTACTATATTTGTGAAGCCATAGCCCAGCTCCAGTAAATCCCCGTCCTCTTCTGCCCGATACAGCCGCGGCGTCAGTTCGGCCCGATAGATGATATGCCAGAAGCGATTGCGGGGATTGGCATAATGATGCCCCGTCTCGCCCGACTTCAAGCTCGGATTATAGCCGACAAACAAAATGGACAACTCATGCGCCAAATGATCCGGTATTGAATTCATGTGCTTCGACCTCCTGAAATGGCCTATTGACTCGGCAGCCTGCTCTTACGGTATCTATGTCTACCCGAATGTCGTGCATGAGTTACTGCTGACGACTAATGACCAGCCCAATTCGATTCATCCCGTTGATGAACAAATTCATATAAGACACGGAATCGGATTTAGAATACCCCGATTCCCGTATCGAGTCAATTCATCTTGATTCGTATATATCATGCTGGCGGTCCCGTATAGCTGAACGTTTGGCTCATGATATGCGCGTTCTTCTGTCTTGTCCCCGAACTGTATGCAGGCAACCATGTTTTTGTAAAAAAAAGGCTGTAACCAGAGTAGTGAACCTATCTCTGATGCAGCCCCTGTCCCCGTTCCAGCCCCGATAGTCGACGCAAATCTTCTGGCTGCCATAAAGGGCTTAATAATTGCCATATTATATGCCCTCCTGTAGTCATTCTAGGAATTAGCGAATTTTAAAACGACTCGCTATTACATATAATGAGGCAATTAGAAAGATTGACAGTAATTCATTCCCTGATGGAGCGCACATTTTCATAAGTCCGAAGGTTCCAACGTTCATCTTACACGCGGCCGGCCGTCAGTTCTATCCCGCGATTGTGGAATTCTCCAATCATGACGTTGAACGCGCTGAGCGCCTTTGGAAATCCCGCATAGGCCGTGCACTGTATGACAACCTCGATCAGTTCTTCCGGAGTCAAGCCGATATTCAATGCTGCATTCACGTGCATCGGCAGCTGTTCGGCCGCCCCCTGCGTGATAAGGGACGATAGCGTGATCAGTTCCCTCTGCTTCAAGTCCAGTCCCGGACGGGAATAAATATCTCCGAACCCATTAGCTACAATAAACTCGGCCATATCGGGATAACATTGGCGTACCTCTTCCAACGCAGCCGTTCCTTGTGGTCCGACCATGTTTTGAAACAGCTCCAAGCCCCGTTCATACCGATTCTGATTCAAGCGGTTTTGAGTCAAGTCATTCCCCTCCTTGTGCATCTTCACCCTGCTCATCATCCAAACTTAGCAGTCTGGTCAATATCGGCGGAATCTCCAACGGATCGACCATCACTTCAATGACCGCCGGCTTCTTCGTCCCCAGCGCCTCCTGCACGGATGAGATAATATCCGCTTCCGACCGGCAGCAATGCGCGTCCGCTCCCATCGACTGCGCGTACTGCACGACATCCAGCGGATGAGCGTAAATGGCGCCGACAGAGCGTCCCGTTAGGTACGACATCCCTTTGTCGACCATGTCCAAGCGGCCGTTGTTCAGCACGACGATAATAACCGGAACCTGGTGATTCACCGCGGTGGAAATCTCATTGCCGTGCATCATGGCGCATCCGTCGCCCGTCAAGCAGACGATAGGCTTGTCCGGGGCACCGATGCTTGCGCCGATGGAATAACCGATGGCATGTCCCATCGCTCCGAATACGTCGTCGAAATAAAAAGTGCCTGCTTCTCTTATATCATAATGGCGGATAGCATAGAACGAATGGCTTCCGTCATCGCCGAACAGGACGGCATCATCAGGCAGCGCCTTCCGCAAGGCCTGTACGGCGGTCACGGCAGACATGCAGCTGCCCGTATCGGCAGGCACAGCAGTCTGGCTGGTTCCAGCTTCGACGGGTGCCGTGGAAGCCGCAATGTACGCCGCCTCATTCGTGAACGGAATCCCTATCTCATCCGGTGCCTGCACCCTCGAAGCGCCTGCCTTCTGAATGAGCATCTGCAAATTCAGCTTGGCATCGCCAGGAATAGCTAGCGTAGGCGCAGCAATCGACTTGCCCACGAAGGTCAAGTCATAATCGAAATGCACGATCTGCTTAGGAGCCATATCCTCGGTAAATCCAGACAGCGTCATATCGCTCAGCTTGGTGCCGATGGCCAGCATGAGATCGACGCCTGACTTCAAGTAACTGCGGGCTTGTTCCGTTCCGCCCAATCCGAAGTTGCCGAGACAAAGCGGATGCCGGGTAGGGAACGCGCCTTTCCCGCCCGGCGTGCAAATGACCGGGATTCGCCAACGCTCCGCGATGGCCCTTACTTCATCGCACGCCTCTGCGGCTAACACGCCTTTGCCGATGAACAGAACCGGTCTCTGCGCTTGCTCCAGCAGCGGAATGACCGCTTCAACGTCCGGCGATACGACACGGCGATGGCTCTCTGGCAAAGGCAGGTCGAAAGGTTCTATATCGGCCATCAATATATCGAATGGAATACACAGGTGAACAGGCCCCCTTACGCCCGTCAACGCCTGTTCCACCGCATGCTGCAAATATCGGGCTACCAAGTCCTCCCGCTCAATGCGGGCGCTGAATACCGTGACAGGCTCGAACATTTTCACCAAATCGGTTGTAAACGGGCTCGAATCCTGACCTAGCGCTTTCCCGCTATCACGGATGGAAGGCTGTCCTGTAATGAACAGAACAGGCATGTTGTAAGCTTTGGCTTGTCCGGCAGCGGTGAGCATATTCGTTCCGCCCGGTCCTGACGTGCCGATGGCTACACCGAGCGTCTGATGCGTCATGGCATAGCCTCCAGCCATAAATCCTGCGCCTGCCTCATGCCGCGTTAGAACGAACTCGATGCCGCGCGCCTCGCATTCCAGCATCAACGGTGAAATCGATTTTCCAGGAATGCCGAATACGTGGGTAACCCCCCATTTCCGAAAATGTTCTACAAGTAGCGAATAGACCTTCATCATTACTGTTAACTCCTTTTCCATATAAGTACGTGATCAAAAGAGAACTTTTTGAACAACCTCTATAAATTATCGCATCGGCTTGGACCATGACCCGCGCAGCTTCTCCACAATGACATGGGCCGGCAGCGGAGCGCTGAACAGATGGCCTTGCGCCTCATCACACTTTTGTTCGGACAAGAAGGACAGTTGCTCCACCGTCTCCACTCCTTCCGCCACAACCTCAAGCCCAAGCTGATGCGCCATCGCAATGATCGTGCCGACTATTTGCCGGTTGTGCTCGTCACTCGTCACGTCTTTCACGAACGAGCGATCGATTTTGAGACGATGTACGGAAAACTTCTTCAAATAATTAAGCGAGCTGTAGCTTGTCCCGAAGTCGTCGATGCTAATTTGCACGCCCAAATTACGCAGCTGATGAATGAGCGGAGTCGCTTGTTCCACATCCATCGTCATGCTCTCCGTAATTTCAAGCTCCAGATGCCGTGGATTGATTCCGGTTCGCTTCAACACGCGCTCGACGGCATCGACGCAGTTGCTGTTCAGAAATTGGTAAGGCGACAAATTGACAGAAATCTTCATCGGACGCAAACCGGATTGCTCCCAATTCAAAATTTGATGGCACACCTCATGAAGCACCCATTCCCCAATCGGGACGATAATTCCCGTTTCCTCTGCCAACGGTATGAAATCAGCCGGTAGAATGAGCCCATTTTTCGGATGCTTCCAGCGCAATAACGCCTCCATGCCGACGATCTCGCCCGTTTGAATGTTGACTTGAGGCTGATAGTACAGGACGAGCTCTTGATGCTCCACTGCTTTGCGCAGATCGGTTTCCATCGTCAGCTTCTCGTGGGATTGACGCACCATCGACGGAGTGTAGATCATGTACCGATTTTTGCCGATCGCTTTCGCCTGATACATGGCCATGTCCGCGTGCGTGAGCAGCGTCTCTGCATCCAGACCATCATGAGGATAAATCGAGATGCCAATACTTGTCGACAGTCTGAATTGGTAATGGTCAATGACAAAATCCTGTTCAAACAGCTGGAGCACCTGCTGTGCGGCTTGCACCGCGTCGTTCGAATCTCTCACATCGGACAGCAAGATGGAGAATTCATCCCCGCCCATACGAGTCACCGTGTCGTCCGGCAGGCATTTGCGCAGACGCTCGGCCACTTTTTGCAGAAGATAGTCCCCTTTACTGTGACCCAACGTATCGTTAACCAGCTTGAAACGGTCTAAATCGAGATAAAGAACGGCAAGTATGTGCTTGTTCTTCTTGGCCTCCGTCAAGAGTTCATTTAAATGATCGTTATAATGTCTGCGGTTGGGGAGCCCTGTCAGCTCATCATGATAAGCGAGATAGTTGTATCGTTCCTCTGCTTCGTATCGTTCTGTAATATCCCGGAACTGCCCGAACGCCCCAATCGGGTTATCGTACTCGTCCAGAATCGGCAGCGCATCAAATAAGCAGACACACTTGGTCTGACCGGACGGATGATCGATAACAATCTCGATATCTTCATGCTTGTCTCCATGACGAATCACTTTATCGATATATGGCCCCATAGGGAATAGATTAATTACGGGCTTCCCGATTAAATCTTCCTTTGTGAGACCTGTCAGATTCTCAGCATACGTATTGAATTCCGTAATGTGTCCTTCTCTGTCGGTAATAATAATGCCATTGCGGGTCGTATCCATCATAATATGGTTTAAAATGTCTAATTTCCTGTTCTGCCTGCGGAGAAGGAGTTCACGCTCGATAGAATCGACAACCGTAATGAGCATCGTCAAGAAATAGGGATGAGCTTGTTCGAGCGATGTCATAATGGAAATCGAACCCAGCAGATTATTGATATCGGTATAATGAAAAGGTACAGAGTAGCATACCCTGGAGTGAAAAAACTGATGGTAATGCTGGTTGCCGATTAATTGCACCGGACTTCGGTGATTTAGAGCGAGGTTAATCCCGTTCGTACCGCACTCCTCTTCTGCAAACTGTACACCTTCCTTAATGCCCAATTGCGTAATCGTTTGCTTCATCGTCTCATCCCCGGCCAATTCCAGCATGTAGCCTTTTTCATCGGAAATGACGATAATGATGGGTGTCCCTTGCAGCTGATTCAACAATTTGTCCATAAAAAAACGGATGACCGACAAAATTTCCTCATAAGCTAAGCGTTTGCAAATGAGTTCCGATTGCGTCATTACGGTGCGAAACATTGGGATCTTCATTGAGTTCAAGCCTGATTCCCTAGCCCTTCGCCTGGATGTGTCGATCCATTCGATCATTTGATCTTGCGCTTGCCGCTGAATCACGTGATTCAGTTCCATGGTTTCCCTCCCGATTCACTTCATTGACCCATATCATTCTCATGATAAATATAGTGCACCAGCGTCAGCATGCCATCCGCCGGTTCCCTTCAAATTTCGATCTTGTATACGTGAAAATTGTGGAAATAAAGTAGAGGGATGTTCTAAGGTGTGATAAAAAGGTGAAGGTTGCTTGGAAGAAGTTTCATATGGAACAAGTATACTACGTTTGCCGATCTTGTAAAACGATTATGCCAATAGTACCGTCTATTCGACAAAAACAGAACGAGGACGACATGTTAATCGTCCCTCTAATAATAGTTGCCTCTATAGAATCGTCGGTGCATTTTACATGCCGGCGCCTTTGTAATATGCTCGGTAAGAAGATTGGATGCGGAGGTTGGTCATAATTCATGAATAAATGGTGGAAGACAATCGCTTTTATCGTAGGAGCAGCCATCTTGACGCGCTGGATTCCGTTCTCGTCCTTTTTCCGCAACGTCGATACATTAGTGCATGAATTCGGTCATGCGATCGTTACGCTGCTCTTATCCGGGAAGGTGCAGTATATTCATCTGTTCGCAGACCACAGCGGGGTCACCTACTCATCCGTGGCCCATTCGTGGCGGTTCATTCCTATCTCCCTTGCGGGATATACGATTTCCGCCTTGTTCACCGTGCTGCTGTTCTATTTGTATTCGCGCGGGAAGCAGCAAGCCGGGTTAATTACTTTATCCGTATTGGCCTTGGTGAACGTTCTCTTCTTCGTGCGCAATTCATTCGGGGTCATGTGGTGCATCGGATTTACCGTGCTGAGCGCAGCAATATATTTCGTTCCTTGGCGTTGGCTGCGAGATTTTTATTATTTGCTGGTCGCCTTTATTTGCTTGGTGGAATCCGTGCTGGGACCGCTGTTCCTTATCGTCGCCTCCATCCAGCAGCCGACGCAAGCGGGCGACGCTTCCAATCTAAACGCAGCTACGTTCATTCCCGCCGTGTTCTGGTCCCTTCTGTTCACCGCCGTGGCGATAGCGTGTGCCCGAGTGGCGATGGGATTGTTCTTCAACGCGAACCGCCGGCCCCCGGCCGGAACGAGACCAGCATTCGGGTGGTCCAAGCATGCAAGACGGACGTAACGCTCAACTTATATGTCTGATCCAAAACGAAAAATGGTGGGGCAGAGATAGTCTCTGCCCCACCATTTTTCCATCCCTCAAGTATTTTTATCCACTTTCGGAACAGCTCCGTCATGCTCAACTGTTACAGCAATATTCAATTGGCTATTCCGCCGTTTGCTCCAACAACACTTGCTTCGCCGGCACAGCGCCGGATTGGCCCGCAGACGTTCCATCCTCTTGACCGGAAGACGTGCGGCTGGTCATGCGCAGCGGAATTTCCTTCAGGAAGAAGGCCAACATCAAGGCAACGACGAGCAAGGCCGCACCGGACAAGAACACCGTCGATAATGAACTGCTTAACGCATCGCGCAGCATATCTATCATCTGCGTGAAGATTGTCTTCAGCGCTTCTGGCAAGCTCTGCTGGATCTGCTCCAATTTCGGTTGGTCCAGCAGCATTTGCGGATTATGAAACGCTTGGAACTGTTCGGCAACCTTCGGATCCAACTGTGACAGATCTACCGCTTTACCCGAAGCAGCCGCCTCCGCAAGATTGCTAGTTATCTTCGAAGACATAATGGTACCCATCACGGCGATCCCGATCGTCCCCCCCATGTTGCGGAACAGCTGCGAGGAAGCGGTGACGACGCCCAATTGCTGAGGCGCAACTGCGTTCTGTGCAGCAAGCGTGAATACAGGCATTCCGAGGCCGAGGCCGAAGCCAAATACGATCATGCTGATTACAGCCATCCATACACTGTCCATGAAGCTCATAATAATCATACCGAGAATCATGACCGGCATGCCCAAGAGGGCAAATCGTTTATATTTCCCTGTCTTCGTAATCAATTGACCGCTAATGGCGCTGGAGATGACCATGCAGATGGACATCGGCATCGTCACATAACCGGAATAGGTCGGAGAGATGCCCATTACGCCCTGCACGAAAAACGGAATATAGATAAGCGCCCCCATCATACCCGCATTCATCAAAAATCCGATGACATTGGAAATGGTCACGACACTATTTTTAAATAAGGACAACGGAAGCACCGGGCTCTTCACTCTCGTCTGCACAAACAGGAAGATAAGCAGCGAGACCAATGTTCCGGCAAACAACAGGATGATCTGCGGTGAACCCCAGGCATATTGCGTGCCCGCCCACGAGAAGGCGAGAAGCAGCGGTACGATTGTCAGCGTCAGGAATAAGGAACCTGCGTAATCGATCGATTCCGATTGCTTGCGCTCCACCTTCGGAAATAGGATGAGAATCATGAAAAATGCAACGATGCCTAACGGGAGGAAAATCCAGAACACCCATTTCCAATCCATATGGTCGACAATATAACCGCCCAGCGCTGGCCCAATCACACTGGAAAACCCGAACACGGCGGTCATGACTCCCGTCCATTTGCCCCGTTCGCGCGGCGCGAACAAATCACCGACAGCGGTAAAGGCCGTAGCCATAATAATCCCGGCACCTATCCCTTGAATCCCGCGGTAAATAATAAGCTGAATAATATCCGCTGAGGTTCCGGACAAGAATGCGCCAATCATAAAAAATATAATACCTGAAAGAATAAACGGCTTGCGCCCGTAAATATCGGACAGCTTCCCCACTAATATCGTCGCAATGGTAGAGGTAAGCATATAAATGGTGATGACCCATGTATAGTAACCCATGCCTCCAAGCTTGGCGATAATTCGGGGCAGTGCCGTACCGACAATCGTCTGATTAATCGCAGAAAAGAACATCGCTGCGATAATGGCCATCATAATGGTCATTTTTCGTTTGTGTGACAAATGTTCCACGGTTTTTTCTTCTACTCCTTTGACTGTCCCTCTGTATTTTCTAAAATTTGCGTAAATATTCGTTTCAAATGCCCGACATCTTCATTTGGCAAGCTTTCAAAAAACATGGAGATCGTTTCTTTTTGACGCTCAAGCATCATCTGCACGATATCTCTACCTTTATCCGTAATATAAATGTAGACGACCCTGCGGTCATCCTCCGCTCTTTTTCGTTCTGCCAGTCCCTCTTTAATCAATTTATCAGTGCCTCCGGTAATCGCACCGGAAGTAATGCACAGTGCTTCCGCCAATTCAGAGACCTTCTTCTTCCCCCCTTCATTGAGCTTGTAAAGGATGCGAAATTGCGAAAATGAAAGGTTCGCAATCATCCGCTTGTTCCATTCCTGCGTCATCCGTTTCAACAGCAATCTAAAAAGGGTGGACAGTTCAAGCAGTTGTGATCTTGCCTGCATCGAAATCGATTCCTCTCGATAATTACTTTAGAATTAAAATAATTAGCAGTAAACTATTTAGTAGTATATATCTTGAATAAGATATTCGTCAAACAAAGAAATCCGGCCTTGAAAGGCCGAATTTATGTCAAAATGAACGTATGATGTTCATTTTCTTCAGATTCCGCATATCGTCCGTTCCATGCAGGTATTTTTTTGTCCCCATTTCGTACTTGCGAACCCGATTGCCAGTAATGCGGAATCGGTCCGATTGCCCATAATGACAGCAAAGCTCGACAGACAAAATCGCTTCCGTACAGTTCCTTGCGGTCTGGGCTCCGGCAGCGTGCGCGCGATGACCACCGCAAGCGCAGTCCGATGACGTAAAAAGACAAAAAGAAGCCCTCTTCTTATGAAGAAAGCTTCTTTAGCGTTAATGCTGCCGAATGACCTCGCTCAGACTGACCCCGAACTTTTCTCTACAGGCGGCCGCAAAGTATTCGGGGTTCGAGCAGCCTGCCGAGCAGGCCACCTCAGAACTATTCATTTGTCCCTGCTGCAACAGACAGAGCGCCTGTTCCAGCCGCTTCTCACGCAAAAAGGACACCTCGTGAGGTGTCCTTCTACATGGCGGAGGCTGTTCACAACCACAATGATACGTCGTCCGTCAATCCGTCTCGTTACGCAGTAGAGGTAAGCTGTTGTAGCAACAACTACTCGATCTGCACACCCTTCTTGATCGATTTCAGATCACCATTCGGGTTAACAAGTAACGGTAGCATCTTCATATCACGGACCATCGGAGAGTTGCATAACCGACAAGTCGGCTCATTCTCGAATGCAAAATTGTCGCGCATCCAACCCTTGCAGCCTTCTTTCGTGCAAGACCAGATGGCCGTATTTTCCTCCGGAATTTCCTCTAATGGTTTCTTGCGATAATTCATCGTTACCCTCCCTTTCTTTTGATCTTGCAACCAAAAGAAAAACTGCTCTTCACACATGTCAAGAGCAGTCGTCTGGCTTTTCTTACAGCTTCGTTACGTCCTCAGCTTGTGGTCCACGGTTGCCTTGTACCACGTTGAATTGAACGCGTTGTCCTTCGTCCAAGGATTTGAAGCCGTCGCCTTGAATCGCGCTGAAGTGTACGAATACATCGCTGCCGCCTTCAACTTCGATAAAGCCAAAACCTTTTTCTGCGTTAAACCATTTTACTGTACCTGTTTGCATTGTTCTTAACCTCCAAAAGGAAATATAACATGTTTATTTTTTCAACTTTAAAAAAATTCACACATTGAAAAAAGTTCCATCGTAAAAATGATACCCTTTTCAATGTGTGAAGCGTGGTTCAAATTTATCAATTGACATTATAATATCATATAAAATTGAGATATGCAAGTCGTTGAACACCTACCTTTACAATTTTTTTTGGAAAACTATTCATGTAGCAGCTTTTCCGCATGTACAGGCAGGTTAAACAAATAATTATCATATATTCAGTACTTAATTCACATACTATATAAAGAGCGGTTCCTTTACCTTATGTAATCCGCTTTTGTGTGGCAAGACTGTAGCCAATTTAAAAAGGGCTGTCCTCCGGGCAGTTCTTTTTCATTGCCCGTAGCCCCTATAAGTGCCTGTTCAAAACAGATACTCTTTGAACAATCTTTATAACAACATAAGGAGGGTTTCGCGATGTATTATTCTAAGAAAAATATCGAGCCGGTTCCGGATGAGCAAACTTCCATCTGGAGTTGCAGCAGTGAGGACTGTTCTTGCTGGATGAGAGAAAATCTCACGTTTGAAAAAACTCCGAGCTGTCCCCTCTGTCAGTCATCAATGGTCATCAATACGAAGATGCTTCCTCCTCTTATGTATCACACGAGGTAATCCGGATAACGGCGACCGCTTCTCGGTATTCACCGGGAAACGCCGCCGCTCCACATCCACCACCCAGGTAAGCGGGGCTAGTCCGTCAGTTCATCGAGACGCGCGCCGCTACCGGGTAATGGTCAGAAGGATATCTTCCGTTAATCTGCTCCCTGATTACTTTCGTCGCCATAACGCGAACGTCGCTGGACACAAAAATATAATCAATGGCCTCTCCGTCTTCCCCGCCCTTGAAGTCATGGAATGTGGCTCCGACCTTGCCAGCGGCTGCCGTATAAGCGTCTGTCAAAGATAGCAAGCTGCCATCCGGATTCGAGTGGAGGACGTCCAACACGGGACTGTCAGGCGTTGAATTGAAGTCTCCCATCAGCACCATAGGCAGCGGACGCTTCCGGAAGCGTTCCTCCATTTGCTGTCGAACGAGACGAATTCCGTTCACTCGGGCTTCCTCGCTCTCGTGATCCAAATGCGTATTGAACACGATAAATTCGTTGGCAGCCCCCTTGATGAACTGGAACCGGGCCCATGTGCAAATGCGCGGCAGACTGCTGTTCCAGCTTATGCTGCCAGGCTGAGACGGCTGCTCCGACAACCAGAACTGCCCGGATTCAACCGGTGCAATCTGTTCTTTATCATACCAAATGGCATTATGCTCATCTTGCTGTCCGCCGTACCGCCCCTCGCCGATGAAGCCATATTGCGGCAAGCTTTGCTCCATATCGAGCAGCATCGGGTGCAGCCCTTCCTGAGTGCCGATGACTAACGGTTCGTGACTCCGGATGACCTCAGCCACTTTTTCAACCCGATAGGGCCATGCATTTTCCCCATCCTGAATCTCGTTGTACCGCAAATTAAAACTCATGAACGTAACGTCCATAACTCCCACCTCTAATTTATTGTGACTGTTTACTATGTCTATATATCGCCTTCTTGCGTCACCGGATTACCCTTCTCCAAAGTATGGATAATGTCCTCCAGTCCCATATCAAGGAGCGATGATAACCGAATGTCGACATGATCGAACGAGCAGTTCGCCGTAACATGATTCGGCACCGCGACACAAAATAGTCCCGCTGCCTTCGCCGCTTGTGTTCCTACCACCGAATCTTCGAACGCAATCGTCTCGTCCGCTCTTACGCCAAGTCCGTCCACCGCCTTCAAATAGATTTCGGGATGGGGCTTTACCTTGGTCGCATTGTCGCGCGTCTGCAGAAAATCGAAATACTCGAGCAAGCCGTAGCGCTTGACATGATTCACGGCCCAAGCCGCCGAAGCGCTGGAAGCAAGCGCGACTTTGAGGCCCAGCCTACCGGCCGTATCCAACACTTCCCTCACGCCTGGAAGCACGTCCCATTCCGCAATCATCTCATTATAAATGTGCCGATGGTGGCGGTGCAGCTCTTCGCGATCCACTGATTTGCCCAGAAGCCCTTCCAAATATTCGCACGCCAATGGCCAGGTGCGGATTCCTCCGGCCCACTCCCTCCAGACGGCAAGCGGCATATCGTGCCCGTACTCCTGACAAATCTCACGAAAGGATAAATAACTCGCCGTTTCCGTATCCAAAATAAGCCCGTCAAAATCCAATGCAATCGCTTTAATCGCCATGCGTAATCCCCCTCCATCATCATCAGATTACGGGGCTTGCAGCTCTCGCCTCCCACGTTCCCCGACATTATATTCTCATTGTACGCTAATTCGCGCAACCGCTTCCAGCCCTGTATGCAGAAACTTCATAACGAATTTTATATTTCTTTTATAATGCATGGCAGCAACCCTGTCCGGGCCAATTTAAGGTATCGTTGTAAATTTGGAATTGACACCCTTTGTACGGAATGATAAATTTAAACGGTCAAATAAAATAGAACGTTCTAAAAAGGGTGAACATAATGATGCAACAGGACTTGTTTATTATCGACACGCTGGAGAAATTGAAAGTGATCAGCGACCCCCTGCGTACAAAAATATTGATGAATCTGGTGAAGCAAGAGTACACGGGGCAGCAATTGGCGGAAATCCTCGCCATTCCGAAGACCAAAATCTATTTTCATCTAAAAGAGCTGGAGAAACACGGCATCGTGCGGATTGTGCGGGAAGAAGAGAAGAACGGCATCATGCAGAAGTTCTATAAGGCAGTGGCGAGAAGGTTCATTCCGAGCGATGATCTGCTCCCGAGCCATGAGCTCATCGAGACGTCGCGGCAAGTTTTTTTGGAGACGGTGCTGACGACGCGGCAAGAAATCGAGAAGGCGCCGGGCGAAGCTTTCCAGTTAAAGAGCCACAACCAGGACATGAAGAAAAACTTGGCGGCCACCTATCAATTTCATGCGACGGAGGAGCAGTTTACAGCCTTCCTGAAGGAATTTAAAGAGCTATATCATAAGCATTTCAAACAGCAGGAGGCGAATGGGCCTGCAGACGCGAAGCCTTATATGATGTCGCTTATCGGCTTTCAGCGCAGCGTCGGCGGAGCGGCTGTGTTCGGAGACGGACAGGAGGACACGGATCACGATGACAATGCAATCGAATAGAAATATGTGGCTCATCTTGTCCGGAGTATTCGTGTCCGAATTGGCGGCATGGATTGGCACGATCGGCAGCCTGCAGTTTTTAAGCGAGCAGTTGTCTTCCCGCTTCCTGCAATCGTCCATCTTGGTGTCCGGGGCTGTATTCGGCATCTTCTTGGCCCCTTATGCCGGCAATGTCATCGACCGGTTGCACCCGAAGAAAATCTTGCTGTACAGCGGCATGCTGCGGATCGCCGCCATCGGATTCATGCTCGCCGCCATATGGGACCAGAACGTCTGGTATATGATCGTGTTTCAACTAATCATCGTCATATCCTCCTCGTTCTATTTCCCGACGGTGAATGCCGTGCTGCCGGTCATTGTGCCAGAGGATCAGCTAATGAAGGCGAATATGCTCAACTTCAATCTGACTACGATCGCCCGCATCTTCGGAACCGCCATCGGCGGCGTCTTGCTGACCATTCTGTCCTTGCAGAACGTATATGTCATCTCCGGGATCACCTACGTCGTATTAATTATTTTGACGTGCATGCTGTCCTTTGACCGGTCGCAGTTGAGCAACGTCACGCATCGCGCTCGCTCCAAGGCGTCCTTCTCCGAGTTGTTTCCGCTCATGCGGCGGGAGCCTATGGTCAAAGCGCTGCTCATTATGACGTGCATTCCGTTTTTATTTATCGGCGGCTTTAATGTATTTGCCATTGAACTGAGCGAAGCCCATCATTTTGACGGCCTGAAGGGGATCATTTATGCTGTGGAGGGCACGTCCATCCTTATCGCTGGCTTGGCGATGAAAAAGCTCGCACAACGTATGAGCAAACCCGCGCTGCTCTTCGGCGGGGCCATGCTCGTCATTGGCAGCCTGATCATCCTGATCATTCCGCTTATGCCGGTTCAAATGATCGGCTTTGCCGTATTCGGGTTCGCCGGCGGGCTATTCATCCCGCTGTCCAATACGGAGGCGCAGGTGCGTATTTCCAAAGATGCGCTGGGACGCTTCTTCTCGCTGAAACGGATGATTGAAACTTCCGTTCTGCAGCTATCGCTCATTTTTACCGGCATCATTCTCGATGTGTCTTCGTTCCAGACCTTGATGATTATGTACGCGGCTGTCTGCGTCATCTGTCTCATCGTCGCCCGCAGCGTATTCGCACGTACGGCCGCAGCCGTTCGTTAACAGGGCACCCACTCACGATCGAATCAAGACGCGATTCGAATTGGGACACCTATTCCGTAAACGGCACAACATATGATATGATACGTAAGGGTAATTAACTATATAAACAATGACATATGATACTAGAGTTTAAAGTAGGGATGATATTATGCCATTTATTCGTTTTAAAGGGTTTAAGCAGCCATTTGTTGAACGCATTTCCTCTGCAGTCATCCATCTGGTTGCCGACACCGTCCATATTCCACCGGACATCGTGAAGATTGAGCTTATTCACGCGGTGCCAGTCGCCAACTCGCCTTTGTCCGTCGAAATTTATATGTTTCAGCGAGAACAAGAGAAGCATGATGCAGTCGCTTCCAAGCTCTACACCCTATTGCAAGAGCATGGATATGACCATGTCCATATTTTCTACGTCATTCTCACTCCGTCGCTGTACTACAAGGAAGGGAAGCCGCTGCAAGGCGTGCCCGTCATTCCTGAAGCTGCAGGCGAGACAATCGAATAATAGTGCTCCGGTCGTTCTATATCCGAAGCTTCTTCCATTGAGATTCATAACAAAGAGCGCCCATAATGAGCGCTCTTTCGTTCCTTCTATTTGATAACGTCGACATGCTCAATGTTTCTGAGCGCGGCATAAGCGACGAAGACGCCTATGATGGCCAGCGTAATAGGGATAATAATGATGTTATTGAGCGATACCCCGCCATTATTCGAACAGACGATCATTATGATAAGCAAGGAAGTGGTGATGGTCGTCACCGTTGAATACTTTCTCATGCCAAAATATAGCGGAATGAGACTCATGCAGCTGGCTGCCAGCGCATTCATCCCGAAGCTGATCGAGGCTTCCGTCATGATGGAGGCCGTCAGCGGCTCGCTCATTTTATGAGTAAACTCATTGATTGCCAGTATAGCGCCGCTAACTAACAAGTCGGAGATGATGATGGATAGGAACGTAAACAGGAAGACGATGATCAGCTTCGCCAGAATGAGCTTTTTCCGGTTAATCGGATACATGAAGAGCACCGTAATCGACTTGTTTTTGAACTCATCAATAATGAAGCGCGACAATAACACGGCGGCGAACACGATAAACGTGCCTCTCACAAACATATCGATACCTATGAATACTTCGGAAAAGGAGGCAAAGACGGTCTCATCCGCATATTCAGCTCCATAGATCATCAGCAGCACCATGCCGAGAATGGCGACGTTCGCGATAAGAGCACCGCGAATATACCCGCCGATCTTATATTTTTTCAGTTCTAGGCTCATTAACTTACGCAACGATGCCACCGCCATTCAGCAAGGACAGGAAGTAGTCTTCCAACGAACTGTTCTTTTTGTGAATCGACTCGATGACGACATCGTTCATGACTAACGTCTTCGTAATTGAGCTCTGTGGTACAGAGGGATCATACACACGGATGATATGATCGTCCATTACGCGCAGATTGGATACTCCCAGATGCTTCTCCAGCAG
The DNA here is from genome assembly GCF_023713585.1 of Paenibacillus sp. MER TA 81-3. Lineage (NCBI taxonomy): Bacteria > Bacillati > Bacillota > Bacilli > Caryophanales > Paenibacillaceae > Paenibacillus > Paenibacillus sp. MER TA 81-3. Next base: position 190,828 of record NZ_JAMAWB010000007.1, read on the forward strand.
AAACGCCGCTTTTTTACAATCGTTCGTCGTAAATTCGATATACTCCGTATTTTTCTCCCGGATCTGCTCCATCGACACTTCCTCGATCAACTTGCCATGGTTGATAACGCCGATCGTGTCCGCCATCTGTTCAATTTCCCCCAGGATGTGACTGGAAATCAATATCGTGATGCCGTATTCCTTGCTCAACATTTTGAACAAGTCGCGAATTTCTTTAATCCCGACTGGATCGAGACCATTGATCGGCTCGTCCAGCATGAGTAATTCGGGCTTCGTCGTAATAGCCCTTGCGATGCCGAGCCGCTGCTTCATCCCGAGGGAGAAGTCTTTCACTGCTTTGCTGCCGGTATTCGTCAGCTTGACCAGCTCCAGCGCTTCATCGATGGCTTGCTTGTTGTGATACCCCATATACTCGCAATGCAGCTCCAGATTCTCTCTGGCTGACAGCTTGTCATAGAAGACCGGATATTCGATTATGGTGCCCATTCTTCCCAGCAGATGGTAGGAAGTATCGGTCAGCTTTTCCCCGAACAATTCGATGTCGCCGGCGGTCGGCTTCACCAGATTCGTAATCATTTTCATAATCGTCGTCTTGCCGGCTCCATTCGGTCCGAGAAATCCATAAATCTCCCCTTTTTGAATATTCATATTGACATTCGAGACGACTTCTTTGCCTTGAAACGTCTTCGTTAGTTGGTTGGTTCTCAACAGGCAGGTCATGATTGTTTCCCCTTTCGCTCCTTCACTTATCTTTTATTGTAAGGAGTGAAATTCTCTTTTTTCTTACCCGATTCTTACGAATTTCTTAAGCTGGATCGCCGGCTCATCGTGCATGTTCAAAAGGTTAACTTGTCAGCACCGGGAAGATTGTATAAATCTAATAGCGTATTTTCTTCAAGGCAAATGAGAAGACAGTCTTCTCATACGGCTTGCTGTACAGATGGATGGTCCCGCCTAGGCTCTCGACCAGCCGCTTCGTGATCGTCAAGCCCAGACCACTGCCCTGATACGACGAGTTCCGCGAATCCTCGAGGGTGTACATCCGTTCGAATACCTGATCCCGGTGCAGCTCTTTAATGCCTTTCCCTTTATCCCACACCTCTACACGGATCCAGTCTCCGTCTTTTCGCAGCGCAAGTCCGATTGCATTGCCGTCTCCCCCATGCTGAATCGCATTGGAAATCAGATTGTTCAATATCCGATCAAGCGCATCGGCATTTCCCATTACATAGAGCGGTTGATCAGGAATATCAATATGAACCTCGAAGCCTCTCGCCGTCAACACGTCGTAAAAGGCCAACATGTTCGTCCGGCAAATCTCGTTGAGATGGATGCTAGTCAGCGGAATGTCCTTATCTCCCGACTCCAGCTTCGCCAAATCGAAAAATTTATGAATGAGCTCTAACACTTCAAGCGTCTTTTTCTGCACTTTGGACAGCATGGAGGCCCGTTCTTCCTGACTCATCTGTCCGTCCAGATTTACCGTTTCCAAGTAGCCCAACACAACGGTCAACGGTGTCTTCAAATCGTGCGATATGTTGGAAATCATTTTCTTCATTGCGATCTCCGTCTTGGCGTGGTTGGCCAATGATTGTTGGTTGCGCTCCAAAAGGCGGTTGATTTCGACGAGCAGCGGTATAAGCTCCTGATCATCCGTCACGAGCAGCAGCTTCTCCCCTGTGCCGCCGTTGACAATTCGGTTCAACTGCTCATGAAGACGACGAATGCTCGCGGTTCTCGTTCGGTTGAACGCATATTGCATGGCGATGATGCCCAGCAGGACGGCGACGATGGCGGCCAGTGCTATCGTCATATTAATGGCCCGCCCACTTGTATCCAATTCCCCATAACGTCTTAATATATTGCGGCTCGGACGGATTATCCTCGATCTTCTCGCGCAGTCTCCGTATATGAACGTTAATGACGTTCTCATCACCCATATAGTCATCATTCCATACGAAGCCGTAAATTTGCGCTTTCGTGAATACGCGATTCGGATTCGTAATGAACAATTTCAAAATATCGAACTCTTTGGATGTCAGCTTGATGTCCTCGTCCCGCTTCATGGCAGAGAAGTTGTCCAGATCGACTGTCAACTGCTCGAACGTAAGCACATTTCTGCGTTCCTCCTGCTGGACGGGATGGGTATACGCCGTGGCGCGACGGATCCCCGCCTTGATTCGTGCCGTCATCTCAATGAGGGAGAACGGCTTGGCAATGTAATCATCCGCTCCGAAACCCAATCCCAATGCTTTGTCCACGTCGCTGTCCTTGGCTGACATAATTAAGATCGGGATGGAGCTCGTCGCCCGAATCAGCTTGATCACTTCCATGCCATCCAGCTTGGGCATCATCAGATCGATCACAATCATATCGAAGGCTTTCTGCTGGAACGTTGTCACTCCCTCTTCCCCATTGTACGCCGCCGTGACGTGGAACCCTTCCTTAGCCAAATGATTGGTCAGCATTTCAACAATCGAAATATCGTCCTCCACCAGCAGTATGCGTTCTTGTTGCATGACCCTCTCACCTTTCCTGAAAAAAACTACATTGGGGTATTTAGCTCGAATACAGCGAGCAGTAAGTACGGGAAAAATCGCGCTTCAGCAAATCTTCCTTGCGCATGAAGAAGTGAATGACCCCGCAGTCCCACCATAGAAAGCCAACCGGATCGCTGCTATCGATCTCAAGCAGCATGACAGTATCCTTCACTTCCTGTTCCGCACGCTCCCGATCACCGCCGAAGTTCGTCGTCAGTTTCTCCAGCGAACGTTCCGCGCTGTAATCATAATGTTCGTTCATGAGCAGCATCAATGCCGCTTCCACTTCCGCGTCGTCGTGCTGTCCAACCGGATAGCCGAACATGCAGCCCCAATTGCGCGACGAGCTATCGGCCAATTCGTCGACCAGATCGTAATAGCTCTCGATATCCTCGAGGTCAAGAGCTTCCTCATCCGCATACGCATAGTTCGGCAGCTCCAGCGAGGAGCGCGCGCTTACCGTGTATGGCCGGAACTCTTCTCTGTCCTCGTCCTCGTCCTGAAGTGCGGTAATGCCATCTGGCTTCTGCAGTTGCAGCGTTCCGGCCTGTTCTACGTAAATGACCTGGTGCTCGATGTTGTAAGCCGGCTCGTCAATGCCGAGGAAGAAATAGAGCATCCCCTGCTGCGGAAGCAATTGGGCGTTGTCATGCGGCGCAATTTCCGCCAGATTAAGCTGGGCGAGGAACGTCATCTTCGTTCCGTCTTTCATCACCGGCCAAGCCGTATGCTCCGGCAGATCCGGGTGCCCGCCGACGCGCGAGCCGCCCGTATGTTCGTATTCATCCCGTTGCACCAAGTCTAGCCGAACTCCTTGCTTGCACGCAGAGAGCAAATAGTGTTCTGCCGCGGTTAGCTCTCGCTCCTCCAGATGCCTCTTTAACTCTATCGTCATTGGATTGTCCAAATTCATGCTCATTTTGTGGCCTCCCTATTACATCTCCCTTTAGTCCATTGTCCTACGACCGAACTGTCGTTGCAACCATTTTGAACAAATGGCAGCGGGAGTCTGTCATCGGGCCCTTACCGGGCAGGATTGCGGGGCGGGCTTGTAGAGCAGACTTGTAGAGCACGTTTACGGAGTGGAATTGCAGAGCTCGCTTGCGGGCTGAGTAGAATGGGAGCAAAGGGCTGCTGCAAAATGGGGCTCGGACAAGCGGTGCCTGTGGGGCAGAGCTTGCAGCGGAGGCGAGGCCTGCGAGGCCGTTGGGAGGCATGCTCTGGCGGCATTTGTGACGCTGCGGGGGGCCACAGGCGAGGGCTCAGCGGGCGGTGCAGGGGCTTTCCCAGTAGGCTGAGCGTTTGAAGTTGTAGTGGGAAGCCCGCTGTAGCGACACCTGAGGCGATGCGGGATTTTGCTGGCGGAGACTAGGCTTGCCAGCCAGCACGCGCTCTAGCAGCACCTGAGGCGATGCAGGGGCGGGGGCTTTCAGGCAAAAGGCTGAACGTGCAGCGGTGGGGGCTTCACGACGAGGGCTGAACGTGCCGCGTCGGGGGCTTCACGATGAGGACTGAACGCGCCGCGTTAGGAGCTTCACGATGAGGACTGAACGTGCGGCGTTAGGAGCTTCACGATGAGGACTGAACGTGCGGCGTTAGGAGCTTCACGTCAGCACTGAACGTGCCGCGTCGGGGGCTTCACGATGAGCACTGAACGTGCCGCGTCGGGGGCTTCACGATGAGCACTGAACGTGCCGCGTCGGGGGCTTCACGATGAGCACTGAACGCGCAGAGGAGGAACCTTACGATAGGGACTGAGCACACGGCGTTGAGGTTTCCGACGGGTGACTGAGCCCCGGGGAGAGTGGATGGAAGGATGAAAAATTGACCGTGAGCGGACAAACGGCCTGTTCCTGCAACTCTTCCCGCCAACCATTCCATTCCATTGGATAATGTACAGTCATTTGACTGTCCTCAAGCGCAAACTCACCTTTCCATTGGAAAACATCCAGTCTAATTGCGACTTCCTCTTATCGGCAGCCGTTTGAGCATGATTCTGCTGGATCATTTCCAGTGGATCACCACGTTACCAGCCCTGTACGCACATTTCGTTGGACAGAATCCAATAGCCATCAACGATCACGACACTTAAAAGATACATCCCTCAGTTACCCCTAACAATTAGCTCGAAGTCGCCTCATCCTAACATATGAGTTTCCGCGAATTAACCTTGGAGCTACGCTTATCGTGGAGTCCGCACGAGTAACACCTGTAGCGAGTGGTAATTTACAGCGAATGTAAATGTGACAGCGTCAGGGGCTTCACGACGAGCACTGAACGTGCCGCGGTGGGGGCTTCACGATGAGCACTGAACGCGCAGAGGCGGAACCTTACGATAGGACTGAGCACACGGCGTTGAGGTTTCCGACGGGTGACTGAGCCCCGGGGAGAGTGGATGGAAGGATAGAAAATTGAACGTGAGCGGACAAACGGCCTGTTCCTGCAACTCTTCCCGCCAACCACTCCATTCCATTGGATAATGTACAGTCATTTGACTGTCCTCAAGCGCAAACTCACCTTTCCATTGGAAAACATCCAGTCTAATTGCGACCTTCCTCTTATCAGCAGCCGTTTGAGTATGATTCTGCTGGATCATTTCCAGTGGATCACCACGTTACCAGCCCTGTACGCACATTTCGTTGGACAGAATCCAATAGCCATCAACGATCACGACACAATAAAAAGGAACACCTATCAGGTGTCCCCTCACTCACAATACACAATATCTCAATATCATCTCATATTAGCGTACAACGACTGCCGTTCCGCTGACCGCGACCATTAACATGCCTTCGCGCACGACTTCGTAATCTACGTCAATGCCGACGACCGCATTCGCCCCTTTTTGCTTTGCCAAGCTCTTCATCTCTTCCATGGCAATGTCGCGCGCTTCCTTCAGCTTGCTCTCATACGCTCCGGCGCGACCACCTACGATATCGCGAACGGAAGCCAGAATATCGCGCACCACATTGGCGCCCATAATCGCTTCTCCAGCGACAACGTCAATGTAGTCCACAATTTCTTTGCCTTGTATAGTCGAAGTTGTAGTTATAATCAAATATCATACCTCCAGTTATATATTTGAATATGCGGTGTAAGGTTGTATTGATTCCTTAGCCTCATATGAGACAAAGTGTAACCCGTCATATAAGTATATTTTACTTTTTTCTGCCGATTCATGTAATCGATTATGGTGACAAAACGAAGGGGAAACGTGACAATTTAGCAAGGGCCAGAATCAACTGCAATCATCAGACGGGGGCGTCCAATTTGTATTTATATCACAGGGCGTCATCTCTCCGTCTTTCCCCACTCCACCCTTTTCGTGTTTTACATATCCTTCTCTTTCTTAAAAATAAGCCCCGGAATCCTAAGCTATCCCGAGGCCTGTATCTTGAATTTCGTATCTTCTGTTTAAAATCTACTACCTCTGTTTGCTATCTTCAAATTAAGTTCATGCGATTGCCGTCCGGCACTGCGCTCGGTTACCCAAGCTCAGATTGTTCGGTGTCCCCGGCCGGATTAGCTCTTGCTAATCAAGTCTTCCCGATTAATGCTCCCGATTAGCCTCCCGGATTAATCTAGCGCTAGCGTATTAATCTTTCTGAAGCATCGTCCACAATTGATGCATCGCTTTCGTGCTTTCCGCTCTCGTTGCGAGCCCTATTGGCGCGAACTGTTCACCCGAGCGGCCTTGCACTAGGCCTAGCCCATAAGCGGAACGGACCGCCTGTCGAGCCCAGTCCGGAGCTGCCGCTGCCACGTTCGACGAATGTTTCGACGAACTTATCAAACTTATCCCATCCGAACGTGTAATTTCCGTCGTCATCCAATGCCGTTCCGTCGCCGAAAAGGATCAAATCAAGCGGAACCGTCACCATGCTTTGTCTCGTTTCATTCATGTTGTCGGCCATCTTGCCGATTAGATTCCACCATTCGGATGAGAAAATCTCATATCCATACTGTACTTTAATATAATCGGATGCCTTCAGGGAATGGTCCGGCCATGGCGGCCGGATCCGAGCCAGAATGTATCATCGTCTTTATTAAATCCGACGCTTATAAGCCCCTGCACCTTCTGACTTGCCTTCTATTCCATTGTTCACTGTGTATACCCTCGTCATGTTATCCATCTTGTCTTCCTCCCCTTTCGAGGCTTTCTAAGAGTACGGTTAACATCGCGAGTCAAAAAGAGCCCCGGAAATAGATTCCGAGGCTCTTGATATGGTCCACTTGATGCGGAGGTGAGCAAACTCACCTTTTTTTAATAGCCGTCACCTGTAATAATCTCGTTGGATGATGCAGACAAACCATTAACGGTCGCATTACGTCCGTCCGCAACGGACATGACGAAGACTTTATAAGCAACGTCGCTTCTGATCAGATTGCCAAATGCATCCCTATCAGATGTACTAAACCATACGGTACTGTCGCCTGAAACACTCACCAGTTTGTAAGCATCCGAGTTCACCCGGTTTGCTTCTGTCAGCGTGAAGTTTCCAGCGTCGCCGACAGGAACCGCCATTACCGCATAATATGTGATGCTGCTGTCATTGCTTGGTTTGTTGAAATAAACTTTAAAGTCGTTGTTTCCCTCTCTTGACGCAAATACATTGCTCGCGACCGGTACAGATTGATCAGCAGCGAGAGTGACATCTCCGGACGAGGATGACAGCGCATTGCCCGTGCCTGTTCTTCCATCAGCCACCGTCAAAATAAAGTAGCGGTACGGCACGCCCTTTCGAATCACATCGCCGTATATATCACGAGTCGAGTCTGTTAATTGCTGACGGACATATGCGCCCTGTTTCGATACTCTCGTATAGTTCGAGGCGGAGACATTATTGGCATTCGACAGATTGAACGCATACGCTTGGTCTGAACGAACAGCCATGATACGGTATTCAGCAACGTTCGATTCGTTGGAAGGTGCCGTAAAGCTTACTTCGATATCGCGTCCACTGCCATGGCTGCCCGTCACATTCGCCGCTACATTACCAGCGACATCCACTGCAGTCGTGCCCCCAAGCGTAATCGCCGGGGATTGATACGACAGAGCGTTGCTCGACTGGTTGCCCGTGCTTACGGACAATACAAATACACGGTAACTGATGCCGTTGCGAATCCGATCGCCATCAACGTCTCTGGCATCGGAAGCCAGCGTCTGGCCAAGGTTGCCGCCTGTTCTGTTCACGACTGTCGAATTCCAGCTGGACACATTATTCGCATCCGAAACGCTGAACCAGCCTGCCTTGTCGGCTTTCACAACCATGACGCGATAATGGTTAATGTTCGCTTCATCAGCGGCACGAGTGAATGTCACCCGCAGGTCGCGGCCGTCGTTGTAGTCGTTCACGTCGCTGGCCGACACGTTCGTTGCCGCCTGCACCGTCGAATTGTTCGACAACGTAATCGTTCCGGACGAGCTGGACAACGCATTGTTATAGCTGCCTCGGCCTACGGACAACACGAATACTTGGTAGCTCACACCGTTCCTAATCGACGATCCGTCCACATCTCTTGCATTGGAATTCAGCGCCAAGCTAATATTTCCTCCGGTCTTGCTCACGGCCGTATAATTATAGCTCGATACGTTGTTCGCCGCCGATAGATCGAAGCGGTTCGCATTGGATGCCTTCACGACCATGATGCGGTATTGGCTGATGTCCGATTCATCCGAAGCCCGGTTGAACGACACACGCAGGTCGCGGCCGTCGTTGTAGTCGCTCACGTCGCTGGCCGTAACATTCGTTACGCCGCTGACGATATTGTTGTTCGACAGCGTAATCGTATCCGAAGCGGTTGACAACGCATTGTTATAGGACCCCCCGCTATTGGACACCGCCATGACGAATAGGCGGTACGTTTCTCCATTACGGATAGAGGATCCATGCACATCCCGCATGCTGGAAGGAAGCGTAGTCGTGATGCTGTATCCGGTCTTAGACACGTCATGGTATCTGCCGTAAGATGCTTTGTTGGCTTCCGTCAGATCGAAGCTGTTGGCATCTTGGTATCTCACGGCAAAAATCCGGTAATAGCTTACTTTCGATTCGTCGGATGCCTGATTAAAGCTAATCTGTAAATCACGGCCATCTCCATAGTTGCCTACATCGCTGACCTTCGTAATGACAGGCAAGCCGACCGATTGACCCAATGTCATCGAGGCAGATCCTGAAGACAACTTATTCGAGTACGAATTCGTATTGCTGACCGACAACACAAATACCGTATATGGCACTCCATTGCGGATATAATCTCCCGAAGTGTCTCTTGCTGTCGAGCTTAGCGTTGATGTCAACGTCGTGCCGCTCGACTTGGATACCGTCGAGTAGTTCTGGCTGGACACTCCGTTCGCTGTAGACGTATCGAATCGGTTCGCGTCTCTGGTCTTCACGACCATAATGCGGTAGTTCGAAATATTGTTATCATTTTGCGGTCTCGTAAAGCTTACATTCATGTCCCGTCCGTCGCCATAGTCCGCGACATCGCGCACTTGAACATTGCTCGCCGCCGACACGCCGTTGTCAGACAGCGAAATCTGTGAGGACGGATAAGAAAGCGCCATCTGGCTGCTTCTCTTGCCAACCGTCACCACGTATACGTTGTACGTTTGGTTGTTGCGGATATAATCCCCGTCCACGTCGCGCGCGCGGGAATCCAGCCGCACGCTCGGATCATCGCCTTGCGGATAAGCCGTCGTATAATTGTTGGAAGACACGGAGCGAGCCTTCGACAAATTGAAGGAAGACGAGCTCGACGATTTGACCACCATGATGCGGTAGTGATCCACGTTGTATTCATACGGCGCCTTGGAGAAGCTGACATTCAAGTCGCTTCCATCTCCCTGTTGTCCGATCACTTTCGCGTATACGTTGGATACTCCGCTTACATTATCCGAATTATCCGGTCTATCCGGTGTGCTTGGTCGGTCCGGAGTCGTAATTGTAACCGTTTTGCCTCTCTCGTTCCAGCTAACCAAGGCGCCCAATGCCTCACTGACAAAGCGGACAGGCACCATCGTTCTGCCTCTCAGCGTGTTGGCCGGCACATCCAAGCTTACGTTCATATTGTCGATGGTCGCCGACTTGGAGCCAAGCTTCAGCACAACGGTCGTGCCGTCCTTGCTTCCCGTCACCGTTCTCGTTCTCGAGTTATAATACACTCTTGCGCCCAATGATTCAAAAATGGCTCGCATAGGCAGCAGTACCCGTCCGCTAGACTGCACGGGCGGTTGATCCATCGCCAGCTTCGATCCGTCAACATAGACGGAAATGGCGGCTGCCGCATTCAATTGTGTGGTCGGCAGTATTAAAGAAAATACCAGTGACATTGCCACAATTCCAGATAATAACTTTCTCACGTGTTCATCCTCCCAGTTTACTTTCATCTTGCCATAAGAAAATTTTCCCTTCATAATTAGACGTACGAGAGCAGGAAAATGTTGCGTATTTTCTGAATAAATTGTGACAAATTCACGGCGGATTTCTTAACCATATCTTAAGGAGACGGCTTGGGCTTCGATGAATGCTGCCGCGATGCTCCCTTGAGGCGGCATAACTACGCATATTTTCGGTTCTTATGCAGCTTGACCAGAGCGCTGTGAAAAAGGGTGATAAGTCAAACAGGCGCTGCCCTAAAGGGTTGGCGCATGTTGGGCGGAGGCGGGCTTCTCCGCCTGCACGCTTCGGCTCATATCGCTGCGCGCAGCGGCGAAACCTCAACGCAAAAAAACCGGCCCATGGGCCGGGGATCGAATTCAATTATATTTTTCCGGAACCTTGCTTATCTTTCAAACTCAGCAATGATTCGAATTGGTATACCTATGTCCCGTTCTCGGAAATTCGCAGCGAACAGACGCCTTTCGCTTTTAGCTTGAGGTGCCCATTCTGGTCGTGCTAACCTTTATTTCAGTAAATGTAAGTATTCGCCCCCACTCTGGCAACGATGGCGTTTACTGAATACTTATTTTGTGCTGCCAAAGGGTTTCCCCTTACAGTTAATTTTTGCAATGATTGAAAATCCGGATGAAGCACACGTTCGGACAGGTAAGCCGATGTCATACTGCCTGGTTTTCTTTTGCTATTAAGGGCGGAAATGATTCCCTCCGACGTTTCTATCCCTATTCCGTGTCCATAATACTGGTCATTGGCCAGCATGACGGTATTCTCCCCTTGCCATTCCGGCGTCTCGGGAAGATAGTCAGGATTTTCGAAATAAAGTATATCCCCTAAATAAGCTTCATTTTTATTATTGACTGAAATTAATCGCAGGTTGCTATCAACATTCCAACCCCATAAGAACAGCTCTGTAAAATAAGTATTGAATGCTTCCTTATGGATAACATCGAGCACTGCCTTGTACAAAATAATGACCACTGCAGTCGCACATTCAAACGCATAGCGATACCCGTTTTTAAAAATATCGTTTATCCCATCAGATGGTAACACGCCACTTTTCAATCCGAAACCTCCATTTTTTGTGCGAGACCAATACCGCTTATTGCATTGGGAGTCTTTAAACGTGGCGAATCTTACACCACTGGCATCTAAATCCGTGGCCGATTTCACAATTTTAGATCTCGTTTTCAACTCGAACTCCAAAGCTTCAGGAGAGTCATATCGATATATGACTGGACTTGCCTTCTTCTTTTGCAATATTTCTCTTTCTATATCCGACAGCGTTACCTTATTTACTTGTTCTACATCACTGTCCGAAATAACTATCACTGATTATCCTCCAACTGATGTATGTTCATAGTATAGGTTAGTGTACGTGTGTTATTATATTTTGGTGCATCATAGGGCTGCATGCATACATATCGATCCAACCTCTGCGTCTTGCTATAATCATATTTTCTCTTTTTCAGGGGAAAAGTAAACCTAAATGTGCGGACGGGGGCAGACGTAAAAAAGACGACAGTGATAAGCTGTCGCCTTTGCAGAATTCGATTTATTTTACGTAGTAATGAAGCGGATACGTACGATATTGGGCCGGTTCCATTTTTTCGGTTGTGTAGAAGCCTGCTGGAGCTTGAAGCAGATCTGGAATCCGGTTGACGACAGTCGCGCATGTAAGCTCCACCGTTGCTGGGCAAGAGATGTTGACCTCCGTTTTCGGTTTGCCTTTGATAACCCAGTCGTTATGATCCACTTCGTCCTCGGCATATACTTTACCGATACATTCCGTTACGATGACTGGACCTTGATGGGTAACGGTCGTGACGACGGCGGACATGCCAGTGGCATCGCCTGCAGGAATCGTTTTGCCAAGCGTAGTTGAATGAAGATCTTCATTGTGCGTCATTGGAATCAATTGTTGATCCATCGACTTAATCGTCCATCCGAACTGTGAGCACAGCCACTCGTTGGCGTTTCTCATAAAGGACGGAAGATCGTTGTTGCTCGCGATTTTCTCCTCGAATTCCTTAATCGTCAAGCCCGCACCATGAACTTCCGCAAGCGCGATGCCGTACTCTTCGACATTGTAGCTGGACATGCCTTCAATTCTAGCAATCTGATGCGTCGCTCCCGCCAATACCGTAATTAAATTGCCCCAGAACACGTCTTGGTAACCAGATCCGGTTAAGGTGCAATTGTTGTCTTTGGCAAGCCGGTCCAGACGGTTGGTCAGCGCCGGAGAGGTTGTCCATGGATAAAACGCCTCTTCGCACGTGCTAATCGCGTTCACGCCATAACGAGCCGCCAGCTCAAAAGCGCCATACGTATCTGTCAGCAAGCTTGTCGTCGAAATAATGCAAACCTGTGCATCGCATTCCATGAATACTTGCTCGGCATCGGAACGGACAGGCACATTCAACTTCACGCCCAAGCCTGCAACCTCACCCACGTCTTTGCCGACGACGTTCGGATTCACGTCGATTGCCCCTACGATTTCCGCACCTTTTTCATACAGATATCTCAGAAAAAACTGTCCCATTTTACCGCAGCCGTATTGAATGACTCTAATTTTTTCCTTCATGTGGACAACCTCCTATATTGTTATATATTTCACAAACTATTATGCAATTGATACTTGGGAGCTCCTATGTCCTTATCATAAACTCTATAGTTACTATAGAGTCAATCCCTTTTGATAGGAACTTGTAATTTCATAAACATATTCCGCTCGTCATGATGAAATATCGGCAGCTCCACCACTACTTCACAAATGTAATCCCCAATCACTTCGTAGCCATGCTCTTGAACATAGTCGAACAACTTGCCCGCGTACTCACGTTCATGAAAGAAACTATCGCAATAGATGCACAAGTAGTCGTATTCCGGGATGATTTCAACACCTGCTTGCATCTCAAAATCGGGATCTACGAACAAAAAAACTTCTGTCGATACGAATTGTCCCCGTTCAATCGCTTCTTGACGGATAATGGAGCCGACATTGCAAAAATAAGCCATCGGCAAATGGTTGACGATCGCCTGTGCGCGCAACTCCCGCAGTATGTATTCGTACGTCTCCAACGTATTTTCATAAATATTAACCTTGCTGTCGTAGCAATAAATTTTGCGTGCCGGAACACGCTGCAGAACGATATGTCCGTCACCCGGGGCGTTCATATAGGTATCGTAATTTTTGATGCTGACATGGACCGCCTTTTTCATCTGATCCAGTTCCTTCATCTTGCGCTCGATGAGAACCGCTTGCTGTCGCAGCATCTCAGGGATAGATTCGACATCCTCGGTGTCGAGCCAAGCTTTAATGTTGTCCAACGACATGCCCAAATACTTCATATAGTTGATCATATCCAGTCTGGCGCATTGTTTAATCGCATAGTAGCGATAACCGGTACTCTCTTCCACGTACTCAGGCTTTAGCAGACCCAGCTTGTCGTAATAGCGCAGTGTTTGGACAGAAGTGTGGTTCAATTCTGCCATTCGGCCGATCGATAGTTTATCCATAACGATAGTGCCCCTCTCGAATATGGCTGTGACACTGCCTAGTCCTATACATTGTGGGTGCTGATAGGGTGTTGCCTGAGAAATTCAATGACAAGCTCGTTAATCCGTTGTTTCTGTTCGATACTTAAGAAATGCCCTGCCCTAGGGATGGTTGCGATTGTGACATCGGGAATGAGGCTCGCCTTCGCTTGAACCGTCTTGATGGAATGGCGGTAAATGACTTCGTCTTCCCCGACCACGAATAAGGTAGGGACTGGAAGCTGCGATAGCTCTCCCTCTGTAAATTCGGCAGGAAGCAGCCCGAGCCGAGGAGCGCAGCTCTGGTAGCTCGCTGCAAGGAGCGCTCTGTAAGACTCTGGCAGCAGCTCCAGACTATTATGCTTCGACATGCACCACTTGAATGCGCGATCAATAAACCACTGTATTGGGAACATCACAGCAGGGAACATCTTTACATAGAACATCCTTGACAGCGGCGCAAAGGAGCCGGCAGGTGCCAGCAGCCCCAGCGAACGTACCCGCAACGGATGCGCTACCGTATAATTCAAAGACAAAAAACCGCCCATGGAATGCCCCAATAAATGAAACGCGCCCAAATGCAGCTCCCCGACCAGCTCCAACAGCCATTGCGCTGCTGCTGCTCTGCTTGATAGCGGCTTGACGAGCGTGCTTTTGCCAAAGTCTCCAGGGACTTCAATGCAATGAACATAATAGTCCTTGGACCATTCGGCAATGTTTGCGCTCCACATGAGAGAAGTCGCGGTCATTCCGTGAATGAGCAGCAGAGGCGGATTCGACTTATTGCCGCATTTGATCATATGAGTAGTTCCGAAGTCAGTTGTAACTAAGCAGGATTCGTAAGAAACTGGCCACTCGCTCAGCGCTTGGTCATAAGCAGCTGTAAAGTGTGCTCGCATACTATCGCTTCTAAATATGGATGAAACCTTCGTATCCATCAACTCACTCCTTTACAGACGAAGTATTAATGAAAGCTCTCAAGATTTGATCTACTTGCGGAAAGCGTTCCAACGACGGATAGGTTAACCGGGTAAACACAACACCGTTCAGCATCGAAGTGTACATAAGAGCTTGCTGTGATGGATCCGCCTTGATGAATTCCCCATGCTTCTGACCTTGCTGGAACAGATGCGTGAGCAACTTCAGGCTCTTGGCCGAATATTCTGCTGAGATCGCTGATGCCTGCTCCGGGACCGTCTTGGACGTATTGGTTTGCAGCGCGATCAGAAAGAAATAACCGCTCTCCCGGGTGTGAGCAAGAATCTCTTCCGTCATTGCCTTTAGACGTTCATAAGGACTTCCATTGCTGTTCACAGCCTGATGAATCGTGTCATAGGAAGTAGTAAATGCCATCTTTGCTAACTCCATATATATATCTTCCTTGGAAGAAAAATAATGATAAATCAAGCCGTGGCTTAGCTGAGCTTCCCCTACAATATCGCTGACTTTCGTGCCTGCATAGCCCCGCTCTCCAAATACCTTCGCTCCGGCTGCCAGCAGCTGCTGTTTGCGTTTATCACGAATTTGCTGATTCTGTTCATCCACTCTGGGCGACATGGTGCTCATCCTCCTTGACAGAAGTGTTCTTCATAAGGCAATCGTAATTAATTTTGATTAATTAGTCAATCAAAAATATGATTTAAAAAAGCACATCTTCTAAAAAAATACGTATGACGGTTATTTTTACAGTTTGTATTTGATATTCACGAACGGATGTTCTATAATACTGGAAAACATTGCGTTTTAATCTAAACGAAACGTTTCCAATAGTTGCAGAGGAGATGAACGAAATGTCGGATACGTGCGTCTACGACAAGGCTAAATATCATTACGACGGTGATTTTCCCGCAGATTTGCCTAACGAGCAAGCATTTGTCCATACTGGTTTGTTTTTAGGATGGATGATAGAGCATGGGTTATATAGCATTGATTTCGAGGAAGATGCCGAAGAAGATATTGCGGCTTTCAAGCAAAGACAACTAACCGGAACACAGATTTATATAAAATGGGACGGGGTTCTGGCCGATGATATGTTAAGCGATGAGGGAAATCGATTTGCAACGGTTTATTTTGATTTTGAGAATGGCACCTATTTAGAAGACTATCAAGATACATTTTCGGATGCCCCTACTCTCTATCATGTAGAGGATACGTGGGACAATTATTTTCAGTTGAAAGAAGTAATCGATCAACGGTTTATGGACTGGAAAAACACGAACGCGAAGTAAGCCTTGTCTATTCAAGAGCTGAACTGGACTATTCTCCGCAGTGTCAGTGGGTCCCACTGGACAATGTACAGTTGAATGCACGCGCTGGACGATGAAACATATGAAATGATTAAGCTGGAGGCTGTAATTCCATGATAAATATATCTTATATCCCTGATTCCGTTGGTAAGCTTACGATAATGAACGAACCGCAGCATTGGAACGTGACAGATGATGCTTTGCTCGTCCATACGCAATCCGAAACCGACTTTTGGTTGAAAACCCATTATGGCTTCGAAGTAATGAACGGACATGTCTTTTATGAGTCGGTTGAGACGGACTTCACGGCAGAGACATCGCTGAGCATGAAGCCCATGTCAACCTATGATCAAGCAGGCCTATTCGTAATGGTGTCGGACACATGTTGGTTGAAGACATCGCTTGAATATATACCGGTTGGCCCATCACACTTGGGAGCGGTCGTCACGAATTTTGGATATTCGGACTGGTCCACTCGGAATTACCGGAATGCATATGTCACGGAACCTCTGGCATTCCGAGTCGAGCGCAAGAACGGCGATTATACCGTATCGGCCAAGACGCAGGGTAACCCTGATGAGTGGGAACAGATCCGAATCGCTCATCTGCATGAAGACCAGCATCCACAACCCGTCAAAGTAGGTATCTATTGCTGCAGCCCGACCCCGAATGGCGGCTTCGAGACGCGCTTTCATTCTTTTTCCATTGAGAAAAGATAACTTGTTGTATCACAAGCATATAGGACTCCAATACCCGACCGCATGCGGTCGGGTGCTTACCTATTCAACGCGATGAACGGAAAGAAAGCGATTCTCCGTCGGCAGGCACGAGTATATTAGAGGAGAGCCCCTTGTCTGCAATGTAGCTTTTCAATTCCTCTCTTGTTAACAAGCAATGATTGACAGATTCCATATGAGACACAATAATGGTCGCTTGCGGGGCTTCCATATGCGTCCGATAGACATCTTCCTTCGTCATCGTAATAGGATCGCCCTCTAGAAACTGGGCTGCGCCTGCATTTACGACAATCACTTCAGGCCGGTGCGCGTCAATCGCTGCGTGAACATCGTCGCACCATATGGTATCGCCTGCAATATAGAGGGTCGGTTCATCTGCATGGGAAAAGGCCACTCCCGATACTTCGCCCATTAGGTTGCCGATCTCGCCTAGCCCGTGCTTTCCTGACGTCCGATGCAGCCGAATTTCCCCAATCTCGGATATGCTATCCAACCATTCCACGTTATGAAATCCCGCTTCCTCTATGACCTTCGCATCTTTTTCAGACTGCGCAATCATTCTCATATCCTTCGGCAGCGCCTCGATAGCGGCCGCATCGAAATGATCTGGGTGCAGGTGGGTTACAATAACCGCATCGGCTTGTACAATATCATCCACAGGGATCGGCAGCTCGACCGTCGGATTCCATTGTTCTTGATTCGGGGTGTTTGGAAACGGTGGATATGTCCCCTGCCGCGCTAGAAATGGATCGATTAAAAAGGTTATGCCACCATAATTTAACACGATAGTGGCATTGCGTATTTGTCTAATCTGCACGGTCAATTCCTCCTTTAAGTATATTCTCCTATAGGATAATATGTAAGCAATAACACGGAACATCGATCAAATCATGAATAATGTGCGATTTACTTGAAAAATGAAAGAGGTTGGTAGGAATGCTGGATAACACGGACAGACGAATCCTGGAAGAGCTATTACAGAATGGCCGAATGTCGATGAAGGAATTGGGGCAAAAAATTCATATGACCGGTCAGGCGACCGCCAACCGCTTGCTCAAGCTAGAGGAAGAGGGGGTAATCGAAGGATATACCATTCGGCTGAATCACGCCAAAGCAGGGAACCCCGTCCATACCTTTATCAATATTTATACAAAGGAATTCGATCACCGTCCCTTTCTCTCGTTTATCGAGACACAACGTTCTTATTTGGTGAACAACTTCAAAATTAGCGGCGAGGGCTGCTATCTGCTAGAGTACAGGTTTCCGTCTAATGAGGAATTGGATCTGTTCCTGACTGAATTAAATAAATATGTAAATTATAAGTTGTCTATTGTGATTAATAAGAACAACTTAACATGAGCGAAATACAAACAAGAGCACCTGGCATGGTGCCCTTATGGCTATTTTCTTCCATAATCAGCTTTAATTTCTCCCCAGTCTTGGGTCTCCCACTTTAATACCTTGTTGTCATAGCTATTGGTCTGCAGCCATTTCAGAGCTCGGTCCACCAGATCCCATACTTCTTTTGTGGATTCATTCCGCTCTAATGTCGTAGCTACTTTCTTCTCTCTCACCCATTTTAAAGCGGTTCTGGAGTCGCTATATACGGTCTGAGTGCTGCCCTGCTTCTTCAAGTAAGCCAAGGAATGGACGATAGCTAAAAACTCACCTAAATTATTCGTACCGTTCGGAATGGGACCACGGGAAAATATGACCTCGCCGGTTTGCGTATTCACGCCTCTATATTCAATCGGCCCCGGGTTCCCCTGCGTTCCTACATCAACTGAAATGCTATCGTAATCAATCGTTTCTTTGGACTTGGGTGAGGCAGGTTGTGTCTGTTTCTTAGCGGACCCCTTCTGGCCCCAATGCTTGGTCCAACCTTCCCGATAGGCTTGTTCCGCCTCCGCTTTAGAAGGATAGGATTTATACTTCGCATCCTTGCGTCCGTCCACTTGCTCTTTACATTCTGTCCAATTCGTATAAATGCCTGGCCGATTGCCGACCCATACGACATAGTACTTTTGTTTTGCCATTTACCTATCTCCCTCTTCCTCCGCACTTTCACTACTTATCTTCTATATACTTACATATCAAATGATATTACGTCCACCCCCAGGAGAAGCCGTCTCTGTCCCATGCTATTTTACCGCCATGCAGCTTGCGAAATGCTTTCTTCACTTCTTTGGAAAGCGACGCATTTCCATTTTCATTCACAAACACAAACTCTTCTCCGAAATGCGCTTTTACATAAGCGATCACATCGCTTTGATAGACAATTCCTTTGAATTTAATTTCTGCTACCATCCATTCGGCAACCTGTTGCGCTGTTACTTCCATGTGGATCCCACTCCTTATTCTTCTATTCAAAAATATGTACGCAAAGAGCCGACCTCATGCGGTCGGCTCTTTCATGTGTGATGTAGGCGAACCTTGTTGTGTACAATGAATTCGCCGCAGCGTGATGTCCCAGAGCTTATGCCTTTCGCACGATTTCATCTATTTCACTCTTCAACAAAAGGTACCTATGAACACTCCTCATAATTGGAACCTTGGTCAAATTATTTTTATCCACATATATTTTCATGAGATCTTTAGTGAGACCTAACTTCTTTCCCGCTTCCATAACTGTTAATACAACTTCGTTACTTGTAGCATTAAAAGTTTTCTTCACCTTTTGGTTCCAGTCTTCAAATTCTTGCATTTACGAGCAACCTTTCTCATCCTTAATCGTTCAGAATACCTTAATTGTATCATGAACCTACGTAAATGCATAAAATTCGCTTTTAACAGTGTGATGTAAGCCTATCCATCGATGACGTAGTTTAAACTCACCAAGAGTATCCTTACGGTTCAAAAAGTAAGATCATAAAAACAAAAACCGCCAATACAAGACATAGCGGTGAAAATAACATCGTATCCCATCTGGCGAAAGGGGTCCCCTTCTTCTTTTTAAAAAAGCCGACCCAGCGAAATTCGCCGATGGACCGCAATAAAAAAACAATTCCGATGCTCCACCCGCCCCAGCGATACATCCATTCAGGCAAGACAGCCAACGCTCCTCCCGAGAGTCCGATGATGATAACAGACGCGAACGCCAATAACAAGGCAACTGCAAAAGTCGAGAATGTCCTTGGAGTAAACAATGGCCTGCTTCCGTTGTAAGGTATAGCGGCAGCCTTGCCCCATTTCCCCCCGAACATCCAATACCAATGCAGGATGCTTAACCCCATGAAGACGCAGCCTACAAAAATAGATAATGCACTTGTCATCCAGACACCTCCCTCGTTTCAATTATGGTTTGCCACAACAGATCCACCAGGTTGGCGGCGTCATCCAAATGTTCACGATGTTTATTTCTTTCATACCAGCCTAAGTAGAAGTGATAAATTACACACGCTTTTTGTTGGGCGGATTTTTCAGATAGCCCTCTTGCCTGCAAAAGAGAGATCATGAAATCAATCCTTTTGTTTTCTATCGTGTCTAACAATTGTTGATATCGTTCGTTTTCTTGTCCTAGCCTCCGCAAATAAAAAACAAAGTCACCCGCTGATGTTGTAGAAAACATCGCTGTCAGCAGTTTTTTAATCTGGTTGTCAATGTTCCCTTCTGTAAGGGTATGATCGATCACTTCATGAGTTGCTCGCTTCACCCAGTCGTCTACGACGCATGTAATGAACTCTTCCCGATTGCCGAAGTACCAATAGAAGCTGCTTTTGCTGCAGCCTAACTCCCTCGCCATTTTTTCAATCAAGAGAGCCTCACTTCCCCCGATTGAAAAGTATTTCTGGCCTTTCTGGATCCACTCTTCCTTCGTCACCACGATTTTGGGCATCGACCTCTCCTTTCTGTACGGTGTCGTACAGATAATATATGATCAGTATACCGCCGTGATTAGATTCCCGCAATGGTTATGTACGCAATCGTCTAGAAATGATTATATTTATAAAAAACAGTTCACCATCTACACTCAAAATAACCAACCCCCATTGAATGAGGATTGGTTATTTTACATTATTCACTATGTGCTTAAGGCCTGGCTTTACCAGCCAAAGTCTAGCGTGTTCCGGTTTCGGCCAGCGTCTTGATGTTGCTTAATATCATCCACCAATGCGCTTCCGCATTTTTATACGAAGGATGCTCGGCTGTCCACTGGGTTCCTTCCGGCGACACGAACGTATCGAACGAACAACTGTCCTAACGCAAGCAAAGGCTGGGGCCCCCTCTCGCTAGAGGAAGCATCAGCCCTCGAATTTACACTTCAATGTCGGCGATATTGAGAATAACAGGGCAATGATCGCTGCCTAAAATACTTGAATCGATTTGCGCATCGATTAATAAGGAATTCAGTCTTGAAGAGACAAGGAAATAATCAATTCTCCAGCCAATATTCCGCTCCCTCACCTTGGGCATGTAAGACCACCACGAATAGGCATCTGTCTTCTGAGGATAGAAATGCCGGAACGTATCGGTAAATCCAGCGTCCAGCAATCGGGTCATCTTCTCACGCTCTTCCGGAGTAAACCCGGAATTGTTCCAGTTGGACTTCGGATTCTTCAAGTCGATCTCTTGGTGGGCCACATTCATATCCCCGCACATAATGACAGGCTTACATGCATCCAACTGCTGAACGTAATGTCTGAACCGTTCTTCCCATTCCAGCCGTTCTTCCAACCGGGACAGATCTCGCTTGGAATTGGGCGTATATACATTCACAAGATAGAAAGTCTCGAACTCGAGCGTGATGATCCGCCCCTCAGGCTCTTCATCTTCTTCTATCCCATATCGTACCGATACAGGCTTTATTTTAGTGAAAACCGCTGTCCCCGAGTACCCCTTCTTCAGCGCATAATTCCAATACAGCTCATATTCATCGCCAAGCTCCATGGCAATTTGGCCTTCCTGCAGCTTCGTCTCCTGCACGCAAAATATATCTGCTTCCGTCTCCCGGAAGTAGTCATTAAATCCTTTGTTCACACACGCCCTTAGGCCGTTCACATTCCAGGATACCAGCTTCATTCGCGTCTATCTCCTTGCTGTATACTATTCTTTAATCTAGTGTAACATAGCTGAACGATAGACTGGGAGGCTCTCTCGTGATGCTATTGTTTCCAATGATTTGACCTATTGCACAGAACCCGGTTAAGGCCGAGTATCGAGAGAATCATATGCTACCACGATGGGCAGAGAACTGGATTCAACCACCAGGGAGACAGCCTCGCCGTTTTTTTTGTCTCTATATGTAACAGAATAACCGCCAAACCCATAGGCATACTCTACTTCTTGAAACTCCAAATCCATATCGTAATACTGAAAAGTGACATAGATGGAAGCAGTAAATCGAGCCGCTGCACGTTGCAGAACAGTTGATTGGGATACGGCCAATGCGAATAGGATCGATGTCAGCAGAACTGCGAACATAATTTTATATTTCTTCAACGATTATTTCTCCTTTTTTTAAGCTATCGACAACCCGTATACCTTGAACACTCCATAAAATCAAATAGATCCCAAATTTAATAAAATTGTAAGAAGGAGTTTTAAGTGTGATTAGGTGATATATGGATTATGTTCATATGAGTATAAATAAATTATTTAGAGAGGCACTGTGGGAAGTTATTTAAATTCTATTTTAAACATCTTTTTTAGTAGTGGTCTGACTATCAAAAATACTATAAGTACCGAAGTAAGCAATCCTACCGTCAAACTACTTACAAGACTACAAATAGTATAAAAAACTAAAACTGTAAGTAGTAGATCGGAAATGAAATAAAGTTTCGATTTATCCATTCCTTTGCCCTCTTTCGCTGAATAACGTACATTGATCAACACTAGTCATAACTTGATGAAAGACATGCTCAAATATATGGACATAAAAAATCAAATTATAAAACGTCTCAAATCGAAATGTTCTATTCAGGAATGGGTCTAGAGGTATATCTCTTCATCTGTTACGCCAAACTCATCCATCCATTAATGGTCGCAAAACACTCATTTCACCTTAACATAATCACTCGGATCGCTACCTGTCATCTCTATGGACATGGATGCTTCCTAAATAATTTGCATCTGATTCCGTAGAAACTTCAGTAGTTCCGTACGGCGGAAAGTTCCAGGTTTTGAACCAACCGACATCTATTCCACCTCAAAATTACATTGTATACAATGTAATTTTTTTGTCAACTATTGGTATAAATTATCCTTCGGAACGACTAGGTTATAGATATCCATAAATGGACTTAAGATCATCGTTTGTTGGTTTTGAATCATCGGACTCACCTACTAAGTTTGATATCTTAAGGATACAGAAAAAAGGTACAGCCTCCTCATAAATTGAGGAACTATACCTTTTTCTTTAAGTGGACTTTTTCAGTGGCCTCCTTCATACGGCCGGGGTTTTCATGGTTAAGGCAATGGGGGAATCAAATCTCATATATCATTTTTCTATTTTTCTTCGTTGTGCCAAATAACAGCTAAGGTACCTTCACCGGCATGAACGGCAATGGCAGAGCTAATCTCTCCGATCACAATATCAAGACCTGGGAATTGGCTCAGGAGATCTTGCTTGAATGCCTCTGCTTTATTACGAACATTTCCATGCATAATTTGCAATTGTTGAATGTTGTTTTGATGATAAGCATGTTTGAATAGTTCAATCATTCGCAAGTAGGCTTTTTTCTCTGAACGCACTCTTTCAAATAGCTCAAATGCGCCGTCTGAATTAATCCGAATGATAGGTTTGATGCGGAGAAGTGAACCTAATAAATACTGGGTGCCTGTCATTCTCCCACCCTTATAGAACTGCTCTAGACTGCCTAACACAATGTAATTTTCCGACTTATCAGCCTCTTGTCGTAATGTGACCGCTATATCCTTGCAGTCGATCCCTTGTTCAGCAAGTTCTATCCCTTTGTAGAGTAACGTCGTGATAGCATAGGACATTGATTTAGAATCGATCACTTCGACCTGGAGCGGCACGGAATCTGAAGCTGATGTGCAACAGGCTAGTGTCCCGCTTAATTTGTCAGATACATGAATGGCAATAGCGCAGTCATAATCTATACTTAATTTCTCGAACAACTCTGTAAACTTACCGATAGGAGGCTGTGACGTTTTGGGGATGTCTTTCTCTTCCCGGATGCGTTGATACAATTCCTCAGTAGTCAGATCAATTCCATCGTCAAACACATTATTACCAAATACAATTCCTAACGGAATCACATACACGTCTGGGTTATTCTTTAAATCATCAGGAATATAGGCGGTGCTGTCTGTAATCCAAGCAATTTTCTTTGTCATTGAGTTCCCATTTCTGTTCATGTTATGAAGTCGACTAAAAATGTAAAATAATTTATTTTTATGCAAAAAAATAATCGCGTTTCCATCTTATATAAAAGTAAATAAACTCTACCTATATAAGTTAGATCTCTAAGCTTTTACAGAGGGTTTCGCTCATGTAACCATACTGGCCTTCATTATATCATCTACATTCATTTATATAAACGGGCCTCTGATCGAATAAATTAAAAAGACTATCATATTATATAAACTTCCTTCGTATTGCCATATTTAACGTTTAATTATTCGTTCGCTGGTATCTCCCTTCGGAGTATTCTCTTCTTCCCTGCACGCGAACGAGGGTACTTCTTTATCTATCCGCACATAGCTATCCCGGAACGATTACAGTATAATGTGGACATATTATTGCAGGTGTTTCACCTTAGGAAGCATAGGAGGTATTTACTTGAGTTGGAGTTCTGTTACAAAGACCTTATATGCAGTAGCTATTTTTCTTGTGATTCTTATCATCAGTCAAGTCTTTATAAAAGCAATTCTCAATTCGTTCGTGTCTTCTGATTATTTAGTAAATCTGCTTACATTGTTGACCTCTATTGGTTTCTCGTTTGTTGTAACCAGAAAGTTTCTTCTTAAACAAAAAAGGAAATATTCGCTGTGATATCCCGTTAACCTTATTGAGAGTCTTTACATTTAACCTCCAACCACTACGATAGAAAAGTCGATGACATGATCTATTGAGGACAGGGAGGGAACATATGAGATTATTTGAAATGCTTTTAGTTCTATCATGTTTTGCTTTACTGATAGACTTATTGTTTTTCAAAAGAATAGCCCCCAAAACAGGCATAGTTACATGCATAGCAAGCACCGTTATATTAAGGCGTCCTAAAAAAACTACAAATATAAAGTTTCCAGAGGTGAAATTTCAATAAAGGCTTGGACAAAAGAAAACCTAACGGGAGGCATTCTTCCCGTTAGGTTATTTATTTTTGAGAGGCCGTGGCGTAGAGGCCACATGTTTATAAGCATAGAAAAGCAACATACAGTCGACTAATAAGGTGGGACTTTTGTTATAATCAGGGTAAGTTTGAGACCTGAAAGGTAAGTGTATACAGGAGAACCGGGAAGACAAACTATTCGATGCGCTCAATAAGATCTGAAAAACAAAATGTGCCACAACGTACAACAACTGCTGTGTGCCAGTGAACCTGATTCGGAATCATCCAGCTTAGGAATAGGAGTTGATTCAGCTTGAATCTCCATCATCTCAGTAAAAGCATTGACCCTGTTATTATGAATAGAGGCCAGGATTATGTCCTGGCTGGATATGTACGCTCCATTTAGAAATCGAGGATGGACTGTATAGGGCGTTGGTGGAGGGTAGTGATCTCTATGAGGTTCTTGTAGAGCTTAGAGACAATGATGACGTTCTATCCGTCGAATGTGACTGCCCATATGATTACGGTCCAACTTGCAAGCACCAGGCTGCAGTTCTGATTAAGCTAAGGGAAATGAGAGGAACAGCCAGAAGCCATTCGGCGAACCTGTCCTCACCCACATCCGTTCAGACCAAAACTCTGAAACAACTACTGGAAGCAGAGAGCAAAGACAGCCTGATTTCACTACTGCTCTACTTAGCCGTTGATTCCGAACTGATGGAAGAGCGAATCAGACTGTATCTGTCCGATGT
Organism: Paenibacillus sp. MER TA 81-3; assembly: GCF_023713585.1. NCBI lineage: Bacteria > Bacillati > Bacillota > Bacilli > Caryophanales > Paenibacillaceae > Paenibacillus > Paenibacillus sp. MER TA 81-3. Next base: position 216,274 of record NZ_JAMAWB010000007.1, read on the forward strand.
CGATCATAACGATTCGATTGAGAGCTGCAGACATCTGATTCAGTCCTATATCGAAATGTATGCCGACAAATATGGATTTGTCAGATGGGATAACGTTGAACGGGCTGTTGAGGGCGCCGAGCGCGTGGCTGAACAAGCCGCTCTAGCTATCGATGATGGCAAGCTGCTGCAGGCTGCAAAGATAAACATCTGCATCCTGGAGGAAATGATGGACTTGCTCCAGTCATCGGACGATTCTAACGGTGCAATCGGCGGAATCATCGAGGAAAGTATAGAGCGCTTGGATGTCATTGCCCAATCAGGCGAGTTGTTGTTGTCCGGAGAAATGGAAATCCTGTTCGATTTGATAATGGGTGTTGCTATACAAAACCGTTTCGACGGATGGCCTGATTGGCGGGTAGATCTGCTTGCAGCAGCCTCATATTTAACCGCCTCCCCTGATCTGCGGGAGAAGTGGGAACAACACATTGAACGTATGAGTCAAAATACAGACGAAGATACTTGGAGCGGCGAGTACTTTACAGCTCGTATAGCCAAACTGCGTTATAACCAACTGCAAGAGCACGCCGGTGAGACGCAGGCCAACGATTATTTATACAGCCAGTTGCACTTTTCCGACTTCCGCAAGCAAGCCATACAGCTTGCACTGGATAACTGCCGCTATGATGAAGCTATACGTCTGGCGGAAGAGGGCGAAGCACAGGACCTTGAGAAGGGCTTGCCCGGCCTCGTTGGTCAGTGGAAGCAGCTCCGCTACGATGCATATCGCTTGTCAGGGGATGTGCAGAGGCAACGCGAGTTAGGCTTGGAACTGCTATGCTGCGGAGACCTTTCTTATTACACGTTCGTCAAAGCTGCCTATTCTTCCGCCGAGTGGCCGCTAGTCTATCACAACCTTTTAGAAACCTTGGAGAAAGGTAACTTCTGGCGGCAGGAATCAGTGTATACGCAAATTCTGGTGCAGGAACAGGAGCACGCACGTCTGCTGCTCTATGTGAAACAACACCCTGAACAAGTTGAGACCTTCTGTCCTCTTCTGATAGAACATTATCCAAAGGATGTTATCCACATCTTCCAAAAGTATATTGAATGGAAGGCAGCCAACTCTTCTTCAAGAAAGCAGTATCAAGGGGTTTGTCAGGTCCTCAAGAGGTTTAAGAAAGCCGCCGGCCCTGCGGAGGCAGAACGTATTGTTCAGCTACTGCTGACACAGTACCCGAACAAGCCGGCCTTCAGGGATGAGTTAACGAAGCTCTAAGCCACCACATCTGAGTGCATATGTTCAAAGCTAAATCTCAGAACAGGATTTGATAAACTCCTTCCATGAGAGGATATGGAGATGACGTCCATGCAGGGCGCGCATCACAAGAAACCGGCCTTATACGGCCGGTTTCCCTAAATTTTCCCAATTATGATACGATGGGCAAGGTGATTGAAATGGAACGAAGAGCAACAAAGTTCGAAAATAACCTAGGAATCACGATGAATTATCAATAGTTATTCGCACGTGGCCCTCGCTGCGTGATACTTATTCGGTTTTAGCACTTGACTGAACCATCCTTCGGGCTCATGACCGCGTGATTGTATGCTGACCGGAGGGATCTGTAACCAAGAAGCACGATAGCCAGAGCAAGCAATCCCGCCGCTATAGCCACGACAAATCCCGCCCGTGCGCCAAAGCTATCCACAACCCATCCTGCTGCAGCCGAGCCTAGAGCAACCCCGATACCCAAGCCTGTAATTGCCCAGGTCATTCCTTCCGTTACCTGGGATTCAGGAACGATTTTCTCCACCAACCCCATAGTGATGATCATCGTGGGAGCCACGGACATCCCGGCGAAGAAGACAGCGACTGCTAGCTTAGCAATGATGTCCACGAAGAAGAGTGGAAGCATCGTAACGGCCGATACTGCAACGGCCCGCAAAAACTGACGGTGTGGCGGAGTACTCAGCCTCAGAGTGCCGTAAACCAGGCCGGCCAAGCATGAACCTACAGCGTAGACGGAAAGCACGATACTGGCGGCTACCGTATTTCCCTGATTCTCTGCAAAAGCTACACTCACTACGTCCACTGTGCCAAATATGGTGCCTATGGCAGCGAGCGTGAACACCAGCACCCTCAATGAACCAATCTTGATCACGGTTCCTTTACTGTTAGGGTTAAGGGGACGCACCGCAGGTTCGGTACTCTTTTGCATCGTGAACAGGAATACCCCTATCGTTAGAAAAACGCACGACAAAAGAGGACCCGCTTCGGGGAAGAGCATAACGCTTAAACCGACAGAAATGACCGGACCAATAATAAAGCATAGCTCATCAACAACGGACTCAAAGGAAAATGCGGTATGCAGCTTTGGGGAACCCCGATACAGCTCGGTCCAGCGCGCGCGTACCATGGCCGGCATACTGGGCATGCATCCGGCGAGTAATGCGAACAGGAATAACGTCCAATCCGGTGCTTGATATCTTGTGCACAGCAGCAAGGAGACAACAGATACTACACTGATCCCTGTGGCTGGAAGCAGTACACGGGATTGCCCCAATCGGTCCACCATACGGGAAATTTGAGGAGCCATCAAAGCTGACGCCAACGCAAAGGTAGCTGCAACAGCACCAGCGAGCCAGTACTCGCCACGCAATTGAGACAACATGGTAACAACGCCAATGCCCAGCATGGATATAGGCATCCGAGCGACAAAGCCTGCCGCTGAGAACCCCTTTGCACCAGTGGCATCGAATATCTCACGATATGGATTAGGCAAGATGCACCCCCGAATAAATGCAGATTGGAAATACATTCTTCATTCCTTTAACTCCCCTCATTTTGATAAGATGTGAAATACTTATACTATCCTATCGGCTGAATTATATTGACATACACAATGTATGTGAATACTATATATACATACGATGCGTATGTCAATGTGCATTTTTATACCTCCAACTACTGAGTTCCAAAGGACTTATTCTTTCGGATGTCGAACAATATTAAGCATAGGATTGGTTCCCAGCGAAGACAATTAACATAAAAACGTATGTAAGCAGGAGGAAAAATGGCTCGAAAAGCACGATCGGAAATGATTGCAGAAACACGCGCCAAGTTGGTAAGTGCGGCAAGGCAAGCTTTTGGCACGATTGGGTATGCACACACATCCATGGATGACCTCACAGCTTCTGTGGGCCTAACGCGCGGCGCGCTTTATCATCACTTTGGCGACAAGAAAGGCTTATTGGAAGCTGTTGTCAAAGAAATCGACGCTGAAATGGATAGCAGATTGGGAAGGATCTCAGATGCAGCAGAAGGAAATTGGGAAGGCTTCGTTGGTCGTTGCCGCGCTTATCTTGCCATGGCTCTTGAGCCCGAAATCCAGCGAATCGTGCATAGAGACGCGCCTTCGGTACTGGGCAATGCTTATTCTCAATCATCTCAGTCGCACTGCCTAGCGACGATGGCTGATATGCTTCAGCAATTGATGAAGGATCGGATCATTGCAACGACGGACTCCGAAGCTTTAGCGCGGCTATTGAATGGGGGACTCATGGACACTGCTTTTTGGATCGCAAACTCCGAGGATGCCGAGGCTGGCTTGTCCAAAGCTTTACACAGCCTTTCACTTGTATTGAACGGCTTGCTTCTGGAGAAGGGTTTGTAGTGTAGAAGCAATGAAATGACTCTTCGCCGAGCTAGGCGGACCTACACATTGCCTATGTAGCTTCGTGTAATATTGGGAATGACAATCATGTTGTCACTGCTATATTTTATAAAAAGCTCGGTCACTGCCTCAATAAATGGATTGTAATTTGCATCTGTCGGCTTAGGAGCATAGGATGCTGACAAATTGCGTCCTACAAATCCCTCTAGATTAAACTCCAGATCGTGCCGAAAAACTTCATATTCATATTTGCCGTCTTTGAAAAAGTCCTTGTATATGTCAGGCGTTTCATCTATGCCTCCACTAAAGCCTTTAAACCCAGAGCACAGCTGTTTGCATACCTCCGCATTTTCATTTACTAGAAGGCTTGAAGAATCCCTGCTGTTCCATACAAGGGCTACATTTGAATTGGGTTTCAATATTCTCTGGCATTCCAATTTAAATTTATCTTTGTCGAACCAGTGAAATGCCTGCGCAACCGTTGCCAAATCAATACTGGAACTTTGAATACCGGTATTCTCGGCAGTCCCTTGTATCGAGATAAAACTTGAATAGCGGTTTAATGCTTTTTCTGCAATCGTTCTCATATCACGATTAGGCTCAACTGCAAACACTTTAAAGTTTCTGTCGAGTAGCTGTTGAGTAAAAACCCCCGTACCCGAACCTATATCTGCAATAATATGGTTGGAAGTTAATTGGTTGGATGAAATCAAATAATTCATATATTCTGTTGGATAGTTCGGGCGATATTTCGAATACGTATCTGCTTTACCGGTAAACTTGTTTGTTGTTTCCAAAGCATGTACCCCCTTCGCCTAATATAAATTCCACGTGCTGATATCTCCATTACAGTGCTACCGAATCCTATCCATAAAAACCCGACCTCATATGGTCGGGTTTTTATGGTAGAAGGCCAGGGAATCGAACCTCAATCCGAAAATATCGCCACATAGGCTGCAAAGATTGTAGCGACACCCTAGAAACCTCCGAATTCAAATTAATCTTCAAGCTCAACGTTATGGTAAACTTGTTGAACATCTTCCAGATCTTCTAGCACATCAATCAGTTTCTCGAATTGAGCCTGAACGTCTTCTGCAAGCGTAACATAGCTCTGTGGAAGCATTGTCAGCTCCGCTACGGTAAATTCCGTGATGCCCTCATTCTTGAATGCCTCTTGAACAGCATGAAACTGATCAGGCTCAGCGTAAATAATGACCGCTTCATCCTCTTCCAAGATATCACGAACGTCCAAGTCCGCATTCATTAAGATCTCCAGCACTTCATCTGCTGTTTTGCCTTCCAGACCAATGACCGCCGTTTGATCAAACATATAATTTACAGATCCGCTGACTCCAAGGCTGCCGCCGTTCTTGTTAAATGCAGCACGCACCTCAGAAGCCGTACGGTTCACGTTATTCGTTAATGCGTCCACGATAACCATGGAGCCGTTAGGTCCGAAGCCTTCATAACGGAGTTCATCGTAGTTCTCATCTGAACCGCCCTTTGCCTTCTCAATCGCACGGTCAATGATCGCTTTTGGTACATTGTATGTTTTGGCACGCTCAACGACAAACTTCAAGGCTTGATTCGATTCCGGATTCGGCTCGCCTTGCTTCGCGACCACGTAAATTTCTCTTCCGAACCTGGCATATATACGACTTGTATTAGTATCTTTGGATGCTTTCTTTTCCTTAATGTTGTTCCATTTACGCCCCATACTGATCCCGCTCTCTTTCCACATTGAATGTGCATAATCATCATAATTATATCTCTTAAAAGGGGCTTGGGCAAATATCAAAACTTTAGGTATTCATTTTATTACGCTTTATATCGCGTGGGATTGAAGGTGAAAAAAGATGCCTCAGTTTTGGAGAGGTACTGTCATTTTCTCTGCAACCCATATTTTTTTCAACAATCAATTTTCTGATAACCTTGAAGCTGTTCTTCTGTTTCTAATCCCGGAAAGTTAGTTCGTATAAATTTTGCAAGCTTCATTCACAATTCCAAATCATCACTAGTTGCCATCTGAATCGTAAAGTCTTGCTCTATAGATATAAAATGCTCAATAGATGCCGAATATTTTGTAAGTAATTGTTTAGATTCTTATGGGGTACAATTCTGTTTTCAGAATATCAGACAATGGCATCCATGAAAATTCCAACTTAAAACTTTGGTTTTCTAATTGCTCTGTGCCCCAGAAACTGACACTTAATGGAATTTGAGGTTCGTCTGCAAGCGATACAAGATAAAATAGACATATTAGTTGGCAATCCTTATTTCCCCACGGAAAGAAAAGTTCACCTACCCATTTTAACGAACCGACTTTTATATTTACGCCCATTTCTTCTTTAAATTCTCTTATAAGGGTTTCCTCATGAGTCTCTCCAAAGCTAACATGACCGCCTGGAAAAGCATAGCCTGTGTCATTGAGCGGTCTTTGTAATAGAATCTTGTCGTTCCGCATTAATAGGCCAGCCACTCGATAACTAAATACATGTTTCTCCGTTTTGAACAAGATATCCTGTTTACTCATGCCCTTACACTCCCCAGACACCCCTTTTTCACTTCTTGATACCATGTTCCACAAAAATTTGGGCCATATCTTCGACAGAATACTTCCCATTCACAATATCCACCATGAAATTCACTGCAAATTCCCGTTCCATTTTCAGATGATAGCCGTTTATTTGAAGGAATGATTTTACAGCCAAATAAGCGGTTCGTTTGTTACCATTGTGAAAGCAATGGTTTTTAGCCAATGAATCCACCAACGCAGCTGCTTTCTCAAATAATGTCGGATACGCATCCTCACCAAACACACTTTGCTGCGGTCTATAAACGGCAGATTCAAGAAGAGAATGGTCTTTTACGCCCGCTTGCTCCATATCCTGCATCTGCTTCATCATGAAGTAGTGCCCGGCAATCACTTCTTCTTTGGTCAAATACTTTACCATTAGCGGTCCCTTAGATCATTGAATATGTCCTGATCTTCATTAAAAATATCATAAAACGCCTCAAGCACTTCAGGCCGCACATTCTCAGGCAGATTCGATTTTCGAACCTTTTTGATTACGATTTCTCCTTGGTCGTTTTCGATAAATTCAATCTCGTCACCCTGTACTACATTCAGTTTCTCTGCAAGCATCTTTGGCAAACTAATCCCTAAACTATTTCCCATTCGGCCTATTTTGCGAGAGTATCGAGTCGTCTTCGTTCTATCTCGGCCTTTTTCCATATTGACCACACCATTCATAATAATGTTCTCCTCTCATAGTATGATCCATACGCACAAAGTTATACCTTACTAATGTAATAACTTAATAACATTCTAACATAGTATATCAAGGAGTAAAGCAAAAGCCGACCCTGCGCGGTCGGCTTCAAATGAATAAACAATTGGATATTCAGATACAACAATTTACTGATTCAGGTTACTATGCTTACGTGAATACATAAAGTATATAATCGTGCCAATACCAATCCATATAACAAATGAAACCCAAGTGATTAAGGGCAAACTAGATGCAAGGTAAAGACAAAGTAACGCACTAATAGCTGGCAGCACTGGCACGAACGGGACTCGGAATGAGGCCTTTAATTCAGGGAATTTCTTGCGCAGGACGATGATTGCGATGGATATTAAAGTAAACGCAGCTAATGTGCCCATGTTCACTAAATGTGCAAGTGTTGTTAGATCAATAAAACCTGCAATGCCTGCGGCAACGAACCCGGTTAACCACGTGTTAGCGAATGGAGTCTGGGTCTTTGCATTTACTTTTGAGAACTTTCTCGGTAATAATCCATCACGACTCATTGCGTAGGATAAACGAACTTGCGCATAGATCAATGCAAGGATAACGGTTGTAATGCCAAATACCGCCCCAATTGATATGATTCCCGCTATAGAGTTCTGCCCTACAGATTCTAATGCTAATGCAACAGGTGCACCAACATTTAACTGGGTATACGAAATCATCCCTGTTAATACCCCAGATACGGTCATATATAAAATGGTACAGATGAGCAAGGACGCTATAATCCCCATCGGCATCGTTTTTTTAGGATTCTTTACTTCTTCCGATGCCGTGGCGATAACATCGAACCCGATATAGGCAAAGAACACCGTAGCTGCACCTGTTATAATCCCATTAAATCCAAAGGGTACAAATGGCACCCAGTTATCAGGTTTTACATACCAAATCCCCACAATAATAAATAGTAAGATAACAGCTAATTTTACAAAAACCATCATATTGTTAAACTTAATACTTTCCTTTACACCTTTACTAACGAGTGCTGTGATGGACAATATGATCAGAACTGCTGGCAGATCAATGGCTCCCCCTTTTCCTACACCGGGAGCGGAGGAGATAATGGCGGGAAATTGTATATGAAAGCCCGTGAGCAACGATTGAAAGTATGCAGACCAACCCGTAGCAACGGCAGAAATAGCCAGTACATATTCAAGCATGAGATCCCATCCAATAAGGAAAGCCAACAATTCACCTAATGTTGCATACGTAAATGTGTACACACTTCCTGAGACAGGTACAGCTGAAGAAAACTCTGCATAACAGAATGCAGCGAGCGCACAGGCAATACCTGCTATAACAAATGATAACATGATCGCTGGTCCTGAAGATTCTGCCGCAACGACACCTGTAACAACAAAAATCCCAGTCCCGATCACGCAACCTACGCCAAGGAAGATTAAATCCATCAAAGACAGCGCTCGTGCTAATTCTTTTTTCTCACTTTGAGCAAGCATGAGGTTCAGTGATTTTCTTCGGAAAAGCTGATTCAATTTTATTCCTCCTATGCAATGGGCACACAAAAGACATATTTAGTATTCCAACAATTGAAACATTCATTATTTTGCGCACGACTTCAATGCTGACATTCTTTTTAAGAATCTATCATAGGAAGGAAGATATTATTTGTGAGTTGTATCACATCTAATATCATCCAGTTATTGTGCAATCCCCCTTTATCTGTGCACCATCAGAAAGGCTAACCATTCTTTCAAATTGCAACGACGGTTCTCACACCTTTATCGCCGATGAATTCCAACCACGAGGGATTATTCAAAAGCTCAAGCATAAACTCCGCATCGTCAGTTGATATCCGACGAAGGATTAGCCGATCTGTTTCAAGAACTTTCAAAGTAGATGTCCCCTTTTTGAGATCTGAAATGACAACACCCTATGTAAATAAATTATATGCATAAAAAGGAAATATACCTCCCCCCCGTGGATAATATTAGAGATTGGATACTAACAGTATGCTCGTTCGCTGACGTTTCCTTTGTAAGATCTGCTTCGCCACCTGCGTGCGGGCGAACCCCTGTATCCGAAAATATCGCTACACAGGCATCTACGTATGTAGTCACAGTCTGGATGCCACCCCAGTATCACCCTGTCTTCAACTCTGATCCGATAAGTACTAATAATCCGCTCATATTGAAGCATTAGTTGTTGTCAATGCCCACATTACCTGTACATGACTGCAATATAATATGTCTAAGATGCACTTGAGGAAATACACGAGCAAAACAGTCGATCGTTAATATCGTTTTTTCATCAGACTTTACGTTGTATATATGATTAAGAGTGGAGTTGGTGATAATCTTATGATCTATACAGCTCTTGGAGATTCCATTACATTTGGGGAAAATGCCTCTTCTTTGGCAAAGGCTTATCCCCGATTGGCCGTATCTGCTTTAAATTCGGACTCACGCAAGGTTCGTGGGTTTGTTCTGGCTCGGCCCGGTTGGAGCAGCTATGATCTATTGGATGCCGTCATATGGCAGGGGTCCTCCGTAATCAGTCATTCCTCTGTTGTTTCTGTATGGATTGGAGGAGTGGATTTAGCCCACGCGGCACTAGCTTCAATTAGAACCAAGAAACAACTAGCTGTAAAGCACATTGTAACCAGCTATAGGCGTAATTTAAGTGCCATTTTTACTCAAGTAAAAAAAGGAAGCTGTGCTCAGATCATTTGCTGTACGCAATACAATCCGTTTCCGAACAGCCCTCTTTCAGTTGAGTCGATAGGCCAATTAAATCGTATGATAAACGAGCTGGCCCATAGTTATGATGTAACTGTAGCTCCCGCTCATAAGTGGTTTGAAGGAAAGCAGGCATATCTTATGTATGGATATCAAAATGGAAAGATTGAAGATGCGTTGAGCGGACATCTGCCCATCCATCCAAATGATCGGGGGCATCGAGTTATTGCAACGGGATTGGCCCCATATCTTATCCCACGCAAGTAGACCTAGAGGTCGTATCTCTATCTATCAGAAAAACCACTAAACATTAGGTTCAGTGGTTTTTTGATATCTCCATTTTACTTGCTGCCGAAGCCTATCCTCTGTCGACGATATTAGAGGTATGGTATCAACGCCGTGCTCGTTCGCTGAGGATTTCCTTCGTAGCTTCTCTTTCGCTGCCTGTGCGCAGGCGAACCCGCTCAGGGGTTCAACTCCCTTTATTGCCTCCAACAAACACAAAAAACCGACCTCATGCGGTCGGCTCTTTCAGGTTTGGTAGAGGCGAACCGTGGATCAACAAATCCACAATTCGCCGCAGCAAAGTAAGTTGTTTACCTTGATCCGTAGGTTCCTTCGGATGTGAAGCGCCCAGTACCTTTCAATGTATAATCAAAGAATTTAAGAATAAGTTCATTCTCCGTTTCTATACAGTAATATTGGTCAATAGCTGCTTTTCCACCCTGCAGCATCTTTGCGAGCAGAGGAGAAAAAAGCGGTAAATCGGTGAGGCTTAAATGTTTTGCTCCTTGAAAATGAACGGTATATGCTTCCATGAAGTTTTTGTCAGCGATGTAGTTTGCCGCATAAGTAGAGTTACTTCCAAGCTGTTTCCAAACATCGTCAGAATAAATGTTAAGGATTGGGGTCATGTAAGCTTTGCCACTTGCCGCAAAATCACCAGTCTCATTGTTATAAGCAAGCTCGCTAAAAAACGGGGCATCAATATTGACAACCGCACTTACATCTTTACGGTCTCGGCCGATCCAAACGCTTGCCGCGCCGCCCATGGAGTGCCCGAAAACACCTATTTTATCTTTACTGATATGTTGATAAACAGGGGCTGTATCGTTTCGGGATTTTTCAATGATTGTATCTATGACAAAATTCATGTCGTCCGTTCGCAGTTTCATCCATTTTTGAATGAGCCCATATAACTGCTCCCTTGTATAAATGCCCTCTTTGTTGACATTATCGACTTCCATCTTATAATCCGAATTGATTAAGGTAAACGCCCCATCGTCTGAAACTGTATAAAAAGAATGATAAGGATGATCAATGGAACATACGACATACCCGTGACTTGCAAGCTCCCTAAAAGTAGAAGCATTGCTTGTCTTAATACCAGAAGCTCCATGTGAGAATACCAAGAGCGGATATGTTCCATCGGAATTTTCGGGATACCAATATTGTACATTAACAAACCTATTCTTACCGGTATCGGCAAATTCCTCGATGCGGTTTTTGTCTATGTAAGTGTATGTTGCAGTTGCGACTTCATATTGGCCCGTAACTTTTGGTAGTTTATGCTGCGGAAAAACAAGTGCAGGTACAAATACAAGTACCAACAATAATGTCATCATGACTGCTTTTACGACAATACAGGAGATTTTGTAATCACGGTTACTCGCTTTATTGCGAATAAGGGAAGCCGTTCCGATTACCGCTAGTATGACAAGCAGTGCTGCAAGCAATACCCAGCGGGCATATTTTTAAGTACCGGCACATACTGCCTCGATATGACAACACGTTCCCCATTATCAAGCACTGCTTCAAATCTGCCGCTTAACGATGGACGAACGAATGAAATTTTGGCTATGTTCAAAATCGTTGATTTGGATGTGCGAAAACATTTCCTTCCTTTGCATAACTCCTCCAACTCATAGAGCTTGTGCTTCACCTCATAAATCTCATCCTTGCAATAAATAAAAACTTTCCCGTCAACGGCCTCGAAATAATAAATATCGCTAATTTTTAGACGGTGAATCCTATCATTGTGATATCCTAGAAAAATGAGGTCTTCCAACTTTAGCTTGTTTACGATTTCGTATATTTTGTTATTTACCTCATAGCACCTGATAAGAATTTCCTCTTCCTGCTCTTTACCGATCTCTTCTATTGAAACTTTCATAAACTCACTCGCTCGCATCGTCGTATATGATTTTTGCCGCGGGCTTATACACCGCAAAGAAAGCATCTAAAACTTCGGGACGGAGATTCTCTATAGCATACGTACATTCTAACAAATCTTTCTATAGACATACAGCAAAAATCCACAACCTCATGCGGTTGTGGATTTACATGGTGGAGGCGAGGGGCTTTTGATATCTCCATTATACTGCTACCGAAGCCTATCCTCTGTCGACGATATTAGTGGTTAGATATCAACGCCGTGCTCGTTCGCTGTTGTCTTTCCTTCGAAGTATCTGTGATTTGAACTATAATATTACCACTGTTTGAATCATATAATTGCCGAAGTATAAACAAAAAAGGCTCTTTTTTATCATGAGGAGAATAAATAATGAACTATAATATTGCCACAAGTTCATTTTTGAAGCATAAGTTTGCCTTTATTAATTTTATTTATTCCTATGGCTATGTTTTAAATAGATGTTGAAAATTGATATATTATATATAAGATATACTATAATTAAGCCATATATACATACAGGTTTGGAGGTATTATTATGGCAACTGTTAATTCTTTGATTTCAGATATTCAAAAACTATCAGTATCTCAACAAGAACAGTTGCTTTCCTATTTAGAAGAACTGCTTGTATTAGGTACACAAGTAGGTCAAGTAACACAAGAAGTCAAGGAATTTAGATTTGCCAAGGGAAAAATCTGCCCACATTGTAGTACTGAAACTGTATCAAGAAACGGCAAGTATAAAGGGAAGCAACGATATATTTGTAAATCCTGCAATAAGACTTTTACTGACTTCACAAACTCTGCCACTTACAAAAGCAAGAAAACATTAGATAAATGGCTTAAATACGCTAAATGTATGATTGCAGGTTATTCCATTAGAAAGAGTGCTAAAATTGTAGAGATTAATATTGCAACAAGTTTCTTTTGGAGACACAAAATACTTGATTGTATAAGGGTCATTTTTTGGTGTAGGCTCTGTTGAGGGTGTAATTGAGGCTGATGAAGTATTCTTTGCAGAGAGTTTCAAAGGTACAAAACCTTCTAAAATGCCGAGAAAATCTCGTAAAAGAGGCAAACAGATTAAAAAGAGAGGTATATCTAACGAACAGGTTTGTATTGCTACTGCTATTGATAGACAGGGTAATCTAATTATGGAGTTACTATGTAGAGGTAGAATGACACACCAAGAATTAGAAAGCTATGACGGTCGTGTAGGGGATAACTCTATCTTTTGTACTGACAGTCATAAGAGTTATGTTCAGTTTGCCAAAGATTTTTCATTGGAACATAAGCGTATACAAAGAGGAAAACATAAAGAAGGAATTTACCATATTCAACACATTAATGCTGAACACAGCAAATTAAAAAAGTGGATGAATAAGTTTAAAGGTGTTGCAACTAAATATATCAGCAATTATTTATATTGGTTTAAATGGCTACAATTATTTGAAACTGACAAAGAAGTTGTTAAAATCAAGAACTTTATGGTTCAATGCAATGTAGCCCATGCTTATACAAGAATAACAGATTTTAAAGAAAGAGAGCCAATATTTATTTAGGTATATACATTTGTAATATTAGGAATGACGAATTATTTATATTTCATGGAGGATAAATTTCAATGATAAAAAATAATTTTAAAATAGAAAATATTCCAGCGATTTTGTGGGGTGACAAATCAGATAAGTTATTTGTGGTGGTGCATGGTAACATGTCAAATAAGGCAGATGACTCGATTATTGTATTTGCAGAAGAAGCAACAGCAGTAGGTTATCAAGTGCTTAGTTTTGATTTACCTCAACATGGTGACCGTAAGGATGATACTTATCTTTGCAAAGTTCAAAACTGTGTTCAAGACCTTAATGCAATTATGACCTATGCAAAATTGTTATCAAATAATATAAGCATTTTTGCTTGTAGCATGGGAGTATATTTTAGCCTATTAGAATATAGCCATGAGCCGTTGAAGCAGTGTTTGTTTCTCTCTCCTGTGGTAAATATGGAACGTATCATAAATAATATGATGACATGGTTTAACGTAAGTGAGAGTAGACTAAAAATAGAGAAAGAAATTTCTACACCTATTGGACAAACTCTCTATTGGGACTACTACTGTTATGTGAAAGAACATCCTATTGTTGCTTGGAATAATCCAACTTCAATTCTCTATGGTTCAGAAGATAACTTATGTGAGTTTAACGTTGTATCTGAATTTAATAAACGTTTTAACTGTAATTTGCAAGTAATGGAGAATGGAGAACACTATTTCCATACTGAGGAACAGTTGCAGTATTTCAGACAATGGCTGAAAAAACATATATACGTTAAATGATAATAAAAAATGATTGATGTATAATCTTCTTTAAAAGTTATATAATTTCAACATTGTTTTAAAACATCGCCATTCCTATAATCATAATGCTTCTTGGTTATAATTTTACACTCTTCAGGGAATTTTCTCTTCACGAATTGAGGTTTACAAGAGACACGTTTAGCAATTTGAGAAAGAGATGGCGGAGGTTCCTCTAACATTGCCTCTTTTAGGGCATTTTTAATTATTTCTGAGATATTAGGTCTATATTTTTTCTTAACATAAAGTTTATTAGCAGTATGATCGATTATTACTTTTTTTAATCGCTCCCTTTTAGTAACGAATACCGGTGTGTTCAGAATAATTGCTAGCCAGATTATATTATCCAATTGAGGCTTATTGGTTCCTTTTCTCCATCCCCATATCTTAAAGGGCATTCTTTGTACGTCTCTAGCAAACTCCGCAAGATTATTATCATAATGTTTGTAAATGATCTTTTCCAATATTTTTTGAATGGAGTCTTTTGTATCATTATTTTTTAAATACTGAGTAGTAAGGATTATCTGTTTCGACCATTAGATAAACTTTGCAATCTATTAAGGCAGATAGTAGGAGGATCAATCTTGTTTTAATAAAAAAATGAGGCTGAAGCACGGTGATTTGATTCTCTCACCATTGTGCAACAACCTCATAGCTTTACATCTATTCGTTTTCGTTTAGATCAACTTATACTCTTTAAGCAGCTGCATGATTCTGGTGTGAGAAATTTTTTGCACACCCGTCATTGATGCTAATTGGATTGCTGGAGGCAGCTCCATATCGGTTAGTTTCTTGCCGTCCATCATTTTCGCTGTGGAATCCATCAACACGCGGACATCATAAGCGGATCCAAATACTTCTGGCACGCCGCGGTCAATGTCAAGAAGCGTGTACACAGCTTCCATGGCGGTACGTACCGAATACTCTGTGGTGAATACCGTGTCTCGCGGTGTTTCGGCAAAGTTACCGATAAAGGCAGCGTTGACACAACCATCAGGAACTACATTCGGACGATCTCCCGCAGCTCTTGGCATGAAGTAAGATGTAACATAAGGCATCATGCAAGGGACACAGTTTGCGGAGTTTACGGCAAGATCGTGAATCTCTGCTTCAGGTACGCCGATGTGGTAGAGCCATTCTTTCGTGATCTCGATACCCGTGCAGTCCTTCATCGGTTTCTTGATGTAGTCACCTGGCACGTCGCAATACAAGCTGTATACCCATACGACAAGCTGGTCTTTTGGCTGGGATTTGAAGTGAGGCTGTCGGTTCAAGGTAAAGCTCATCAGCCATTTCGAATCTTTTACCGTCACGATACCGCCGGTAACGACCTTTCCGCTGAATGGATCGCGCTTGCAGATTTTTTCGATATAAGGCGGAATCCGGTCATCTAGCGTTGTAATGGTGGCAGACTCCCAGTTGCTTTCCGCAATGTTGCCACAGAATTTGTCTGGACGGCCAAAGGCAGGATCTTGCTCCGCGATCTTCTTCCAAAGCTCCCAGCTTCCCCCGAGGGAGGTGTTCATAATGGCGGGAGTGTTGTTGTCGCCTAAAGTGGAGCTTTCGGTATTGCTGCCATTGGTGATGAATACCAGATCATTTTCAGTCAGGTCAATGTGTTTTTCTTGTCCGTTTTGAACATAGACCAGCTTTTTAGCAACTTTCTTGTTCTCCGTAATATCAAACTCAACATTAGCTACGGTCGTTGCATATTGGAAGGTGACACCATGGCCTTTCAAATACTTCATTAGCGGCAGTGCAAGAGACTCGTACTGATTATATTTTGTAAATTTCAACGCTGAGAAATCTGGCAATCCCCCGATATGATGAATGAATCTAGCGATATATCTGCGCATTTCCATGGCGCTGTGCCAAGGCTCAAACGCAAACATCGTCTGCCAGTAAAGCCAGAAATTCGAGTTAAAGAAATCTTCCGAGAAGACATCTGTAATTTTCATATCTTCAAGCGCTTCTTCTGGAGTAAAGAACAACTTGATAATTTCCATCGAAGCGGTTTGAGTAAGTGTGAATTTGCCATCGGTATGTGCATCCTCACCACGATTGAGGATAGCACGCTGCAAGGAGAAGTTCGGATCCTCCTTGTTGAGCCAGTAAAATTCATCTAATACCGATGCACCCTCTGTTTCAAGTGAGGGAATAGAGCGGAATAGATCCCAAAGGCATTCGAAGTGGTTTTCCATTTCCCGTCCACCGCGGATAATGAAACCCCGGCCGTCATCGTAGATGCCGTCTAATCCACCTCCGGCAATATCGAGTTCCTCAAGAATATGAATGTTTTCCCCCTTCATCTGACCATCACGTATGAGGAATGCGGCTGCGGACAGTGATGCAAGACCAGAGCCGATCAGATAGGCGGATTTTTGATCAACACCGAGTGGTTTCTTTGGACGGGCAAAAGCTTCATAGTTACCATTGCTATAATACATCCTTATAACCTCCTTTAGTGTTCCTGACACCTCCACTTTATAGGAGTGTGAATGGAATAAAAATAGACAGTAAAAGCCCTGTGTCTAAAATTTAAACTTCAGGTGCCATGTGTCTAAAAAATCTATAGGTTATGGCAAAATAATAAGAAACATTACACCCTAAGGAGAGGTTTCCTATGCATCCGTACACCAAGCATGCATTGGCTGATGCATTGAAGGATATGCTGGGCACCAAGACTTTAGATAAAATAACGGTTAAAGACTTGGTGGAAGCCTGCAAGTTGAATCGCCAAACCTTTTACTATCATTATCAGGATATTTATGACCTGCTTGGATGGATATATAACGGAGGCACTCGGCGCTATCCAGAATAACAAATCCTATGCGACTTGGCAGCAGGGGCTATTGATCATTTTAGATATGTGGAAAGCAACAAGGCGCTTTGTATGAACACATGTCGTTCTCTTGGAAAAGAGCATTTGGAGATGTTTTTAAATCAAGTTTTGTTTGAACTTCTGAGCAATGTCATCAATGAAGTTTCGGATTCCCGTGCGATTTCGGAAGAGGACAAGACGTTCATCGTTCAATTTTACAGCCATGCCTTTGCAGGAACGCTGCTGGATTGGATTGAGGATGGGATGAAAACGCCTTGTGAGGCGATCGTGAACCACATCGTTCGACTGATGGATGGGCGTTTTATGGATGCAGTGGAGCGTTTTAAGAATTAGTACACCCATTTATCATGGAATGTCAGGTGTTTCGCTTGTTGTTCCCTCCACACATGTGTTCTTCATAGGCATCCCCATTGCCACGAAGCTTCATTGATCTATTTTTGTTGGAGATATTTATGGTAATAGTCCGATGTCCCCAAGGAAACTCTATATGAACGAATATCCTCATACGAAAAACGAAAGACCTTTTAAATAGAACCCCTATAATTTGTTTCTAGAATAAATGTTCAAAGAAAATAAAGTATTTTCTTATTGTTCTGATCCATTTAAGGATTTATATATTAACGACATGCTGCTTGTGTATATGCTTTAATAGATCTTAAAACAAGTTCGGCTCATGAAGCTTTCCTGGGCGAGGTGCAAGAATAGAAAAGTTGTAAACCAACGATAAAAAATGACGAAGTTAAGATAAAGAACCGACTTTTTATAGTCGGTTCTTCCAGACTGTCGACAAAGCCCTGTCGCCAGTCTTATTTTATTGAAAATACTTCATCCATTCACCGCATTAATATGGTATAATATAGGTAAATAACTAGTGCGGGAGTGTTGGATATGTTGCGAAAAACGGGTTACGAAGGACGTTCCCAAATCTCCATGGTCTCCTTGGACGAGCTTGTACCTGAGGATCATTTGGTCCGTAAAATCGAATACGCCATCGACTTTAGCTTCATCTATGACTTGGTTCGAGATGTCTACTGTGAAGATAACGGTCGCCCTAGCATTGATCCGGTGGTTCTTATTAAGATTGCGCTCATTCAATGCCTTTTTGGTATTCGCTCCATGCGCCAGACCATGAAAGAAATTGAAACCAATGTCGCGTACCGTTGGTTTATTGGATATGACTTCAGTCAGCCCGTTCCTCATTTCTCCACGCTGGGTAAGAATTATGTGCGCCGTTTTCGGGATACGGGACTCTTTGAGGGGATTTTTAATCGCATCCTCGAAGAAGCTGCTCGTCATGGTTTCATTGAACCTGATGTACTCTTTATTGACGCGACACATGTTAAAGCAAGCGCGAACAAAAACAAATATGTGAAAGAGATTGTTCAGGAGCAAAGCCGAAAGTACCAGGATCAGCTTGATGAAGAGATCAATAAAGATCGAGCTGTACATGGAAAGAAACCATTCGAAAAAAAGTGGGTAGTAACGCAGAAGGAGGTGAAGGTTAGCACGACTGACCCGGAGTGTGGTTTATTCGTAAAGGGAGAGAAAGAACGTGTTTTCGCCTACAGCTTTCACACCGCGTGTGATCGGAACGGGTTTGTACTCGGCGTCAAAGTAACGCCTGGAAATGTCCACGACAGCCAAGTCTTTGAAGATGTTCTAAACGAGGTTACTCGCCTGGTTCCGGCTCCACGAGCGGTTGCCGCGGATGCGGGTTACAAGACGCCAGCCATCTGCAAAACGCTGCAAGAGCAAGAGATTCGTCCCGTCCTGCCGTATACACGTCCTCAGACGAAAGAAGGCTTTTTTAAAAAGCATGAGTACGTTTACGATGAACACTACGACTGCTACCTATGTCCGGCAAATGCGGTACTGTCTTACGAAACAACGAACCGTGACGGTTATAAAATGTATCGCTCAAATCCGACAATCTGCCAAGCCTGTCCTTTCCGGACACAATGTACAGAGAGTAAAGATGCAGTGAAGCGTATCAGTCGACATGTTTGGGCTGAATATGTTGAAGAGGCGGATCACCTCCGCCATACAGAAGAAAACAAACGAATTTATGCGGAGCGAAAAGAGACAATAGAGCCAGTTTTTGCTGATTTAAAGGAGAAGCATGGTATGTGGTGGACGACCTTGCGAGGATTAAAAAGAGTCTCCATGCAAGCGATGCTTGTTTTTGCTGCCATGAACCTCAAAAAAATGGCGACCTGGCTCTGGAAGACCGGTCGCCCATCTGATAAATTCAATTTCGTATTTGAAATATGGATAAAAAACATAAAGAACTCCCGCGTCTGCAGTATTTCGCGGGAGTTTGTCTTCAATCTGAGAAGTCGCTATTTAGCGACTTCTTTTAATCATAAATATGTAGTGCTGAAATTTGAAGTTTAATGTTGCCGTTGTTGTTTTGCAGCATAAACTTGCAAGTTCGGCAATGTCATAGTTCAAAGCACAGTATCTCATTCGCTTCCTAGGCGAACCCGCTCAGGGGTTCAACTCCCTTTATCTCGCCTCCAATGCAAAAAGCCGACCTCGTGCGGTCGGCTCTTTCAGGTTTTTGGTGGAGGCGAGGGGGTGTTGATATCTCCATTATACTGCTACCGAAGTCTATCCTCTGTCGACGATATTAGAGGTTGGATATCAACGCCGTGCTCGTTCGCTGAGGCTTTCCTTCGTAGCTTCTCTTTCGCTACCTGTGCGCGGGCGAACCCGCTCAGGGGTTCAACTCCCTTTATCTCGCCTCCAATGCAAAAAGCCGACCTCGTGCGGTCGGCTCTTTCAGGTTTTTGGTGGAGGCGAGGGGAGTCGAACCCCTGTCCGAAGATAACGCAACAAAGGCTTCTACGGGTGTAGTCACAGTTTTGATGTCACCCTAGCATCGCCCCGTAACCGGCTATGCTTTGGGTCAGCCTGATTGTCTTCTTCAGCACACCCCAGGCGGAGATGTGACAGCGTATCCCACTAAAGTTGAGCCCCTATCCCGCCACATGGGCGATGGAAAGTAGAAGCACGCTAACAGGTTATTAAGCTGCTAAAGCGTAGTTTGTTTGTTGTTTGCCGTTTAAATTGGCGTTCGCGTTGTTGAAGTGGACGCAGCCCCACTACCCGCTACCCGAGCCCGAACTATCCCCGTCGAATCCAAGAACGCCCCCATAATGATAAGCGACACATCTCGCCCATCTGGGGAGTTGGGTCTTGAATTAGAGAAAAAGTTAAGACATAGATAGTGTAACATTCCACACTATTCAGTTGTCAAAGTGTAGCACTCGTTGTCAGCAACAATCGGATGACTAATCTTCTTATCGTTACCGATACGTTTATTATAACACATGAGAGGCGAAGATGTTAATCAACTTGTTGCCAACGTTACATGCCTTTTCCTTGGTTACTTCTGAGAACTGAGCCCCAGCACCATAACCCTTAATACTTCTGCCTCTCACGCAGCGCCCGCTGAATCTGGCGGTCCGCATCACGCTTGGCTTCTGTTGCGCGTTTATCATAATTCTTCTTACCGCGACCGAGGCCAATCAGCAGCTTCGCAAAGCCGTTGCGCACATATATCTTAAGCGGAACAAGCGTATACCCTTCCTGCTTCGTCTGCCCGATGAGCTTGCTAATCTGCGCCTTGTGAAGCAGCAGCTTGCGCGCACGCGTCGGATCCGTAGGATTGTACCGATTCCCTTGCTCAAACGGACTGATGTGCATATTATGGATAAATATCTCACCTTTACGAATGGTGGCGAACGAATCGCTAATATTAGCTTTCCCCATCCGCAGCGACTTAATTTCCGTACCTGTCAGCACCATGCCTGCTTCATAAGTGTCCTCGATAAAATAATCATGGGACGCCTTCTTGTTTTGGGCCAGCACTTTATTCTCACTTTTTTTACCCATGATTGTCCTCCAACGTTACAGCGAATTACATGCTTCCAGCGAGAACATAATCTCGCTTACGTTACTGCTCTATATACAACCTCTTATATTGTATCAAAAAAGATCCATCAGACTCAAGAGATTAACCATCTTTATCAAAAACCTACTTTACGAAATCATGCGCACATCCTTGACACCTTTCATACTGAGCAACGCCTCACAACATGCCGCTATCGATTTCATATCCTCAGCCAACACCTTCAATTCGATACTAATCTGGTGCGGTTCATTCGAAGCATCCGATCGTTGAACGCTAGCAGTACTCGTGTCACCTTCGCCTTCCATATCGACCTCATCGTCATTCTCTTGCTCATGTTCATCTAAGTGCTCTTCTTCCTTCTCAGGACTCAGCCGTTTCGCCCAAGACTTCAATCCGGCCCCCTCTTTGCGCATCCGGATGCTGCGAACCGACATTCCCTGCTGCTCCACCTGAGTTGTCATCTCCGTCAGCCATCCTTCTCGCTCTTCCGCGATTACTTCCAGCTGATGAATGCGATGCGCCACCCGGTTCTTAAAGTCATATTTGTTCAATACCCATAACGCTACAAGGGATAATCCACACCCAACAAGTGCAGCCGAAAAAAAACCTGAGCCGCAAGCCAAGCCGATAGCAGCCGATACCCACAGTGACGCTGCCGTCGTCAGCCCTTTGACGCTTGTGCCATTACGGATAATAGTGCCCGCTCCCAAGAACCCGACACCGCTGACCACCTGAGCAGCAATCCGCGCAATATCGACGTCTGCCTTGTCATCAGCGCTAAGCTTTGGGAAGCCATAAACCGAAATAAGCATAACTAAAGCCGATCCCAAGCTGACCAACATATGAGTGCGAAGCCCAGCAGCCTGACTTCGTTTCTCCCGTTCCAACCCGATAAAGCCACCCAATATTAAGGCTAACACCATGCGCAGCACGACGTGGTAGACGGAAATATCTGAAGGACTCATCTGGCTTCACCCCATTTCTGTTACTTTAATGTAAAGTATGTACATTATATCATAGGTATGCAGAAAGGGCTTACATGATAACGGAGATTCGCATCATCCACACCTTTGCTTCATTCTCCCCTTCCATCAGAAATACACAAAGTCCGAAGATGACAATAAACTTTGCCAAGTAAATGCGCCATCACGACTCAGACTTTTCATGTCATTACGTCTATACAAAATTATGACTTGTCCTCAACGCAAACCTTTCTGATGGTACGGGAGAATGATCATAAGGACTAGCTACGGACCGGAAGACCGACATCTATGAAAAATACGCAAATGCATGAACGTATGCTCGGCTCGCTGTTCTGAATGAAGGGGAGAGTGAGACAAGAAGGAATCGACAACCCTTCTCCGAAGCATCATGACACACGTCAGAAGGAGAAACATCTTCCATCATAAAAACGGCCCTCCGTAGAGGACCGCTCCTTGTTCATTTACGAGCCATGAGTTACGAGTTACGAACTGCTTGCTTTACCGCTTCTTACGCACAAACTTAGCGGTATTGCTGTTAACTTTGCCTTTCTTGCGCGCAGCTTGCCCTGCTTCCTTCGTCTGCTCGCGTGCTTGGGCGGCAGATTCACCGATGAAAATGCCGCTCTCGGATGTTTTGCGGCCTTTCTTGCCTGCGCCTAATTTGCTGCCCCGGCCTGAACGATAGTCCCCGCCGCGGCCGCTGTTCCGGTCGCTCCGATCGTTATCTTCTTGACTCGAACGGCCATAACCGCCGCGCCCCGAACCGAAGTCAAAATTGCGCGGACCGCGATCCACTTCATTTTCTGCATTCGTGATTAGGCGATCAACCCAGTTCGCATTATCTTGGTTTTGATTACCACGGGAACGCTGAGACTGATCGGCACTATTACCTTGGCCAAGGTGAATACCACCTTTGCCGCGCTGGTGCGATCCTGAAGGTCTATGTCCATTTCCCTTGTCAGCGGGTTGATGGGAAGCTCCAGCTCCTCCACTGCGGCGCCCATTATGACCATTCCGGTTCTGGCGCGCCCGGAATTCGCCTTGGTTATACCAATCACCATCGAACTCTTCGGCCTCGGGCGTATGAGGCACCTGCCCTTCAAGGCGTTCCGGAGCATGCTCATCTCTCATGTGTCCTTTCGCATGAGAGCGTCCTTGTCCGCCGCGGACATGCTGCTGCTCACCGCCTGCACCGTACTCGTTATACACGGTATCGTCCGTACGCGATGGTCCGCGTCCTTCTTGATGAGTCGCTTGTGGCAGGTTCGCTTCATGCCGATTCGTGCGTCCACGATCCGTGGATCCACTGCGCCCTGTTCGAACTGTCTGTCCATTTCGCTGGGAACTACCGCGTCCTCCACGCTGCTGCTGGCCACCGCGCCCGTCACGCGATGTTCCGCCCCCACGGGTTTCGCGTCCATTGCCGCGGCCTCTTCGTTCTCCGCCGCGCTGATCCGTACCAGCACGACCGCGCTTGCGCTGCTCAAAGCCGAATTCCCGCGCATCACGCCCACCATAACGCGGTGTGCTTGCAACAAGCTCGAAGTCAATCGTATGTTCCTCCATATTGACGCGGCCCACTCGGATGCGGACCTCATCGCCAATCCGGAACATTCTTGACGTACGCTCGCCAATGAGCACCATATGCTGCTCATGGAAGTGATAATAATCGTCGGACAGTTCGCTGAGGCGAATTAATCCTTCTACTGTATTATCCAGCTCCACGAACATGCCGAAGCTTGTCACGCTGCTAATAATACCGTCGAATTCTTCGCCCACCTTGTCCAGCATGAATTCAGCCTTCTTAAGAGCTTCCGTATCCCGTTCGGCATCAACCGCAACGCGCTCCCGTTCCGACGACTGCTGTGCAATATCCGGCATACGCGCATGAAGCTGCTCCAACCGCTTCTCCGGCAGCGCTCCGCCATGGTCGATAACTTCGCGAATAACACGGTGAATGACCAAGTCAGGGTAGCGCCGAATCGGCGATGTAAAGTGCGAGTAGAACTCTGCAGCCAAGCCGAAGTGGCCTGTGCTCTCCGCATCATACTTCGCTTGCTTCATCGAACGGAGCATCATCGTGCTAATGACGGTCTGCTCGCGTGTCCCTTCAATTTCCTCCAGCAGCATCTGCAGCGCGCGTGGATGGACCGAGTTGCCCTTGCCGCGCACGACATAGCCGAAGTTGGCAGCAAAGGACATGAAGTTGAACAGCTTCTCGCTATTCGGCTCCTCATGGATCCGATATAAGAACGGTACGCGCAGCCAATGAAAATGCTCTGCAACCGTCTCGTTCGCTGCCAGCATGAATTCTTCAATCATTTGCTCCGCGATCGAGCGCTCGCGCTTAATAATGTCGACCGGCTTGCCCTGTTCATCCACAATAACTTTTGACTCCTGGAAGTCAAAGTCAATGGCGCCGCGGTTCATACGTTTGCCGCGCAGCTTCAGCGCAAGCTCCTTCATCAGCATGAAGTTGTCGACCAAATACGCGTACCGTGCCGACACTTCCGGATCCTCATCCTCGACAATCAGACGAACGTTATTGTACGTCATCCGTTCCACCGTACGGATAACGCTTGAAAAGACATCGTGCTTGACGAGCTTCGCCTTCTCGTCGAACTCCATCTCACAGGACAGCGTCAAGCGGTCCACACGCGGATGAAGCGAACAGATTCCGTTCGACAGCCGATGCGGCAGCATCGGAATGACGCGATCGACCAAGTACACGCTGCATCCGCGCGCGTACGCTTCACGGTCGAGCGCCGAACCTTCACGGACGTAATAGCCAACATCGGCGATATGGACCCCGAGCTTGTAATGGCCGTTCGGGAGCTTCTCCACATAGACGGCATCGTCCAAGTCCTTCGCATCCTCACCGTCGATCGTCACAATATTCAAGCCGCGCAAATCTCTGCGGCGCTGGCTTACAATTTCCTCTTCCGTAATGGCATCCGGAACCGACTCTGCTTCCGCCATTACTTCATCCGGGAATGCCTCTGGCAGCTGGTGCTTGCGGATGATCGACAAAATGTCGACGCCCGGGTCGTCTTTATGCCCGAGAATCTCAATGACCTCTCCTTGCGCAGCCGCTCTGCCTTCCGGATAATTTACAATACGGGCTACGACCTTCTGTCCGGTCACGGCTCCGTGCGTATCTTCCAGCGGAATAAATACGTCGCGGTTAATCCGCTTGTCGTCCGGCACTACAAAGCCGTAAGTTTCATAATGCTGAAACACACCGACGATCTGTTCTACGGCTCGTTTCACGATGCGTATTACTTCACCTTCCATACGCGTACTTTCAAATGTTTTATTTGTCACGCGAACAAGCACCGTATCCCCATGCATCGCTGTCTTCAAATCATTCGCATGAATATATACGTCGGGATGACCCGTTTCTTCCGGAATAAGAAAGGCGAATCCTTTCGCATGCGCTTGCAGACGTCCCCGCAGCAAGTTCATGCGCTCCGGGACGCCGTAGCGATCCGAACGGGTACGAATGATCTTCCCCTCTTCCTCCAAGCGATTAAGCATAATTAAGAAGGCTTTAAATTCAGCCGCACCTTCAATCGTAAAATGCTGCTCCAATTCCTGATAGGTCATCGGCTTATAAGCGGTTTCACGCATAAAGTCCAACAACTGTTGTTCCGATATCATTACCTCACCTCACACCTTGCCATGACCTGCATGATACAGTATACCAATATATAACCTAGTATACACGAAATTAAATGGTTACATCCCGGCTCTTTGCCACCATGTTAAGCCCATTAGGACAAAAACCTGAAATTGTTCTTATTTGCACCAATAAGGCCCCTTACTTTTCCATAATCTATGCCATAGGATGGTAATGTATGGACCAGCCAGCAAGGACTTGTTTCATTTTTTCCACGATCATCGCCAACTATCCTCATGCATTCCTCTCATGATTCCGTGTTGATAAACAAAAAAAGCGAGGATCTCGTCCCCGCCTTGCGTTCGAATTTATACGTTATACTTTTACAAAGTAAGCCACAATCATAGAAAGGATAAAGAATCCAGCCGCAAGACCGACTGTCGCACGTTGCAGGAACAACTCCAGACCGCGTGCCTTTTGCTTTCCGAAGAGATGTTCCGCACCGCCGGAGATGGCGCCTGACAGACCGGCACTTTTCCCTTTCTGCAGAAGCACAATGCTAATCAAGCCAATCGAAAAGATGACAAGCAGAATCTTCAAAAAAATTGTCACATTTACACCTCCTAATGCGTGTTACACGTTCGAAAAGCATAAAAACAGTATTATTATTGTAACACAAGGCTAAGCAACAGGCAAGGCCTGCCCGCTCTGTTCTGTTTATAGTTCTGTAATAATGCCACTATCGTACCGCCAAAGGGAAAAACAGGGGGCTTGGGCGCTCTAGCCTCATCTTCACTCCAACTTGGTCAGCCATCGACCTTGAAAAAGAAAAGCGAGTTCTGCGCTGCCACGCAAACCCGCTGCGCTAGAGGACATCGCCTCTCTATTCTTCTCCGTGTTCCACCAAGCGCAATGCATTATGGCGCACAGGGCCCACATATTGGTTCAGTCGGAAAGAATGCCGAATCGCCTCTGTAATGAAGCGCTTGGCCGTATGGATGCTGTCGATAACACTATGCCCCTTCGCAAGCTCTGCTGCCACTGCCGCCGAGTACGTACAGCCTGCCCCATGCGTATACGTTGTATCGATTAAATCGGCCTCAAACACTTCAAAGCCCTTGCCATCATATAACAAGTCGATCGACGTCGGGAGGCCAATTTTGGATCCGCCCTTCACCAGCACATAACGCGCGCCTTGCTCCTGAATAATCGCAGCAGCCTGCTTCATATCGTCCAAGGAGCGAATTGGCGCTGTGCCGGCGAGCTGTGCCGCCTCGAACAGGTTCGGCGTAACTACCGTTGCCTTCGGTACGAGAATGTCACGCAGCGCATCATTCGTCTCTGGATGCAGCGCTTCGTCCGCGCCTTTGCATACCATAACCGGGTCAACGACAATATTTGGAATGTCGTGCTTCTCAATCGTACGTGCCGCAAGCTCAATAATATCGATAGAACCAAGCATCCCAGTCTTCATCCCTTGGATGCCAATGCTTAGAATCGTCTTCAACTGCTCCTCTATCGTGGATAGCGCCACCGGAAAAACGCGATGCGCCCAATTGTCATTCGGGTCCATCGTCACAATTGTTGTCAACGCGGTCACACCGTATACTCCGCGTTCTTGGAAGGTTTTCAAGTCCGCTTGAATGCCGGCGCCGCCGCTGGAATCCGAGCCTGCTAACGTAAGAACTTTCATGATTGGTTTCATCGTTTCGTAACCCCTTTATATGCCGCATTGTATACATCCATTATAACCGAATTATAGCGGCATATCTCGAGTTGACAAGCTATTTTTCGACAATGGAAATATTGCCGGCGTCCGTCCGCACTTGAATGACCATATTGCTCTTCATCTTCGATTCCGGCGAGGATACATTGCCCAAGTTCGCTCTTGCATCATACACGCCGTCGAACAAAGGGGAAACCAATATTTTGATGTTGCCTAAATTGCTTGACGCCTGTATCGGATGAGGGTTCTGCTGTTCAATAAATACGTTGCCCGCACTCGCATCTATATCGACCGGTCTGGTCGTATTCAGCAGCTTCACTTCACCCAGCGAAGCATTAACTGTAATCGCGGCATCCACGTTCTCGGTTACGATTTTCCCGGCATCCGATTTCAGCTTCACCTGCTCACCCTTCACCTGCTTCACAATCACCTGGCCCAAGTTGCTCTCGACATCGAGCTGCTTGACCTGTCCGTCCGTCATCACGAACGAACCCATCGCTAGCCTTGCTTGAAAACGATCCAGAACCAATTCCTTCGGCGCATGAATATGAATCTCATGGTGCTGTTGACGGGAATTGAACTGGAATAAATTCAACCATTCCGCACTTTCGGTATCATTATAGTCCAGTCGAAGCACACCGTTCTCAACTTTCGTCTTGCCGAGCTTCTGTATCGTCTGTTCAGGCGCTTGTCCGGATAGTTCAATTTTACGTTGCTCATCAAAGTGCCAATTCACTTTGATCTCGCTCCGGTTCGCCTCCATTTCAATCTGCTCCAAATCAGGCTCTATAGCAATGCTGTAGTTATAGCCGGGAAGCTGGGAATATAATAGCTTATCCATTCCGAAGTAAAACAGGCCTGCGATGCCTGCCACAATGCAGCCGATGCCCAGCAGGTTTAACCATACTCTTCTCATCTATCTTCTCTCCCTTCCCACATGAGCAACCCAGCGGATATAGCTCATATTGAGCCGCGCATAATTGCGGAACAAAGCGACCATTGCTTGAGTCAGGAAAATGCCAATTCCGAACGCGAGAACGATCAATGACATTTCTGCCCCATAAAAAACTCCGCCCAACGCCAGCTTGACAACATACAGAAGCGGAGAAACTAAAAAGCTGATTGCTGCGCCGCCTATGCCAATGCATACTCCCCAGCCCGCGATTAAGAACGGTACGATCAGTATGCTGGCAAAGATAACGCCGATGATGCCGAATACGGTGCGAGAACGAATTGCGCCCGCTTCAGGCCCCGGAGGATACGGCATGGAGTGGTTCCCTTGCCCATTATCCCATCGGCTGTCATAACCATGCTGCATTCCTGGCTGATGATTCATCTCTTGCCAAGGCGGCGGCATTTCATTGCTCCCGTTCATATGGGCGGCGTTCATAGGTCCATTGGAGAAGGAAGGCTTCTCATCACGGTCCCCTAATAGCTCAACAGCAAGCTCTTCTGGATCGCCTAACTCCTTCGCGATTTCTTCCTCTGTCCGTCCCTGCTGCTTGCCGAATTCAAAGTGTGCATCATATTCCGCTAGTATTTCATTCCTGTCTTCCTCAGGAAGCGGCAGCAGTCCAAGCTTCAGCTTTAATAGAAAATATTCTTTATGCACCTTATCTCACCCCTAGATCATATCGTTTGTATTCTTGTTCATTTCCACATTTGCTTCTGGATTAGCTTCTGGATTTGCTTCCAAATTTACATCTGAAGATACATCTGCATCTCCGTCCACGGCTTCCGCCAGTAATGTGGCTACACCCGATACGAAGCTCTCCCATTCCGACACCAGTTCATTCATGTACGCTTTGCCTGCTGGAGTAAGCTTGTAATACTTGCGCGGCGGCCCTTCCGTCGATTCCTGCAAATAGGTCGTGCAGTGTCCGTCCCCTACCATGCGGCGGAGTACCGGATATAAGGCACCTTCCGCGATTTCCACATGCTTCGAAATTTGCTGCGCCAGTTCAAAGCCGTAGCGGTCGCGTTGATTAATGAGCACCATGACGCATAGACCAAGCACGCCTTTTTTAAATTGTATGATTTCTTTCAACCCCGTCACCCCCTAAACGATTCGTTATATACATCATTCAGTATTGTTCATTAAATAGTAGCTAGCAATAATTATATCGTCCTCACTTCCATTCAACAAGAGATTTTCATCAAAACTAGCCTCAGGTCCAGCTCGATCCCGTCTTGCGACGAGTGTGTCCGTAATAGCGCCCATGCTGGGCGACACCAAAGAAGCCGAACTCCAATGGAGTCCGGCTTCCAAATCTAACGTTCCGCTCATGCGGATACGTCTTATTTCTTCAAGTTGTAGAAGGATTTCAGGCCTTCATAGCGAGATACGCTGCCCAAGTTGTCCTCGATGCGGAGCAATTGGTTGTATTTCGCCACACGGTCCGTACGGGAAGGAGCACCTGTCTTGATTTGACCCGCATTTGTCGCAACTGCGATGTCTGCGATTGTGCTGTCTTCGGATTCACCGGAGCGGTGGGACACAACTGCAGTGTAACCTGCGCGTTTTGCCATTTCGATCGCTTCGAACGTTTCTGTCAGCGTACCAATTTGGTTCACTTTGATCAAGATGGAGTTACCGATGCCTTCGGAAATACCTCTTGACAGACGCTCTGTGTTCGTAACGAACAAGTCGTCACCCACGAGCTGAACTTTGCTGCCCAATTTGTCAGTGAGCAATTTCCAACCTTCCCAATCGTCCTCGGAGCAGCCGTCTTCGATAGTAAGGATAGGGTATTTGTCCACCCAAGAAGCGAGCAAGTCAACGAACTCAGCGGAAGTGAAGGATTTGCCTTCGCCTGCCAACGTGTATTTGCCATCTTTGTAGAACTCAGTGGAAGCTACGTCCATACCCAAGAATACTTCTTCGCCTGGTTTGTAGCCGGCTTTTTCGATCGCTTCGATGATGATTTGGATTGCTTCTTCGTTCGAACCCAGGTTCGGTGCGAAGCCGCCTTCGTCACCTACAGCCGTATTCAAGCCTTTGCCTTGCAGTACGGATTTCAGGTTGTGGAAGATCTCAGCGCCCATGCGAAGCGCTTCTTTGAAGTTCGGAGCGCCAACTGGCAGAATCATGAACTCTTGCACATCCACGTTGTTGTCCGCATGCTCACCGCCGTTGATGATGTTCATCATTGGAACTGGCAATTGCTTCGCATTGAATCCGCCAAGGTACGTGTACAGTGGCATATCAAGCGCGTGAGCTGCTGCGCGTGCTACTGCCATGGATACAGCCAGAATTGCGTTTGCACCCAATTTGCCTTTGTTCGGCGTGCCGTCAAGCTCGATCATTGTACGGTCGATCAATACTTGATCCAAAGCGTCCATACCGATAATTTCAGGCGCGATAATTTCATTTACGTTTTTAACAGCAGTTTCAACGCCTTTGCCCATGAAACGGCCTTTGTCACCGTCGCGAAGCTCAACGGCTTCGTGAGCGCCTGTGGATGCGCCGGATGGCACGATAGCGTGGCCAAAACCGCCGGATTCCAATTTCACTTCTACTTCTACTGTAGGGTTACCACGAGAGTCAAGCACTTCGCGTGCGTAAACGTCCATAATCATTGTCATGGTTGTACAACTCCTTTATTCTTTGTTGAATTTATTATAATGCAAGATAGGCAACGTACAAAATCCATACAGTTATTTCTTGGAAATCATCGATGTTCCGGTCATTTCCTTCGGCTTCGGCAGCTGCATCAAATCGAGAATCGTCGGTGCGATATCGGCCAAAATGCCGTCTTCACGCAAGGTGACGTTCTTGTCCGTTACGATGAACGGAACCGGATTTGTCGTATGCGCCGTGAACGGACGGCCCTCTTCGTCGAAGACCATATCCGCGTTGCCGTGGTCCGCCGTAATCAGGCAGACACCGCCTTGAGCAAGCACCGCTTCTACGACCTTGCTCATGCATTCATCCGTTACTTCCACCGCTTTGATCGTCGGCTCCAGCTTCCCGGAGTGACCGACCATATCCGGATTCGCAAAGTTCAAAATGATCGTGTCGTGCACGCCGGATTCGATCTCGCGCACAGCCGCTTCCGCTACTTCATATGCGCTCATTTCCGGTTGCAGATCATATGTGGCAACTTTAGGCGACGAGATAAGCACTCGTTTTTCGCCAGGGAGCTCCACGTCGCGGCCGCCACTGAAGAAGAACGTAACGTGCGGGTATTTCTCCGTCTCCGCAATACGCAGCTGCTTCTTGCCTTGTTGGACAAGCACTTCGCCAAGCGTATTGTCGAGCTCTTTCGGTTTGTAGGCTACGAAGCCCCCGACCGTTTCTGCGAACAGCGTCAAGCAGACGAAGTACAGATCTTTCGGACATTTGTCTCCACGATCAAAGCCGCGGAAGTCTTCGTTCGTGAATACTTGCGACAATTGGATCGCGCGGTCCGGACGGAAGTTCGAGAAGATGACTGCATCGCCATCTTGTACAAGACCGACCGGTTGATCGTTCTCGTCCACAATAACCGTCGGCATGACGAACTCGTCAAATACAGAGTTCTCGTACGATTCCTTTACGGCTTGGATCGGATCGCGGTATGTCGGGCCGTCGCCGTATACCATGGCGCGATAGGATTTCTCCGTACGCTCCCACCGTTTGTCGCGATCCATTGCATAATAACGGCCTTGAACCGTTGCAATTTGTCCGACGCCGATATCGTTAATCTTCGCTTGCAGACGCTCGATGTATTTAATTGCACTGTCCGGAGCTACGTCGCGGCCGTCCAGGAAGGCGTGAATGTAAACATTCTTCAGCCCTTCTTTTGCTGCCAGCTCCAGCATGGCCAACGTATGGTCAATGTGGCTGTGCACACCGCCGTCAGACAGCAGTCCGTACAGATGCAAGTTTTTGTTGTTGTCTTTCGCATGGCGTACTGCGCCGAGCAGCGTGGCGTTATCGAAAAACTCCCCTTCACGAATCGACTTCGTAATCCGGGTCAAGTCTTGATAGACGATACGACCGGCGCCGATATTCAAATGTCCTACCTCGGAGTTGCCCATTTGCCCTTCAGGCAAGCCCACCGCTTCGCCGCAAGCTGTTAGTGTCGTGTACGGGTACATGTCCATATAGCGGTCATAGTTCGGTTTGTTCGCTTGAGCAACGGCGTTGCCCTCAGTTACATTTCTAAGTCCGAAGCCGTCCATGATGATGAGTGCAACAGGTCTAGGTGCAGACATTCTACTTCGCCCCTTCCACCAAGGAGACGTAGGAAGCCGGCTGCAAGCTAGCGCCACCTACCAATGCGCCGTCAATGTCGCTTTGCGCCATATATTCACGCACGTTCTCCGGCTTCACGCTGCCGCCGTATTGAATGCGGACCGCTTGAGCCACTTCATCGTTGTACAAGCCTGCAACAACGCTGCGGATGTAGCTGATGACTTCATTCGCATCTTGCGCTGTAGAAGATTTGCCTGTGCCGATCGCCCAGATTGGTTCATATGCGATGACGACTTCTTTCGCTTGTTCCGCAGACACGCCTTGGAACGCCGCTTCCGTTTGCACTTTGCACACGTCGTTCGTCTTGCCGGATTCACGCTCTTCGAGCGATTCGCCCACGCATACGATTGGCAGCAATCCGTTACGGAATGCCGCGTGCACTTTCTTGTTTACGATTTCGTCCGTCTCCGCGAAATAAGCGCGGCGCTCGGAGTGGCCGATAATAACATAATGCACGCCAAGATCCTTCAGCATAACACCGCTGATCTCACCTGTGAATGCGCCGGAATCTTCAAAGTGAAGATTTTGGGCGCCAATTTTGATGTTCGTGCCTTTCACTGCTTCAACAAGCGCAGGCAAGTTCGTAAATGGCGCGCAGATAACGCTTTCCACGCCGTCTACTTCCGCTTTGCCCTTCACTTCTGCTACAAAGGCAGTCGCTTCCGGTACCGTTTTGAACATTTTCCAGTTCCCTGCGATAATCGGTTGTCTCACGTGAATCACTCCTCTACACGTAAGGGAAGCGGCTCATTAGCCGCTGTCGCTTACTTGTTTAGTTGCTAACTGCTTACGATTACTTATCGTTCAATGCCACAACACCTGGCAATACTTTGCCTTCCATGAACTCAAGGGAAGCGCCGCCGCCTGTGGAGATGTGGTCCATCTTGTCTTTCAGCTTGAATTTCTCTACTGCCGCTGCAGAGTCGCCGCCGCCGATAATGGTGTAGCCTTGCGTTTCCGCACATGCTTCAGCTACCGCACGCGTGCCGTGAGAGAATGGTTCAATTTCGAACACGCCCATTGGTCCGTTCCATACGATGAGCTTAGAGTCCTTGATTACGTCAGCGAAAATTTCACGCGTCTTCGGTCCGATGTCAATGCCTTCCCATTCTGCAGGAATGCTGTCGACTGGCACGATTTGCGTGTTCGCATCTGCACTGAAGTCATCAGATACGACGATGTCAACGGGCAGGTACAAGTTTTTGCCGAGCTCTTTTGCCTTCTCGATAAAGCCAAGCGCAACATCCAGCTTCTCGTTGTCGACCAACGATTTGCCGATTTCGTGACCTTGCGCTTTGAAGAACGTATACGTCAAGCCGCCGCCGATGATTACGTTATCAGCAATCTCCAGCATTTTGTTGATAACATCGATTTTGTCTTTTACTTTCGATCCGCCAACGATAGCGGTGAACGGACGTTCCGGGTTGGACAAAGCTTTGCTCAATACCGACAATTCTTTCTCCATCAACAGGCCGGACACGGCTGGCAAGTGATGCGCAATACCTTCTGTGGACGCATGGGCACGGTGCGCTGCACCGAACGCGTCATTCACATACAGATCCGCGAGCTCCGCGAATGCTTTCGCCAATTCTGGATCATTTTTCTCTTCGCCTTTGTGGAAACGCACGTTCTCCAATACGATCACGTCGCCGTTTTCCATTTTTGCAATCTCGGCCTTCACGTTCTCGCCAATCGACTCATCGAGCTTCTTGACTGATTTGCCGAGCAATTCGCCAAGGCGCGCCGCAGCAGGCGTCAGGCGCATGGAATCAACCACTTCGCCTTTGGGACGACCCATATGGCTGGCCAGAATGACTTTCGCACCTTGCTCCACCAAGTATTTAATGGTTGGCAGCGTTTCTTGAATGCGTGTATCATCCGTAATCTTTCCGTCTTCCAATGGAACGTTGAAATCTACCCGCATAAATACGCGCTTACCTTTTACGTCTACATCACGTACGCTTTTCTTGTTCATCCCCGTGTTCCTCCTATCGTGTGCTTGAACCGCTTCACGCCTCTCTTAGAAAGAATCGTTATCAGGTTCTGTTATTCTGTATGGTTCCATCATTCTTTCTCTATATCATCTGTATTTACATTACGGTGTTCGATATGTGTATGATTCTGTATCAATCGGTTCTATCTATAATAAAAATTTCGTTATCATCGCATAATGACAGGCTTCGCTATGACTATGGCGATGTAATATTCCGTATCGGTTCTCGACATGCCTTGCTTATGGATCAAAGAGGAGACCGCAACGGTTACTCCTCTTTGATTGTCAAGCTATATAATTACAGACCTTTTTTAGCGATGAAAGCTGCCAAGTCTACAACGCGGTTGGAGTAGCCCCACTCGTTGTCGTACCAGGAAACAACTTTAACCATGTTTCCGCCGATTACCATCGTCGTCAAAGCGTCGATTGTGGAGGAAGCTGGGTCGCCATTGAAGTCGCTGGATACCAATGGCTCTTCGGAGTAGTTCAAGATGCCTTTCAAAGGACCTTCAGCTGCTTCTTTCAAAGCTGCGTTAACTTCTTCAACCGTTACGTTTTTCTCGAGTTCTACAACCAAGTCTGTAACAGACACGTTAGGTGTAGGAACGCGCATGGACATACCATTCAATTTGCCTTTCAATTCAGGCAATACGAGGGATACCGCTTTAGCAGCGCCTGTCGTAGTAGGAATGATGTTTTGAGCTGCTGCGCGTGCACGACGAAGGTCTTTGTGCGGCAGGTCAAGAACGTTTTGGTCGTTAGTGTAGGAGTGAATGGTGTTCATCATACCTTTAACGATACCGAATTTGTCGTTCAATACTTTAGCGAATGGCGCCAAGCAGTTCGTTGTGCAAGAAGCGTTGGAGATGATAGTATGGCTAGCTGCATCATACTTGTCTTCGTTAACGCCCATAACGATTGTGATATCTTCGTTCGTAGCAGGTGCGGAGATGATAACTTTCTTCGCGCCGCCTTTCAAGTGCATTTCAGCTTTGTCTTTCGCTGTGAAGATACCAGTGGACTCAACAACGATTTCTACGCCGTTAGCGCCCCAAGGCAAGTTTTCAGGGTTGCGCTCTGCAAATACTTTAACTTCTTTGCCGTTAACGATAAGCGCGCCTTCTTTAGCTTCAACCGTAGCGTCAAGAACGCCATGAGTTGTGTCATATTTCAACAGGTGAGCCAGTGTCTTTACATCTGTTAAATCGTTGATTGCAACGATTTCTACTTCCGAGTTGTTCAGAGCCGCGCGGAATACGTTACGTCCAATACGACCAAAGCCGTTAATACCAACTTTCACCATGATGATTCCTCCCATTTCCGTAAAAGGTTTAATTATCTATTGCTCAAGACGGCCCGAAGGCACATCGAGACCACATTGGTTCACAACTTCTTCTGCTGCCGCTTCGTCGATGACCAGAATATCTTCATGGCCTGAGCGCAAGACTGCGGTAATCGCCTCACCTTTGCTCTTACCCCCGGCGACAGCAATGACGACCTCGGTGCGGGAAATATCTTCTAGACGCAAGCCTAATGTAAGCATCGTATGAACGACACGCCCGTCTCGGTCAAAATAGTATCCGAACGCTTCGGCGAGCGCTCCCGCTTGCACTAGCTGCTGCACAGTGGCATCGTCCACACTGCGCCGCTTCGCCATCACCAAGGCATCGCCGATTCCGTGCACGACGATGCGCGCTTGACGGATGACCTGCAATATATCTTGGATATTCGGTTCTTGCTTCAATGACTGGTACGCTTCTTCACTCAGCAAATCTGGCACGTGCAGTAATCGATAATGTGCGCCTAGACGCTTTGCCATCGTGGAAGCGATGGTGTTCGCTTGATGCTCTAAGCTCTCGCCAAGCCCTCCACGCGCAGGAACGAACCAGATCCCTTTCAGCGGCGATGAACTCGTCAGTTGGTCTGCCATAGCAGCCAACGTGGAGCCGCCGGTTACTGCGACAA
This sequence comes from Paenibacillus sp. MER TA 81-3, assembly GCF_023713585.1. Lineage (NCBI taxonomy): Bacteria > Bacillati > Bacillota > Bacilli > Caryophanales > Paenibacillaceae > Paenibacillus > Paenibacillus sp. MER TA 81-3. Next base: position 252,761 of record NZ_JAMAWB010000007.1, read on the forward strand.
CATCTTCCTTGCCCATAGCGCTGTTGAGCGCTTTGCACGCCGCTTGGCCCAACTCTTGCTTCACGGCAGCTGATACATCCGAATTGCCTGGTACGACAATAACCTGCTTCAAACCGAATGCTTGGCGGATACTTTCCTCTAGCTGACGCATACCGAGCAGCTCGCCCATGAAGGGCTCCAGTTGTTGAACAAGTTGCCGTCCCTCTTCACTGATTCGCATACCCGTGCTATCCGTTTCAATCAGGCCCTGCGCCTTCAAGAGGTCGGTTTCGGCACGAAGCACACGCTCGGTCATCTGCAATGATGTCGCCAGCGTTCTTCTTCCGATGCTTTCGGACAACATGATTTGATGCAGGATGGTGTAACGCTTCTTCAACAGTTCAATGAGTTCGGGCAGAAGTCGTTTCTGTATCTCTAGCCAATCACGCATTCTCTCCACTCCTGATCTCCCAACCATTGGACTCAAAACGTCCCATCGCAACATTTTTTGTCCCACCACTATTCTACCGAATAATTGTGCATCTTGCAAGTATCCCGCATCTAGAATGTACAAGCATCATGAAACTTATTCATAGCTTTACATCTTAGCTTTCTGGGACGAAGGGACCTATGACTTACTTAACCGTTTTTCTGTGTCAAAACGACAAATTTATTTCATTTTTTTATAATTTAGTTTTGGATAGCACACAATGACTTATTCCTGCTTTACTTTTTATTTCGCATATTTTAAAATGAATGACAGTCAGTCATTTTTGAAAGATGGGCGGTGTATACGTGAATTATAAGAAAGAAGCAAAATACGAAGCGCTGCTGCAATCCGCAATCGCACTTATTTCCGAAAAGGGCTTTCAGAAGACTTCCGTCGGTGACATCGTGAAACAGGCAGGCGTCGCACAAGGAACCTTCTATATCTATTTCCCGTCGAAGAATGATATCGTTCCGGCCGTAGCTGAGCATATACTTGAGCATTTGTTGTCGCTGGTACAGGCAGAAGCCGAACCACTGGATAGTTTCTGGGATAAATTGAAGGCGGTCATCGACGCGTCCTTTGACATGACGTCCAAGTACAAGGAGGTCATTCTCTTGTGCTACTCCGGTCTCGCGCTCCATCATTCCTTTCCGAAGTGGGAAGCCATCTACCAGCCTTATTATGACTGGTTTGCGGAGCAGCTTGCGGCAGCGCGGCATCATGGGGAGGTGTCTCTGCAGTCCGATAGCAAGTCCGTCGTGCGCATGATCATTAATATGATCGAGCAGACGGCGGAAACCTACTTTTTCGTAGATATTCAACAAGGTCGTGTGGACCCGCAGCCGTTGAAGGATGAACTGTTCTCCTTTATACAGCGCTCTTTGAAATAACTAACGGCTGTCATGTTTAATGCGTGTTCAAAAGGGCCACTTTTCAGCACCGAGAAGATTACAAGAACTCGAAGAAGGAGGAGCGCAATGTAGGCGAGACTACATGAGCACCGGACTTCGAGAGTGAATGCAAGATTCGATGTCGAATCACATCTTGGGATGCATCGTGATCTAAAGGGGGCTTTTGAACAACTTCGTTCACACTAATCATCCGGATTGACACAAATACAGGAGGTAATATACGTGGCTTGGCTACTCGTGCTTGGTTCTGCGATACTGGAAATCATTTGGGCGTCCGGTCTGAAGTATGCGACCCACACTTGGGAATGGATCATCGTCATCACCTTGATTACCGTGAGCTATTTAATGCTCATCCAATCGTACAAGAAACTTAACGTCGCAATCGCCTATACAGTGTTTGTCGGCATCGGAACGATAGGCACTTATGTAACAGGGATTTACTTAGGTGAAGATTTCAACGCCCTGCAAATTATGTTCTTACTCATTCTGCTCGGGGGCATCGTCGGCATGAAGATGGCTACTCCCAATGAAGAGAAGAATGGAAAGGAAGGCGCATAATGGCTTGGTTATATTTGATACTGTCGGGATTTGAAGAAATTATTGCGGTCATTGCCATGAAATATGTAGATGGATTCAAGAAAAAAACTCCATTAGTCATCATCACTCTCGGACTGGCCGCTTCCATCTGGCTGCTCACGCACGCCATGTCCGTTATCCCGTCCGGAGTGGCTTACGCAGTATGGGCCGGCGTCGGCGCGGTCGGCATTACGCTGGTCAGCTTGTTCTGGTTCAAGGAGAAATACAGCCGGACGCAATTCGTTTATTTAGGACTCATAGTCGTCGGCATTATCGGTCTTCGCCTCACGACATAATTACTAGTCACACCGGTCGAACGGGTATAGAGGTTGGTTTTAACGCCATAAGGAATGTTTGCTTTCACTTTATCGCTTCACGAAGCTCAAACATTCCTTAATGGTCAAAAGGGAGCTTTTTGAACAACCTCTACTTGCAATTCACACATAGTTGTTTTATAATAATTCTTGCACCTTTTATACAAATGCGCCCGTGGTCCAATGGATATGACGTAGGCCTCCGGAGCCTGAGATCAAGGTTCGATTCCTTGCGGGCGCGCCAATAGTATCTTGTTGGTGCCTTAATATGAAGCACTCGTACGTATATAGGCTACATAAAGTCGAAAGCATCTTGATCCTCTCCTTACGCATAGGGGGACGGAGAAGGGTGTTTTTTTCATTTTATACCGCTCTGCCGGGACACTCACTGCAACAGCATATCTCCTTCACGCCTTACGCATACGCGCCCATCATCGCTGCCATGCAACACAAGCCCTCCGAGTATTTCAGCTCCTTTATTGTACTGGTCGCATGTAGACACCTATTTTTCATTATTATCACGAAAAGTAGACCTCGAAGCTGTAGATGTAGTTTTACAGTTCATAGGCTTAAGCATGACTTATTGCAAAGCGTAAGCTCCGCCCCTTTTCGTATTTTTACTACAACTATATAGGTAGCTGCAAGGTAGGCCGGTGTCGAAGTTAGCCCATTGGAAAATGTACAATAGAATATAAGGTTTCGGTCGCTCAACGGCCTGTAGACTGGATTATGTCCAGTGAATCGGGCTATTTTCCTTAACTGATGTAGAAAAAGTGCCAAAGCACTGTATAAAATCCAATAGAACCTGCCGTAAAAGGCATACACGCCGGTTCTATTGCACAAAATCCAATAAAGTGAGGCAAGTAGAGAGGACTATGCCGGCTTCTTCACCAACTCTTCTTCCTTTCTCCTCTATCCCCTTTCCAGCACAAACTGCCAACGCTCTGATTGCACCGGACACCGCACGGTCATGCTCAGACGATAGAGCGTGTCGCCCCAAGCGACGCGCAGCTTCTCGTCTTCCAATGCAATCGTCTCCACCCGGATATCCCACATCGTCTCGTCATACGACATGTGCGCCTTCACTCCGCCCGCTTCATCATGCAGCGCAATGACGCTGCGATGAACGTGCGGTTCATAAGCACACATCCAGTTCAGCACCACGTTCCGGCATGGCTCCGCGAGCTGCACCGCCTCTTCCAGAATGATGCGGGACGGGGTGTCCGCCTCCCGCTGCAACGTATACGTGCGTGTCCATTGACGTATGCCGGAATCGGCCGGATAGGCCGGAGCAATGTCCACAGTAAGCCGGGACACCACGCCGTCTGCCTCATGACGAACTTTACGCGTTCGATATTGACCACCATCCGCTTGCTCTATTCCGTTCACTGCCGGAACATTATGATAGCCGGACTGCATCGTCCAGATCGAATAGCGCTCCGGGCTGAACGTCTTCGCTGTATACGTGCCGACCCCTGCATCGATCCATAGCGGGCTGCCGTCGGCATACACGATGAAGCTGCCGATATCGTTATGGTTATGGCTTTCTCCGTTATGACCGCCCTTGGCAGCAAGGAACCAGCCCTGATCGCCGCCCCGCTCCCGTGCGACCATCACTTCTACGCCAGCCATCCATATATCAAGCCAGATCCAGTTCCGATTCAAGCTCATCCGCTTCCGGCATCGAGAAGAGCTCAGACAGCATACGCTGCAAACTAGGAATCTCCTCTCCTTCCCAGTGACGGTATTCATGCTGCTGCCGATATGCGTGCAGCCCGAATGCCTGCAGCTGCGCATCCCCGATCACATGTCCGAATTGGGCGATTAATCCGGCGGGTACAGAAAGCTTGGCAGCCGAATCTGCAAAATTCACATACGCCTCGCCTCCGATGTGCATATGAAGGATGTATTTTGCCATGTTCCGAATTTTAGTGTCATCGAACACCGATACTGCTCCGTCCGTGGCGCTATGCAACAATTGCAAAGCATCATACAACGATGCAGCAGCACGCCCCCAATAAGCTGGCCCTTCATCGCATCCCCCGTCCTCTTCATAGGAAGCGATAAAGCGGTCCAAGCTGCGAAGCGCCTTGTGAACCAAGGAGACGCGGCGCCGCTCGTCCTCCTCGATAAGCAGCAGAACAGCCAAACAGTTGGATTTGCACCAAGGATTCCAATTGTTTACGAGCATATCAGGCTGGAAGGACATCCACCAGTAATTATCCTCCCGCTCGTACGAGTCCAGAATGCGCACATGAAGCTCCCGGCGCACACGCCTCCCTAGCTGCGGACAATGCGCATCCAACGCTTCTCGGAGCAAATAGTACGACCAAGCTACCAACGCAGCCGTCTCTCCCGCACCCAAATCGATGACCGGGTCATCGATATCAGGAAGCGAATAGACCTCTTTGCGGCTAATATCGCTTAAATGGGCCGGCCAGCACCAAGTGCTCTCCTCGCATACCGCCCAGATGGCGTTCACGATATCGTCGAGAAAGCGTCCATTGTATTCCATGCTCTCGGCCAAGACGAGGCGGACCAACGCCTTACGGCGCGCAAAGTAGGCCTCCTGGTATCGTGTGCGGTTGCCTGTCCGCACATAATCCATATACAACGAGGCCGGCAGCACGGGCCACTCCGCATGAAGATAAGTCTCCCCTTGCGCTATCCAGAACGCCCGTATATCATCCGCAAGCCGCAGCCAGCTCTCCCGGCGTACAGCCTTGGGAAACGGCTCATATGCATAGGATGGAATCAGCTTCTCTTGCAACAGGTCCAGACTATACCGTTCTATAAGCATATACAATCCTCCCATTTTTCTCTTTCTGAATTGCTTTGGAATTTAACGCAAGCGCTTACATTTATGCTATACTAGAGCATGTTTCACCCCAACATCTTAAGATCATGTTAGGAGGGGCCGTACGTTGCTTGCTGCCATGACCAAAAAAGTCTCCCATCTGCTGCGTCCTGTCTATCACAAGCAAAAGATGCTTATTTCCATGCTGCTGCTGGCGACCATCCCCGTGCTTGTGTTGGGGCTGACCATTTCTAACGTCCTGACTTCTACAATACGGGAACAAGCCACTCTATATAATACGACTTTGCTCCAGCATGCCCAGAGCAAGATGAACGATCAGATCAAAAAAATTGATGAACTCCTGCTTCAATATACGTATTCCGATAAACGTGCCTATCCCGGCATTCTAGCTCAATTCGCGATGAAAGAACTGTCCGCGCGCCATCCTGAAGTGGTGCGTCAGCTTCAGAACGTGCTCGTTAACATCCGCAGCGGTATGGAGCATGTCATCGAGCTCGATTTTTATTCCTTCCAGTCTGCACGCATTCTGACCTCGGATAATCACTTGCTGAGCGAGGAAGAGTTCCGCGACCCGCTCGCGCTGGATATGGCCAGACACATCTCACTGCAAGGCGTGTGGATCGATACGCGCACTAGCATTCCAGCCAACAAGCGCATTGACCGGAACGTACTGACATTAATCCGGCCCGTAGCCGAAGATTCTACCGAGAAGAAGTCGATTACAGGTGCTATTATTGCCTACCTCGATGCCGACACGCTCGGCAATCAGATGTCAGCGAAGAATAGCTATTCCACACTCTCCCTCTTCGTGGTGAACGGGCACGGTCAGATCATTCTGGATACCGATCGCAGGCAGATCGGCAGAGCGATCAATCTCGACAACTTAGAGCAGATCAAGAACGCCGAGCCGCTGGCACAGATTCGCACCCGGCTGAATGGAGTCTCCTCCGTCCTAAGCGTTCTGCCTTCCCGGAATCAGGATTGGTACTACATATCGGCGATCTCGGAAGACGAGCTGAACCGAAGCGCGAATCAGGTGCAATGGTTAACCATCGGCATTTCGTTAAGCTTCGTCGCCATCGCCGCATTCCTGTCTCTGCGCGCAGCATCTAACTTGTACCGTCCGGTCCGCAAGCTGACCCAGGCCATTCAGCCGCTCCGCTCGTCAGATCAGCCAGCAGGACAGGAAAGATGCAATGAAATGGAGCAGGTGCACCGGGCCATCGAAGCGATGATACGCGAGAACCAGCAGCTCGAGAGCAGCCTGAGCCGCTATCGGGATAAGATGGAGCAGCATACGCTGCATCAATATTTGCTCGGCAGCATCCAAGAGCACGATGCGCGCGCTGACATTCAGTACGGTCAGGATGCTTCCTATATCGCTATCATGCTGCTCACCTTCGATACGTGGAAGCTGCATGCCAAATATCCGCACGATGATCAATACTTGCTCTACTTCGCCGTAGAAAATATGGCGCTCGAGCTTGCTGAGCGTTATGGTCAGGCGCACTCGCTCATGATGAAGCCTGGACAATTCGCCGTCTTTATTTCCAGTCAGGAACCGCTCGAGCCGGAGGTGCTGAAGCAAGCCAGCGCCGACTTGCTGCATGCCATTGAGACGTATCTGCAGTTAACCGTCACCTTGTCCGTCTCCTATTCTCTGCAAGGACTCGGCGGACTCCCTGACGCCTACAAGCAAGCGGAACAAGCTTCACGTTACCGGTTCGTGCTGCACGAAGATCAGGCCATCTTCATTCATGAATTGGACCCTGCCATGAGCATCCAGCTGGAGGATATTGCAGAGTCCACCTACAAGATTGTGGACAGCTTGAAAGCTTCGAAGCTCGAGCCCGCGCAGACCGAATTCATCCATCTCATGGAAGGCCTGAAGGAAGGTGCCGTCTTCTCCGTAGATTCGGTGCACGGCTTCTTCTCCCAGCTGCTGGGCTCGATTCTCCGCTGTATGCAGCAGCATCACAGCATGGAATTCAAGCCGGAGCTGCAGCATCTGCTGCTCAGCAGCTTGTCCGCGCAGCAGACGCTGGGCGATGTGGAAGCGTTCTTCCTTAAGGAAGTGTTCCAACGGCTGAAGGTGGCGCTCGATGAACAGGCTCATCCGAAGCATACAGAGCTTATCCAACGCATCGTCACCTACATCCATGAGCATTACGACCAAGACATCTCGCTGCAGCAATGCGCAGATGCCATCGGCTTGAATACGTTCCAGGTCAGCCGATTATTCAAGAAGCATACAGGCCGCAACTTCGTAGACTACGTCATTACGTATCGCATCGATCGGGCGAAGGACATGCTCCTCCATACCGACTTGCGTATTCAGGACATTGCCGAGAAGCTTCGCTATACGTCGGTGCAAAATTTTATCCGCACGTTCAAGAAGACGACGGGAACGACACCGGGGCAATATCGCAAGCACATGTCAGAGCAATAGCCGGACGCCTGGCAGCTCGCGCGTCGCGCCGTTAAGCTTCCGTCGCGGTCCGCTTCCGGATCGCTTCCCGAGCTCACGGTGCCCTTACACCTCCAAGCCAATAAGCAGCAGGCGTAATGTCGGAACGCCTGCTGCTCAGCACTTTAACTATCCTTTTACCGCGCCAAGTGTCAACCCCTGCACAAAATAACGCTGCAAGAACGGATAGAGCACGACGATCGGGAACGAAGCCAGCACGACCGTCGCCATCTGAATCGATACCGAAGGCGGGAGCGGAACATTCGGATCCAGGTTGGAAAAGATATCGGCCTGTCCGATGAGCACCACTTGACGCAACAGAATTTGCAGCGGCCATTTGTCCGGGTCGTTCAAATACAAAATCGCAGAGAAATACTGGTTCCAGTTCCCCACCGCATAAAATAGAGTGAACGTCGCTAAAATGGGCAGCGACAACGGGAATACGATATGGCCCAAAATTCGCAAATCTCCGCAGCCGTCGATGCGGGCCGACTCGATGACGCTCTCCGGCAGCGATTCGAAGAAGTCGCGCATGACCAGCATGTTGAAGGCAGAAATCGCTCCCGGAAGGATGAGCGCCCACAAAGAGTTAATCAAGCCCGTCCCCTTGACCACCAGGTACGTCGGAATCATGCCCCCGCCGAACAGCATCGTGAACAGCACCATGAACATAATGACACGCCGGGCGCTGAACTGCGGTCTGGAGCACACATAGGCCAGCAGTGCGGTCAGGATGACATTGATGAGCGTCCCGATAACGGTCAGCCACACCGTGTTTTTCAAGGAAATGAAGAATACGCCCGTATCAAAGATGTAACGGTATGCCTCGGTCGTCCATGTCGACGGCCAGAGGATGAACCGGCCTGACAGCGATTCCTCCGTCGTTGCGAACGACATCGCGAATACGTGAATAATCGGAAGTATCGTGACCACGGCCAAAACAGTAAGCAAAGTCATGTTGATGGCGTTAAACCACCGATCCCCGCTCCTCATGCGCTGTAACAATGATGCTCACTCCTTTCATGCCGCCGCACGCGTTCAAGCCAATCCGCACGACGGCAACGTGCTATTGCCTAGCCTTATCCATCAGCCTTGCTTGCGCTTCTGGTAAGCCTCGTTGAATTCCTTAATGACCTGTTCCCCGCCTCTGCCTTTCCACTCTTGGATGATCTTGTCGTAATCGTCCACCGGGCGCTCGCCAAGAATGATTTTGTTCACTTGATCCGTCAGGAATTGATCCAGTTCTTTTCCTTTTTCGCTGTATGTCGGCGAAAAGAGGCCAATCGACTGATCGCTGTACGGTTCGCCCTCTAAGGCGACTTTGAAGTTCTCATCCTTCATTTTCTTCAATTCGTCCCAATCATCCGGGTTGTAGATCCATTCTCCCTCTGCCGCGTGGTTGGTCAGCACATATTTACCTGTGCCTTCGGTCAAGCCTTTGTCGGTCAGGACGTTCTGGCCGTTCTCCTGCTTATGATGCTCGTTCTCCACGCCCCACTTCATGAACTCGGCCCCTTCGTCACCGATCTGATCGTCCAGAATGGAGAGCAGCTTCTTCACCTTATCCTCATCTTTGCCAAGGCTTGCCGGCATAACGAAGAACCCATAGAAACCGTGATACTTGCCATAGCCCTTATAGCCGTCCGGACCCGTCAACGGCGGAACCGAAGTGACACGGAAGTCTTTGTTGACGCTATAGGCTTTGTCGAAGCGGGCTTTGCTGAAAGCGGTATACGCCCAGTTGCCAATAATGCCTGCTTTGCCGGTCAAGAAATCCTCATCGGCCTGTGTGCCTTTCTTAATCGTATAGTCCGGGCTGAATAGGCCATCCTTATAAGCTCTTGCCAGGTATGACACCGCATCCTTCGCGTTCGGCATCAGGTACCCGTGCGTGATGCCTCCCTGGCCATCTTCGAACCAGCCGAACCGGAGCGCCCGGTAAGAGCCGAACAGGCCGTTGAAGCCGCTGAACGTGCCGTCCAATGCGAAGCCGTACGTATCTTTTTTGCCATTGCCGTCTGGATCGTTAAGCGTGAAGGCCTTCATCACTTCATACAGCTCATCGTAATTGGTCGGCATCTTCAAGCCCAGCTTATCAAGCCAATCTTGACGAATGACCATCGCGTGGAACGGAATGCCGCGCAAGCGCGGAATGCCGTAAATATGTCCTTCATACGTCAGCATGTCCCAGATTTCTTGCGGAATCTTGCTCAAATTCGGATAATCCTTGATGTAATCTTCGATGGGCAAAAACATGCCGCTCCCCGCCCAGTTGAAGTAATTGGCGTTCGGATCTTCCATCAGCATCATATCCGGCATGTCCCCCGAGGCCACTGTAACGCCGACCTTATTCGTGTAATCGCCCGCTGCCACAGGAATATATTTATACTCAATGCCGTATCTTTCCTCAATCGCCTTAATGCCCGTGCTGTTCGTCGTCGGAGGCGCCGCCCCGTACAAAATGTTCATCGCCGAGACACTGTACTTCTTGCCGGCATCTCCCGTGCTCTGATCTCCGCTTGCATTCGATTCCTTGCCGCCGTTGCCGCAAGCCGCCAGCATACTGGCCGCCATTGAGCACGCCAAAATGAAAGACAGCACTTTTTTACCCGGTAATTTCATGATTACATCCTCCCTAGGTTCATTGTTGAATCATGATGGGTATTCTATGATGTAAGCACTTACAAATGGCGGAAGCAACCGGTTTTAGAATACGCCGCGCTCCCCCATGCGTTTCGCCAGCTTGTTGGCGCCGAAAATCATAATCAGCCCAATCAAGCCCTTCAGCAGCCCGACCGCCGTCGAGAAGCTGAAATTGCCGTTGACGACCCCCGCTTGATACACATACGTCTCGATGACTTCCCCGACGTCCCTGACGGACGGGTTCAGCATCAGGAAGATTTGCTCGAAGCCGACATCCAACACACTGCCCAGCCGCAAAATGAACAGGACAACAATCGTGCTGCGTATGCCCGGCAACGTGATGTTCCATATCTGGCGCAGCCGTCCGGCACCATCCATCTTCGCCGCTTCATACAGCTCCATATCGATGCTGGAGAGCGCCGCTAAGTAAATGATCGTGCCCCAGCCCGACTCCTTCCAGATGACCTGCAGCACCAGCATGAACCGGAAGTTGTCCGAATTGGACAAAATATCGATTTTCGACAACCCCATATCCAGCAACATGTTGTTCACGGCACCGTCGCTTTGGAACATCAGGTAGAAGATACCGGCCACGACAACCCAAGACAGGAAGTGAGGCATGTAGAAGACGGTCTGCAGCACGCGCTTGAACGACCTTTTGGATACTTCATGAATCATAATCGCCAAGAAGATCGGAATCGTGAAAGCGAATACAATTTGATAGAAGCTAATAATGAGAGTATTCAAAAAAATGCGGCCGATATCCGGATTTTCAAATATGCGGTAAAAATGCTTCAGGCCCACCCACTTGCTGTCCCAAATGCCAAGCATCAAATTGTAATCCTTAAAGGCGATTACTACACCAAGCATCGGAAGATACTTATACACAATAAAAAACAATAGGCCTGGCAGCGCCATCAGCCACAAAAACCTCTCGTTCCAAAACACCTTCCATATGTGGCTCCATATTCCGTTCCCTCTTGCCTGAATGTCCGGAGTGTAAGAGGATGCTCTTGCTGACATTGACGTCACCTCCTTTGTGTCCCCATTCTAGGTCACAAGCTCATGGCATGGAAACGTTCACTTTTTGATGCTCATTTTTTGTACCCATACAAATACACTGCAAAAAATGATAACATAAGCGGCATGTCTTTTTTTGTTAATAGGAACACATTTGTCCCTATTTCGTAAACAAAAAAAATAGTTTGACCATCTTTGACTTTTTAAAAAAAATTCGTTATGATATGGCTATAGTTCATGATTCATTGGACCCGACTTACGTTTAACGGTCCAAGATTTGGTTAATATTCTAGTTAAGGAAGCTGAGGAGGGATTATCGTGAGTTACGTTCCTGTAGTTGTCGAACAGACGAATCGAGGAGAACGATCCTATGACATTTATTCCAGACTGCTGAAAGACCGCATTATCTTTCTCGGAACTCAAGTCAATGACGTAGTAGCGAATTCGATTATCGCACAGCTGCTCTTCTTGGCTGCTGACGACCCGGAGAAAGACATTCATCTGTATATCAACAGTCCAGGCGGATCCATCACGGCCGGCATGGCCATCTTCGATACGATGCAGCATATTAAGCCGGACGTATCTACGATTTGCGTAGGTATGGCCGCTTCGATGGGCGCATTCTTGCTGAATGCCGGAGCGAAAGGCAAGCGGTTCGCGCTACCGAATAGTGAAATTATGATTCACCAACCGCTCGGCGGTGCCGAAGGGCAAGCGACGGATATTGAGATCCGGGCGCGCCGCATCCTGAAGATGCGCGACAAGCTGAATCATATTTTGGCCGATCGCACGGGGCAGCCTCTCGAACGGATTGAAAAAGATACGGATCGCGATTACTTCATGTCGGCGGAGGAAGCGTTAGAGTACGGTCTAGTAGATAAAGTGCTCGGGAAGATCTAATCTTTCACATTAGCTTCATCTTTCATACAGCAAAATAACATAAATAAGCTGCTCGTGTTGCGTATTATCGCAGACGGCAGCTTTTTGTTTGACTGTATGCTGAAATATCAATGGACCTTCCATGCGCTTTCACCGTATTACAATATATGATTAAATAATAGTGATGCTCAACGATAATTCCGTGAAGAATAGGAGGTGGGAACTTGCCAACTGTGAGAGAGATAGCACGTGCAGCAGGTGTGTCACCAGCGACCGTATCGCGGGTGCTTACGGGCAAGGGGAACACATCCTCCGAAGTGAACGAAAAAGTGGCAAAAGCGATACAGGAGCTCGGATACGTACCCAATCAAAATACACAGCAGAGGTTCCCGGCAGCCGGACCTCGAACCGTGTGCTATACGATCGCACGTGATCCCAGTGAAATTTTCGGAAATCCATACTATGCCAATGTGCTCCTAGGCTTATCCAACGCTACCCAAAAATACGGATACGACTTGCAAATTTCCACATTTCGTTCTGTCGAGCAACAGGTCGAAAAATGTTTGAAATTGTATAAAGATAAAAGAGTGGACGGTTTTATTTTGTCGGGAGTGCTATCAGCAGATAAAAGCACGCTCATTCAAAACCTGCAGAAGCATTCCGTTCCGTTTGTCATGATCGGCCGCAGTCTGCAACACAACATCTTTTGTATCCATAGCGATAATTTCCGTGACGGATATGTAACCGCGCAGCATTTAATTGATGAAGGATACCGACACATTTTGTTTTTGACTGAAAGCTTGGATTTGGATGTTGTGCGCGATCGGATTGCGGGATATAAGCAGGCACTGCATAACAATGGCTTGGAGGCTGGCGACGACAACGTTATCTTGTTCGGTTCGGAAGAATCGCACATGATGGAGGCGCTGGACCAGTACAATTCTGACGGCAGAGCATTTGATGCAATCATCGCAGCCGATAGTGTCATGGCGCTCGGTGTGCTGAAATATTGCCGCGATCGCAACTTACGCGTGCCGGAAGATGTCGGTATTATTGGCTTCAATGACGCCGCATTCCTCAATAAAATATCACCATCGATTAGCTGTACCACCATTCGAGGAGAACACCTCGGATTAGAGGCGCTTGAAATGCTAATCGAGCTGCTGGACGACCCCGATCGCATTAACAAAAATAAAACGGTCACTCTGCCTTCAGAGCTCATCGTGCGCCAATCCACACAGCGAAGAAGCAGTCTATCCAAGGCCTAATATAGGAAATAGACGCCGAGATACGATACTCCCGGCGTCTTGTCGCATTACCACTGCAATTCAATCAATCGATCACGAACACCTGCATCGAATCCTCCCACTCCCACTCTCCTCATCATTTGTTCAATCGACCTTGACCGCCTTCACACTCGGTATCGCTTTCAGCCGTTCGACAAACTTGCAAATCGGGGTTTGCTTAGGAAGCACGACCGTCATCGTAATGTGCAACGGCGGCAGCGGCTCTATCTCTTCCCGCGCTGCAGCGGCGTCCACTGTGCCATCTTCCACGTTCAACTTCTTAATCTCTATCCGTTCGCCGAGCAATTGCTCCGATATCGTGCCTAGCGTCTCGGTGCCGCCAGCAGAAATAATGTGGACCGAATGGGCTTTATTCGCCACGAGATACCGAAGTTCTACCTTGTTCAGCACTTGTAAGGAGACAAAGACGAGCCCGCACGTCAAAATTGCCGGAAAATAAAATCCCGCACCCACCGCCAAGCCAATCGCGGCCATCACCCAGAGCGTTGCCGCTGTCGTCAACCCTTTTACCGAGGTTCCTGTACGAATGATCGTTCCAGCGCCGAGAAACCCGATGCCGCTAATGACCTGCGCAGCAAGACGAGCCGGATCGAGCCGGACATTCGGTTCATCGACGAAGGTGTTAAAGCCATAGATGGACAGCAGCATAATGAGTGTAGAACCGATGCATACCAATATATTGGTGCGGAATCCAGCGGCGTGCTGATTCAACTCTCTCTCAAAACCGATAATTCCTCCGAGCACAAGCGAGAGAATAAGCCGTAAGCATATGCTTGCTGGATCCGCGATCCAAGGGCTTGCCACCCCATCTCCCCCTTTCTCCCGCCAATCCTAATGCCAGCCTAATATCTGTTAGGTCTTCGTCGCGCCCGCCGTCAAGCCGGAAATGAGGAACCGCTGCAGGAACAAGAATACGGCAGCAATCGGAATCGCAATCAGCATGGATCCCGCGGCAAAACGGGTAAAGTTGTTGCTGAATTCCTGATTGACCAGATTGAACAAGCCAACGGCAAGCGTATAGTTTTCCGAACTGCGAATGACGATGCGCGGCAGCAAAAAGTCCATAAACGGCGTCATAAAATTAAACAAGGCGACGACAGCCAAAATCGGTTTTGCCAGCGGCAAAATAATTTGGAAGAAGATTCGGAAATGCCCTGCGCCGTCAATTTTCGCAGATTCATCCAAGTCACGCGGTATCGTGTCGAAATAACCTTTAATCAAAAACGCATGCATCGGAATCGACGACCCGACGTAAATCAAGATTAAGCCTGCCAACGTATCCAGCAGTCCCAAAATGTTCAGCAAAATGTATAGCGCGACCATCCCCATAAGCACTGGGAACATTTTGATCAACAAGATCGCATACAAGCCATGCTTGCGCCCTTTGAAATTATAACGGGAGAACGCATACGCTAAAAATGTCGTCACGATGAGCGACAGCACGGTTTTCCAGCTAGCCACAATGAGCGTATTTTTGTACCACAGCGCATACTGGCTGCTAGGGTCCATGAAGAGCCACGAATAATGTTCAAGCGACCAATTTTCCGGTATAATCTTGGCGCTGTATAAGCTTGTACCTGGATTAAGCGAGACACCTAAAGCCCATATAAGCGGATACATAATGACGATAAACATGAACAGAATGAATGTATATATCCCGGTAAGCTCCAGTCTTGATTTCCATTTCGCACTCATTAGACGTTACCCTCCTCCTTGAACGAACGAGTCTTCCTAAATTGGAAAAAGGCGACTGTCGCCACAATCAGACCAAGGATAATGGATATGACCGCAGCCATATTATAATTCAACGTTTCAAAAGTAAGCTTGTATACCCACGAGATAACGATATCCGTCGAACCTGCCGTCTGGCCGCGAACCGGAGGTCCACCTTGGTTGAACAAGTAAATCAGGTTGAAGTTATTGAAATTGCCTGTATATTGCATAATGAGAAGCGGCGCAGTCGCGAACAAGACGTGTGGAAGCGTAATAAAGCGGAATCTCTGCCATTTGGTTGCTCCGTCGACCTCTGCAGCCTCATACCAGTCACTCGAAATACTTTGCAGCACACCTGTAAACAAGGCGAACACAAAGCTGAAGCCTAGCCATACTTGCACGATAATAATCGCAACTTTCGTCCATAGCGGATCAGACATCCACGGAATCGATAAGCCGAACGGGGCCAGTATTTGCCGGTTAATCGCTCCGAATTGATCGTTGAACATGGCGGCAAACACGAGAATGGAGACGAATGCGGGCACCGCCCACGGCAAAATGAGCATCGTCCGAATAAACTTTTTAAATCTCACGCGCTTGTCATTAACGATGACCGCTAAGAACAGCGCCAGCGAAATCTGCAGCGTCGTCGCTACAAACGTCCACACGATCGTCCAAGATAGGACCGAGAAAAACGTATTCCGCCAAATCGGAACCGCAAAAATATTTTTGAAATTGTCTAGTCCTACCCAATCCAATAGAAAGCGAGGGGGCGAGTTATAAATGTTATAGTTCGTGAACGCCAAAGAAACCATGAACAATAGCGGCAAAATAAGCACGAAAATTATCATGAAAATCCCCGGTCCCACGAGCACGTACGGAACCCCTCTATCCCATGCTTGCTTAAATCCTTCACGAATCGAGGTAATCCTCCAGCCCTCGCGAATCTTGCGGGCTTCGTTCCGCGCATCGGTTAGGTTGATCCAATAAAACAGGATGAGAAACACCGTCAATATAACGGAGATGATGCCTTGAATAATCAGTGACCGGGAATCATCAACACCTTGAATCGTTCCCAGCGTATATAACCCCCAGTAACCAATATTCAAAAAATCGGCGAATGCGACCAGAAACGACAAAAATAAAACCAAAAATAGAGAACCTTTCATATATCTTCGGTTATACAATTGCCCCAATCCCGGAATGATGGATAGCAGCATCGCCAATTTCGGATTATGTTTGCTTATTTGCGGCTTGTCGGTTCGCGCATGTTGTTCTCCCAATCTAATCAAGCCTCCTCATTTACATCCGTTGCAGCGTCATGATGCGGGTTGGGATACGCAAGAGTATCCCAACTCGACATTACGTCCTATTTATTTGCATTATTAATGGCGATTTGTTCTTTAATCTGAACGACTGCTTCATCCAACACCTCTTTGGTGTTCTGTCCCTTCGTCAAGAAGACGAGCGCATTTTTCATAGGTTCCCATGTTTGGGAGATTTCCGGATTGTTCGGTGTCGGCGTAGCGTATTTCGCTTGCTCCGCAACCGCCGAGAAATACGGATGCTTCGTTACTAAATCGCTTTCAAGAATGCCAGGACGCGCTGGGATTTCACCAGCAGCTTGGAAGTGGCTCGCCCCGTTTTCATCGTTCGTAATGAACAAGGCCAGTTCGGTAGCCCATTCTTTATGATTGGAGAAAGGAGACAGCACCAGACCTTTCACACCGAGGAAAGAAGGAGGACGTTGGCCGTTGGCCAGCTTCGGCAGCGGAACTGCGCCAAGCTTGTCTCCAAGCGCATCTTCATAGTTCTTGATCGACGATGGAACCGAGATGACGGCTGCTACTTTCCCTTCCTTGAATAATCCATCAAGGACGTCTCCATTTATCGATGCCGGGATGAGCCCTTTTTCGAACCATGACTTCACCAGCTCTGCACCTTTTACGGAGCCTTCATTATTCAATCCGATATCATCGACGTCGTAACCTTTATCCTTGTCATATCCGAAAATGTAACCGCCATTGCCTTGTAAGAACATGTTAGAGTAGTAAAAATTCGTTGCATCGAATAAGAAGCCGTATTTATCTTGCGACGCATCCGTAAACTCAACCGCGAATTTCTCCAACTCTTCCCACGTTTCAGGAGCTTTCGGCATCAGCTCCTTGTTATAGAACAATGCTGTCGTTTCGACAACCATCGGCATGTTATAAATTTGGCCATCCACCGTAACAGCTTGAATAGCTTCTGGAGAATACTGGCTAATTTGCTCCTCACTGATTTTGAATGGCTCAGCCAAGCCTTGCAGAACATTGCGGCCCATCGAATTATGCGTTGCGCTCCATAAGTCAGGACCACGGCCTGAAGGACCATCGAGTGAAAAGGCTTTCGCTTGTTGGCGCGGGTTGAACGGAATGACCTCGACCTCAATGCCGGTCTTCTCCGTGAACTTCGCCGTAATGGCCCGCAGCGATTTTAATTCGGGCTCATTTTCCGCCCCCCATACTTTAAGCTTGTCCGGTTTTGCAGGCATGTCGCCTTCCTGTTGCTGCTGATTCGTGTCCGCATTCGGCTTCGCTTGTTCAGCGTCGCGCTTCGGACCGCAAGCAGTAAGTGACAAGATGACAGACAATGAGAGCAGCAGCAATACCATTTTCTTAGCCATGATTTAGTTGTCCCCCTTGAAATGAATGTCGTTTTTTATTCGTACACGTGCTGACCGAGGTGGTCTTTATGCAACGTTACCGATTCACATTTGCCTTCCGAATCAAGAATAAATTGCACAACACCCGCATTGTACACGGGATAGGTGTCGCCTGGATTGGCGATTTGTTTCATATCTGCAGTCGTCTGGCCATGTCCGAATACGGCAATATGCGCTTCCGTTCCGCAGTAAGCCTTGAGCTTCGCATCGAAAAACTTTTGTACGCGCTTTCGTACAATTGCATGATTTTCCGGCCAAGTCGGCCACCACTTTTGCTTTACATCTTGGTAGTCTGCAAATTGCACATGCGGGAATTCCGTTAGCACTTGCTCACAGCTTTCCCAATCATAATCGCGATAGTCTTTCCATTCCTCATTGAAAATTTCAGACATTTCGGGAATAAGCACGATGTCCAAGCCTTTGGCCTTGGCGAGCGGTGTCGCCGTCTGAATCACTCTGCGCAACGGGCTGCAGAAGATAGCCTGCAATGGAATATCTGCGAAAAAGGGCGGGATTTGATCCGCCTGCCATCGCCCTAATTCCGACAAGCTGCAGTTCGGTCCGCCTCCCTGTCCAATATTCATCGTCGATTGCGCATGTCGAATTACATATAAGTGCATAGTAAGATGTTCTCCTCTTCATTGAAATCATCATCCGCTTGGCGGGCAGCTCTCTTTTTATACGCTGCTCTGTTGATAGGATAGTTGACCGGCTTCAAGGTGAGTCGTATCATTCAACTTGATTAGCTCTGTTGCATACTCACGGAAAATGATATGGTTCATACCCGTATTCGCTTGGGGGAATCGAATATGCGCCGATGAAGCGATACCTAACGCCTCACGAATCAAATACTCGTTGAAGTTCCCATGGCAGAATACCGCAATCCGCTCCTCGCCGCACATTCGCAGCTGCCGCAGCACTTCGCGCGCACGCTGTACGACGAGCTCGTGATAGTCTCCTCCCGGATACACCCATCCGTCTTTCTCTATCGTGTCCTGGAATGTCGCTTCCGGAACGTAGTCCAGTAACGATTCCAGTGAAGGCCCCATGTACAGGTCGCCTTCTCTCACTTCGTATAATTCCTTCCGTACCTGAACCGGCAAATGAAGCATTTGGGCCAGAGGCTGCGCCGACTGCATCGCCCGAATTAACGGACTGGCGAATATGGCGGTAATGCCTCTGTCTCGTAAATACATCGCCGCGTGTCCGGCTTGTACGAGGCCACGCTCTGTTAGAGGCGAATCAGGCATATCCCGGTCCGGCATCGTATTGCCGACCGACTGCCCGTGCCGCACAAGATAAAGTTCCATAATCGCTCCCTTGCTAACTTCAATTACTTTATATTTCCGCTTACATCTGCTGCCGAACACCTTTGCTCTTATGTCGGCTGTGCCTTATTCGCCCTTGAATTCGTACCTGTCGGTCGATTGGCGAACAACTAATTCTGACGGCAGCGTTACATTTTTTTTAAGGCTCATCGCTTGAGGCTGATCAATAATCTCATTCAATAAATGGAATGCTTCCGCTCCCAAGCTAGCCCCATTCATCTCCACACAGCTTAGCGTCGGAGACACTTTGACTAGATATGGCGCATCATTAAATCCGAGAATCCCCACATCTTCCGGCACGCGCAATCCTTTAAGCTGGCAGAACTTCAATACGCTGAGCGACATCACGCTATCTGTCGCCATAACGCTATCGAAGGCAATTCCTTCATCCAGCAAGTGCTGCAGCGCTTCCATAATGTCGTCTTCTTCCGCACCGACTTGAACGATACGATTAGGGCCGACGTCCAGCCCGAATTGCTGCACGGCTTGTCTGTAACCGGAAATTCGCGCCCCAAATACGTCCAGCTGCGTATCTTGTGTAAATACGACGATATTCCGGTACCCTGCTTCAATAAGATGTCTGGCAGCCATATATCCGTCTCGCATATTGTCGTTATGCACGGAGAACACCTCGTGATGGAACGTGCGTCCGATTAGCACGAAGGGAATATGCTCCTCATGAAGCGCTTTCAACAGCTTCTCCTTGTCGATAGATAGCACCCCGGTCAATATGAATCCGTCTACCTTCTGTTGCTTGTACAATCGCAAGCATTTCTGTATCTGCTGCTCCACACAATGAAACACAGCAAACTGCAAATCCATGTTATGCTGTTCGACTGCACTCGATAGCCCGTACAGCACACTGTCAAAGAACGGGTTCCCGAAAATGTCCATCGAGTTCCTTGCGATGGTTAAGCAGATGGTCCTGCTGTTGGTAGACGCAGGCTTTGCGCCCGCAGGAGGCACATAATTCGTCTCCCGTATCGCCTTTTGGACTTTAGCCCGTGTTTCTTGCGATGTGTTGCCTTTATTCGACAATACTCTTGATACAGTTGCTGGAGATACACCAGCCAATTTTGCGACATCCTTCATATTGGCCACGAAATACCCCCTACATTGCCATGAAACAGAAATCTGAAATAAATGAAACATGTTTCATTCACATTAAACCACACATCGACATAAATGAAAAGAGTTAATTTATTTTAAGCTATATTTCCGTGAAAACTAAATGAGAAACGTCCCTTTTTCCATGAAACAAGTCATGTTTCCGTTGCATGAATAATGAAACAATTTTACTTTTGAAAAGAAAATTGATTCCCTACAGCAGACAATACAAAGTTTAACTGAACTAAATAAAAGCATGAACAATAACAAGCAAGGCCAAGAAACGGTATTTTTACTTGTTTATTGGTTTTTCTGGAGGATTTTTATATTACCGTATCGAAACTATAAGGTATCTACCCGTAAAAATACTATCGGCTTTGAAGAGGGGGAATATCATTTCGTTAAACTTTAATTACAAGTTATGGAGGTTTTTTATGATACGTCGTTTACTTATATGTGTTTGTACACTAATTGGTACGGTCATTATCTTAAATTTTCAGGATATTCAAAACTTAATGGATCCTAGAACTACTTTTAAGAAAGAAATTATGGATAATATAGAAGACAAAAAAGTTTCATCTTTAGAATTTTATTTTTCCTCTAACGAGAATGAAATAATCACAAAAGACAAAAAGGATATCAACCGAATTTTGGAGATATTGTCTGAAATGAATTTGAAGAGAGGTAAAAATACTACTGATAAAGAAATTTGGATAGATGTAAGAGTACAAGGTGAAAGAAGGTATCTGTTGGCTCTGAGCGACGATAAAAGTCAAATAACAATAATTAATTACAGGGATAAAAAAAATATAATAAATCATTATACAATAGAAAATAATTTTGATTTAGATAAAATAAAAGTCATACTGAATAAATTAAGCCCAGAGTAAAAGGACTTTTTTTAGCCCCTCCTCTTCAAACCATACGCGAGGTTTCCCTGGCTCCAGTCTGTGGAGTTCACCTTTTCGATATCACGCCATCCAAACTTTCAACTGTGTCACATTTCGTATTCCGAGCTGATCCATGACTTCTCGTACCGGAACACCTGCCAATCTCATCTTGATCGCCTGCATTTTCACTTCCAGTGGGCTTGTTGCCAACGCAAAAACACCTCCAAGGTTGTCTCCATATCTTACGACACGGTCGCATTCTCTCGAAGATGTTTTAATTTGTCTCACGTTATGGGGTCAGTCCCTTAACGAGTTCGATCTTTTTTTACTTCTTTATTGTGAGTCTATCCAGCCACTTTTTGATACAATTTTCTTGTTGCTTCTTATGATATGTAGTACGACTAATTCACAAGATGCAGTCTCTTATGGTGAAGCTCATATATATGTTGACATTGACTTGAAACAGTATCATCGTGAGTAACGATCACCATTGTCATTCCGTTCTGATGAAGGGCATTGAATATCCTTAATATAGATTCTTCGGTTACCTCATCCAATGAACCAGTAGGTTCATCAGCTAGTAATATTGAAGGTTCTTTAACTATGGCACGGGCTATTGCTACTCGCTGACGTTCTCCACCTGATAAAGATGCTATGTCTTTTTTGATGTGACTTTCCATATCCAAATCATGCAAAACTTCTTCAACCCTACTTTTTATTTCTCCTCTAGGTATCCTGAGATATTGCAGTGGCAGTGCAATATTATCGAAAACATTTCGATCATCTAGTAAGTGGAACTTTTGCGTTATATAAGCAACGTGATTCCTTCTGTATTCTGCCAGTTGCTTTGCTGTAAACCGTGAAATATTGGTTCCGTTAAAAAGCATATCACCTTCTTCGAATGGAAGCAGGCCTGCTAAAATATTGAGTAAAGTAGATTTCCCACAACCGCTCTTACCCTTAATAGCGATAGATTCTCCTTGATGGATTTGAATATTTACATTCTCTAAGATGTTCGTATACTGTTTCCCATCCATAAATCTTTTTTTTATTCCTGCGAGTTCAATCATCGTATTGGTTTTTACCTCCTTAATCCCCGATATTGATATCTTTCATAATTGGGCGGAACAAAAGCTTACTCGCCAGCAAGAGGCAAATGATAATACTCATAGAGATACAAATTAAAAACATAATAAACTGTGTCTGAAAATCACCGATTTTAAGAATCTGATCTAGAACAATGAAGCTTGTTACATAAGCAGCCAGTATAATACTAAATATTTCGATCCACTGCATTTTTATAAGTCCAACTTTAGTAGCCCCATTGATATAATGAATGGCGAAAAATGATAATCTCTTTTTCTGTTGTAGAAATAAAATGATAATGATAATAATTAAATTTAATAGAGCTGTAGAGAGAAATACAGTTTGGACTAAGGTTTTATCTTCTTGTAAAACGGTCATTAAACCCCTGTATTTTAGGAAATGTGGATTCAGACCGATAAAAGAATAACTTCCAATAGATGATTTTTGAGCAATCGCGTTAATTCGCTGCATCATTGATTGGCTACTTGATGGGTCATTGTCTGTTACAATGTAGCCATTTATCATAGCAAAATAGACAGCTTGTTGGAATAATTCATCTACTTCCGAAGTAGGCTTATTATCATACTCTCTATAAGGAAGCAGGATATATTTGTCCAAGTAAAACTCCGTATCATTATTAAAGTAAAGCTTACTGTTTTCCTTCAAAAATCCAATAATTCTGATATTAAATGACTTATTATAAAAATTGATAGTAGTTTCATCGCCAATGTGAAGCACATTTCGATAGGAAGCTCCCAACAATACTGGTACAGTATCCTCGAAACCCTTAAAATCATGTTCACTCCAAGTCGTTCCTTCTGCTGCAACTAAGCCAAAAAAGTCAAGTGCCTGCTTATTCATTTGAAACGATTTAACAGCGGTAAATGTAGCATTTTCTATCTTTGTCTGGTACTTCCTGTTGCCTTGCTCATAACCCTCAATAAACTCATTAGGTAGCCCATTATCCTTTAATAGGATATGGTGATTGAACATAGCTAGATAGTCAAAATCATTTGTATGATCTAATTCATTGTAATAGCTTTTTAATCGTTCGAGATAACCCGGTTGGCTAACAAAATTCTGGTACTCTTCGCCATCATAATAACCATCAAGCAATTGATAGATGGACTTTCCTTCATAGATCTGTTGAAGGCCATTACTTTCGTAATTAAGCTGTTCGATAAAAGAAATGAAGGTTCCTATAATGATAAAAAATAAAGTAAGCTGAAGATAAAGAGCCATCGTTAATAATTTATGCTTTTTTAAATAAATTTTCAGTTCGTTTAGGATCATTTGCTGATTGCACCACCTTTTGATGAAGAAGCAGCTCTGAGAAACAGGCTTAACAAAGACCAGGCGCTAATCAGAAAAAGAATGACGATCCATATCATTTGTTTAAAAAATGATCCGGAATCAAAAATAGAAATGAATAAACACATCATAACTCCCGGGACAGTAATATACATGAAGACTTGACAGAATAACTGTTGAATAATTTTATTTTTCGCAATGCCCATGATGAATAAAATATACAACTTCTTCTTTTCTGATTCGTACCAATACCGTATAAATGCTAATACACTAAGGAACAAAAGGAGATATATCTTTTCTTCTCAGTGTATACATCTGCTTTCCTCATTTCACTACAGATTAAGGTCCTGCTTTTCTCTTATCTTTTAGTCTAAGAGAGTAATTCTTTTTTTGAAGCTGTAAGATGTATGTATCAAGCTCTTGACTAAGTTCAATAACATACTCATCATTGAAACTGTTGATATCTAATACTGCATTTATTAAGTGTTGGCGCAGCTCTTCAATTTTATGAACAATTATAGATTCCTCTTCATTGGGAATATGATTTGAAATAATCATACCCACCTTTCTTAAGTGAATCACTTAGATGAATTCATATTCTTGATAACCTCGTAATCTGTTGATTGTGTAATAACCTTGAAATAGGTTTCGTCTATTCGCCACAATTTTCCATTCACAAAACCTTTCGACATTTTCTTTGTAACTTAGACATTTTCTGACTTAAATAAGAGAACAAAAAAGGAAGTGACAGTAATCAAAGATTACTGCCCTCCCCCTAAATGGATGACGCACCACCTGTTGCCGTGCCCATATGGGCAATATAAATACGATTAAATTGAAACAATCATTCGCTCTGATACGGGCATCTACATCTACATAATGCAGTGCGCTTAACATATAGCAATCAATTGCATCTTCATATTGCTTTATTAATATGAAATAACCGGCTTTTAATTTAAAATATAAAGCCAACTCTGATTTTTTAAACGGTGTATAATAATGAGCGTTCAGTATTCGAGTTTCATCTCCTATCAAGTGTTCTATTACTTCGGTATCTTTATTCTGGAGGTATAGTTCGAGAAGTTCGTTAACAACATGAATTGCAGTATTTGGTGAGGATTGATCTAAACATATTTTAAGTTGTAATATGGCCTGCTCACTATTTCCCTTTCTACCCAGTATACAAGCACCAGTGAGTTTAACATTTTCTTGTATTTCTGCGAAAGGGTACTTTTTACATTCATACAGATACTGCTCCGCCAAAAAGTAATCGCCTAAATAGTAATATGAATTGCAAATAAGAAGCAGGGCACGCGCTTTCGTGAGACGATCGCCATCATTCCCTTTAATGATATAAGTACACAGATGGATGCACTTCTCATAAAGTTGCAGCGCGTAAGCATTAAAACCTAGTTTGAAATGTAACAGTACCTTCTCTTCTTCCGATAAAAAATTGACGTAAAGTAATAAATATGTTCCGGCTTGAAAAGTAAGATCCAGTTTGCTGAAATCATTTCGTTCAATCAAGTACTTTTGGAATAAAGCTTTCGCCACAAAAGGTTGTATTCCGTGCTCTCTGGCATATTTGGCGATAATTTCAAATAAACCAAGTTTGATCATTTCATCAGTCACCGAACCGGTTATGTTGTAGAGTTCCTCTACTAAGTCATAACTATCCACACCGTCGCATTCTAGAAAACGATCGGCTACCTTCGCAATGATATTCATGTCGCTAACCCGAACGGCCTCTAACAGCATATGATGCAAAATATTTTTTCGTTTCTCCATTACAACATAATGATTCACAACATCTTCATATGAAATCGATAATGGAGATGATAACGCCAGAACGGTGCCCAATTCAGGGTGCTTCGTCTCGCCTCTCTCGATTTTCGATATCGTTCCTTTCGGGATACCTGACAAGGCTGACAACTGATGTAAGGTGTATCTTGCTCTCTTCCGATGATCGTGAATCAATTCACCTACGCGCCTCAGCTCAGAACCCACATCATCACCTTCTTTCGAGCCCCAATTTTACATACAAATATTCCCTATTCATTTATTAACACCTTACTATAAATCCCAATCGCTGTAAACGTCCACTGGTCGATAAGCACATCAAAAACCACATGCTTTCAACCCATCAAGAGAACTTTTCATTCTCTACTCACCGATAAAAACATTCAATAAATTTAAGCCAAACAAATGATATACAGACACAAGCAGTACCCATTATGATATGGGTAAATTTAACTACAAAGGAGGTATTCGTTATGATAAGAAACCTTGTGGCTGTGTTCGCACTGATTGCATTAAGTTTTGCTTCCCTTTCTGCAACGACATCCGCAGCGAGTACATACAATTGGCCAGTGCCTGATTCAACCCGAATCACACAAGGTTTTAAGGGAGCTGCTCACAAAGGCATCGATATCGGAGGCAGAAGGGCCGGCGTAGCCGGCGACACTATCGTGGCCTTCTATGGCGGAAAAGTGGCGCGAGCCGGCTGGTCCACCAGTTATGGATGGGTTGTCTACATTCATCATTCCATTAATAATACAAATTATCAGTCCAGATATGCACATATGAACAAAACCCCCGTGGTATCAACAAATAAAAATGTGGCAAAGGGAGCCAAGCTGGGGGAAATGGGAAACTCGGGCCAAGCGCAGGGGGTTCATTTGCATTTCGAAACGAGAAGATGCAGCGGAGCTTGCTTGACAGATAATTCTTCAACTGCAGTAGATCCAATCTCTAACTTCTTTCCTGGATATAAAAATAACGTTCCTGCCTCCACTGCCCCCGGTGAAAAAGCCGATCACGACAATGAACTTGAAGTGTTCTACAGCATGGAGGAGATTCTTGACATGAGCATGGAAGAACGAGTTGCCAAAGGCATTCCGTTCGAATCACATTAGAATAACATTGCCATTCCCGTCCTCTGATGGGTACGGCAGAGCCGAGGTGCATGAAGAATGAAAAAAATAATTGCGGTATGTATGGCAATCTTGCTTATTGCAGGGTGCAGTGCCTCCGTGCAAACGGGCGCGAAGGAACAGAAGAACACATCCGTAACGGTCGCCACTATTTTAGATGTGCTTCGTGTGACGGCTCCTGACAAGCTAGCAGGCGAACTGCTTCAAACATCGAACAAAATATCCTTATTCTTATGGTTGCGGGACGTGGAGAATTGGACAAATCAACTGCTCCGTTACTCGCAGCGTCTCACATTGACGGAGAAAGATAAACAATTACTCACGGACTCGCTGCAGGATTATTATAGCGGGGAACAAGCTCTGCGAATATTTGACTCCTACTTTCAGAAGGGATCTGACGGAACATACACGTTCAAAGAACAGGAATCGTTCGGCGTGCTCACTTCCATTCAATTCGCCTTGCAGGTCAATCTGAAAGAGGCGGATGGACGGTATCACATCGGCATAACAGGCAAATACAGCGACAGCCTCGAGGAATTAATGGAGTCGGAGGTTGAAGAGCGCATAGCGGTGCTGCAAGACAAATTGCTGATCGATAGCGTGGAACCCGTAAGATAATATTGTTGAATGAATAAACAAAAAAAGGGCCGCATCGCTTCCGAGACGATGCGGCCTATATATGTTCTAGGGGTAAACTGTAAACCATGAGAAAGATGAAACGGATTTCCTTGTGCAACGGATGACTCCGGCTAACCAAGGTCCAAGATCAATAATCGATTGCTTGGCAACCCTCCTTTACAAGAACTCATCTGTCATTCGGTCCATAATCAGAATACTAGAGCTACATTAAAGAAATCTGAAGTGAACCTTAAAATTAGATAAAAGAGGATTATAAGCCTTGCCATTCCCTTTACAGGTGCAATCGTTTACAATAAAAGTGTTGCGTTTTTATAACAACCTCGCCTCTTTGCGCACTTTATCGGATACCGACGAGTTGTCGGACACATCCGTTTTTTTGTATACAGCTATGATACACAGGGGGATGCGGAAATGAATTGGAATCACTTCAAATCGAAGCTGTTGTTAACGTACATTTTCTCGTATGTCTTAATCTTTCTCATCCCGTTGGTGGTGCTGACCTTCTTCATTTATCAGAACGCCGTCAATAACTTGCGCTCTGAAATCGAACAATCGAATGTCAATCAATTGAACCAAGTCAAGCTAAATATCGACGCCCGCATGACCGAACTGCGCGATATCGCCACCCGGATTTCCTACGACGATCAGTTGACTCCATATATGGTGCGCCATCCTTACTATACGCGCGAAGCGATTCAAGCGCTGGACAAGTACAAGGCGAATAGTTCAATACTGGACGAGGTCTTCTTGTATTTCCGCGGCGACGATGTCATTTATTCCTCCCGAGGGTTAACGAGCCTAGATGTGATGTTCGATCAATCGTACCTCTTCGAGGATTGGAGCCGAGAAGACATTGTCAAGGATTTGAATCAGGTTACTTATCCAACGGTTCGCCCGGCGGACTCGGTGAGTACGAACATGCACCTCAAGAAGTCGTTGCTCGCTTATCTCGTGCCTGTTACACCGAACAGCTCGTATCCGCATGGAACCGTACTGTATTTAATGGAAGAATCCAAGCTTACGGGACTAATGGACTCCATCCTGAATGACTTTAATGGCAATAGCTACATTTTCGATCAAGACGGCCGGGTTCTGGCTCGCAACAATAATGGGACCGCAATTCCTGCAGATGAGGTGCACGTCCTGACAGAACTGGGCCCTGGCATCCACAGCTTGGCGTTGGACAACAATCCGCATTCCGTCGTCGCGGTCAAGTCCGAATTGAACGGCTGGACGTATGTGACCGCTATGCCGAGCGATCAATTTTTCGGGCGCGTCTTCCATATCCAGACGTTTTTCCTGCTTGCCTTCGTCGTGGTGGTCTTGGCCGGTATTTTGGCGGCTGTCCTCCTGGCCAAGAGACAATATCATCCGATCCATGATCTGATGGAATTCGCCAAGCTGAACACAGACTCCAACACACCAGCTCCGGCGAAATCACGCAACGAGCTGGAATGGATACGCCAGATGCTGCACGAGTACAGCACCCGTGTCGATATCCAGGAACCGTATGCGCGGAACCAGTTCCTGCTTATGCTCTTGAAGCATGGGACACCTGAGGATCAGGAATCGGAGCGGCTAATGGAGATGTTCGGCATCGAACTGCCTGGCAGCCATCACTTCGTCATTGCTATGGCGTGGGACGAATATCCAGGCATACCGCAAACGGCTCAGGATCGCCAAGAAATCAGTCAATTGTTGACCGAGGTGGAAATTCCAGAATATAAGGCGCACGCTTACGGCGTCGAGCTGCCGCAGTCTGATCAGATCGCGCTTATCGTCAATATGTACGGGGAAGAGGAAGACAAGCTGTCGCCGAACTACCGGATGGAGCAGATCGTCGAAGCGTTGCGCGTCATCGTGATGGAGAGCTCTCACCTTATCCCGTCATTCGGGATCGGCACTAGCTATCCCAGTCCAGCGTTGCTGGATCAATCCTACATTGAGGCAGCTTCCGCGCTGGAGTGCCGCATGGCGAACGGCAAGGGCAGTACGACCTACTTCGAGAAGCTATCCCAGACGCCTAATGACACCTTCTGGATACCGAAGGATGCGCTGCTCAAGCTCGTCCAAAGCTTGAAGCACGGTAATGAGATCGTCGCTGTGCAAATGATCGGAACCATTTTTGCCAATGTGAAAATGCAGTCGTTGTCCGTGTCGCTCTTGCGTTGCATCTGCTTCGACATTTTAAACACGCTGCTCAAATCAGCATCAGAGCTTGGCATGGACGAGTTCGTTCATGATATACCGAACTTGACTTCCTTCGAGTCTCTGGAGGAGCTGGAACAGAAGCTGTGCTCGCTCGCATCCAAGATCTGTAAACAAGTGGAACAGAAAACGGAATCCGAACAGCATTCGCTCATGGATGAAATTATTGCCCATGTCGATGAGCAATATGCCAATTACAATCTTAGCCTGGAGCAGCTCGCGCAGAAATACTCTATCTCTTCATCCTACTTAAGCCGCGCATTCAAAGAGAAGACAGGCAGCAATTTCTCGCAATATATCTGGCAGCGCCGGATGGATGAAGTCATCCGGCAGTTGCTGACGACCAGCGATCCGTTGAAGGATATCATTGTGCGAGTCGGTTATTTGGATACGCCGAACTTCATCCGCAAGTTCAAGAAGGAAACCGGGTATACCCCAGGTCAATACCGAAAGCTGCATGCCACCGATGCGACAGCGGCAGCAGCGGACGCCGACGAAGATTGATATAAGCTTATTAAAAAATAACCGTTCGCCAATCCGTTCTAGCACACTGTCCAACCTTCCAACAATATTTCCAGGGTTCAGGACAGAAAGTGGGCGAGAATTTGCCTTGTCGCACCGTGCTTCAAGAGATTAGGGCAAGTGTAGTGCTCATTAGTAGCTGTGGACATTCTACGTACGAGTTGGATTAGCGAATCGTTGCTTCCAGGTTATACTTTAGCATCAAGCGACGAGGTACAAAACGATGACAACGATCCGAAATCCGACGTAGTGCCGGTTATTCTCGCAAACCACCGATACATCAGAAAAAGGCGTGAAAAGGGACTGGGAGCAACGTGGATCACATGCACACGTAACTAAACCCTATTTCCTTGTTACGATTACCAAAGATTCATGAGAATTTCGCAGAGCTATTTTATCTCAATTCACTAGGAGCACCCGGCTCCATTTTTTATATATTTTCCTTAATATAATATAAAACATGGTATATACTTTTCTTGTAATTAATTCAAAAATATTGAGATGGCTGTATGAAAAAAGTATTGAAATATCTTCAATTGCATTAGCTTTAGCGTTTAATATGTTTGCATTAAGCGCATCAGCGGAATCTACAAATGATCAGGAAGTAACCGGTAATTTTAGAGCCCTAGTGTTGAATATACTGTTAAAGGGTATCACAAAGCTGAACTTAAGACTGCATGTAAAGCTATAAAAAGAGATTATGAATACTTAGATAAAGGTTGGTTTAGAGATACTTTATATACGGCTTCAAGTTATGATAATAATGGCGGGACTGAATATTGGTTGTATGATAATCCGTTGTAATAGTCATTAAATCTCCCCTCAGTGAGGGGGGATTTAAAAAAATGAAAGCCACTTTAGAGAATAATAAGATAATTATATTAGATACAGGACAATATTTTTTAGAAAAATTTGAAGAATTTGAAGAATTTGATTATCCAAAAAATAATATGGAAGTTGCTATAATAATCAAATATGAGCCCCTCGGACTCCCTTCCTGCAGATAACTCACTTCACTTTTGTGCTTATAGAGTATCTCTTTACAGTTTTAATATCTGTGCAGGGGTGGGTCTCCCCAGTTCACTGCATTATCTTTTTATCCCATGCCGATCCCCGTACGCCGGAGGATTCTTCACTGCTGCCTATACAGTTTCCTTGGCCTTCGCCCATATAAACGGGGCTCGGCTTCCTCTCGTCCCTCTTGCGAGGCCTTTTTGACGACGCGGCAGGATTCACTTCATGTTACGGCCTGGCATATTGCTCGCCCTGTCTCTGACAAGTACTTTCGTCGATACGCTTCTACACACGGGTTTCGTCATACGTAGGTCCCTAGTTACAAAGGTGGCTTGGCCCCTCCTTCGGCTGGACTTGCACCAACAAGATAATGCGTGCCTCTGGGCGCGCCTGAAATTAAAAGGCCGGCAAATCTGCCGGCCCGACTTTATTACTTACTGGAGTTCCATTGGTCATAGGCAGCTTGGTAAATTTCAACGATGCGCTCGCCGCCCATTTTTTTGCAAGTTTCAATATATTTATCCCAGTTGCTTAGAGGTTCTTGTCCCGTTACGAATTTCGCTTCCATTTGCTTCACATACGTATCCAAGTCGGAACGCAAGCTGGACGCTTCTTGCTGATCTTCCTGAGACAAGTAGACGCTAGGGAAAGGCACTTTACTGATCGGAGCTATTTTTTCTGCCGTTTCCTTTTTGAGCCATGCTTCGAATTCGCCCTCGAAACCGCGCTTCACATTGTCATTCGACAATTTTGGAACAACGGTAGCATAGTCAGGCGTTAATGTCGCCCGATATTCTTCACGATCACCGCCGCCTGGTACAGGCAACCATTCCTTCGTATGATCGTCTTTGTTCACATACTTCCAGAGGATGCCTTCAGGACCATTGCTAAGCAGTTCAGCACCTTCTTCGGAGTACAAATAATCAACCCAACGAATTGTAGCTTCAGGATTTTGGTTCTTGTTCGTGATAGCGAATGCGCCTTTAGCCAGACCCGGGTGCTTCGCAGCTACTGCCGGAACGTTACTATTCACTGGAGCGTACATTGGATCCGTCATGTTAGGTTCTCCGCCCAATGTGAAGTAAGCATGGTAGTCAGCGAACAAGCCGACTTGGTTGTTTTTACCTTTCGCTTTCTTCTGTTCGTCCGTTTGCGAGAATGTTTCCTTATCCAGCAATCCTTCGCTCCACAACTTGTTCAGGAATGTCAGATACTCCTTGTATCCTGGTTCCATCGGCGTATAGTGGACTTTATTTTCCTTATCGGCATAAATGACTTCGTTATAAATCCCCCAGGAACCCAGCAGCCACATACGGAGATCGTCCAGTTTAACGGAAGTGAGCGGAATTTCATCTTGTTTGCCGTTTCCATTCGGATCCTCTTCTTTGACGCGTTTCAAGTAGGTGTACAATTCGTCAGTTGTGGACGGAACCTTGTCCATGCCGAGCGCTTTCAAGAACTTGCCGTTGTACCACATTGGACCGCGATACCAGCCAGCATCCAAATCAATGTTCGGCAAGGAATAGATATGACCGTCAGGTGTTGTAATCGATTTGCGGATATCTGGATTATCGTCAAGTATTTTCTTAAGGTTTGGCGCATAATTCTCAATCAAGTCTTCCAATGGAAGCAAGACGCCCTGTCCGCCGTAGTTTACTTCGTCTGAAGCCTGCAGTTGTCCTGAGAAGAATACATCCGGATAGTCACCACTTGCAAATACTAGGTTTCTCTTTGTATCAAAGCTGTCGATTGGAGCGTTGCGGAATTCAAGCTTGACGCCCGTCATTTCTTCCATCTTTTTAAAGAACTCCATGTCCTTCCAGTTTTGAATACCTGCATCTTGACCCATCATCGTCAATGTGATCGGTTCTTTTACGATTGGGAAGCCTTCCTTGTTTACATTGCTTGCGGTTTCTTCACCGCTCTTGTTGCCTCCAGCAGCAGGCGTGTCCGATGACCCGCTTCCGCAACCGGCGAGAAGTGTGAAGATCATGGTCATGGACAACAGCATTGCCCACGTCTTTTTTAGCTTTTGCATTGCAAGATCCTCCCTTTTTATGAATATCATTATACCTCTTGGACTTGCATATTTATAATAATCAAAGACAAGAAATCTTTGGTTATCATTTTCGGCAACCTATTGCATAGGAGATATAGCTATTAACCTTTGACGGAACCAATCATGACCCCCTGCACGAAGTAGCGCTGCAGGAACGGATAGACAGCGATTACCGGCAAGGTTGAGACAATGATGACCGCATACTTGACCAGTGAAGCCACCTCTGCCTTGTTGTTGAGCGCCGCAGCGACCGATGCGTTAACCGCCGCACCTGTTGTCTCCGCAGACATTTCCTGCAGAACGAGAATCTGGCGCAAAATCATCTGCAGCGGATATTTTGCCTCTTCGTTCAAATAAATGAGAGCTCCGAAGTAACTGTTCCAATGACCGACGCCATAGAATAAGGCCATAACGGCGATAATTGGAGCCGACAGCGGCAATACGATCTTGATGAACAGCCTCATGTTGGTACAGCCGTCGATATGCGCTGCCTCCTGCAATTCCTTCGGTATCGTGGACTGGAAGAAGGTCCGCGCCACGATGATGTTCCATACAGAAGCTGCCCCCGGCAAAATTAACGCCCACATGCTGTTGATGAGTCCCAAGTTCTTAATCAGCAAGTAGCCCGGTACGAGACCGCCGCCGAAGAACATCGTGAACATGAACATTGCCATGAAGAAGCCGCGACCGATGAAGTCTTTACGGCTCAACGCATATGCCGCAGGCAAGGTCACGAGCAGGTTAACTGTCGTGCCGATCACCGTATAGATAATGGTATTTTTATACCCCGACCATATTTTGGCATTTTCAAACACTCTCAAGTAGCCGTCGAACGTAATTCCTTTCGGCAATAACCACATTTCACCCGAGTTGACCAGCTTAGGATCGCTGATGGATGCACTGATGATGTACAACAGCGGATACGCTACAATTACGAATGCCAGTAAGAGATAAATATAGTTGCATACAATAAATATTTTGTCCGATCTTGTTTCTTTCACGACAGCAGCCATGTGCCACTCCCTCCTTCTACCACAGACTTGTTTCGCTAGTACGACGCGCAATTTGGTTGACTGTGACGAGCAAGATTGCGTTAACCACCGAGTTGAACAAGCCTACAGCGGTGGAGAAGCTGTATTGAGCATCTATCAGACCGGAACGGTATACGAAGGTCGAAATAACGTCTGATGCTTCCATGTTAAGCGGGTTCTGGAGCAGCAAGATTTTCTCGAAGCCAACACCCAGAATGCTGCCCATGTTCAAAATGAGCAAAATCGTAATCGTCGGTACAATGGTCGGAATATTAATGTTCCAAATCCGTTGCCACCGGCTCGCACCATCCATAACCGCCGCTTCATGCAGCTGCGGATCGACACCGGACAGAGCAGCCAAGTAAATGATGGTTCCCCACCCCGTACTCTGCCACACACCGGACAGGACGTACATAGTCTTGAACCACGCCGGGTCCGTCAGGAAGGATGGCGCGTCTATACCCAAGAAAGTCAGAATGTGAATGATAATACCTGACGAAGGCGACAAGAACGTAATGATAATACCAGCCATAACGACCACGGAAATAAAGTGTGGCGCGTATGTTACCGTTTGCACAGTTCTCTTGAAGAAGCCGTCCTTCACTTCGTTAAATGCTAATGCCAATATGATGGGAAGCGGGAAGCCAATCGCCAATTCGTACAGGCTGATGCTGAGCGTGTTCCACAACAGATCCCAGAAATAGTAGGAGTTAAAAAATCGTTCGAAGTGATCGAATCCTACCCAAGGGCTCCCCATAATACCCTTTGCCGGGATAAAGTTTTTGAAAGCAATTTGAATCCCGTACATCGGACCATAGTGGAAAATGAGGAAGTAAAAAAACGCAGGTGCTATAAACAAATACAGCTCCCAGTTTTGCAGCATTTTTCTCCAGGTTGATTTCTTTTTAATTATAGTTGTCGGTTCCACGTTCATTGAAAGGGCACTTTGTCCGTTTCCTTGCATCGTGTCCACTCCCTCCTTTCAAAGTTTCGCGTATCTATAATTGTCGCTGCGCTGGCAGTGCTTGCGATTTTCCGTTTCGTTCCTGCTAGCGCTTACATGTATTATTGTAGGCATCCGCCTGCTGTACCGTAAATATGTCGATTCCGCATTGTCATTTTAAAAGCGCTCTCAACCCGCGTGGTTGCTCGCTTTTCAATATTTGGAGAGCACTACAAACAAGCAGCTTTCTAGTGTAAAATTGGTCAAAATTGATGTTAGCGATAACACAACAAATTCAACACATTTGCATATTTGCTGATTACAATGGCCCCCCGAGCGCGCAAAGAGACCGCCGGAAAATAATCCTTGGCGGTCTGACGATTCAACATTTATTCGTATCTTCCGTTGCGGCAGCTTTCACGAATCCGATTGTCTTTTGCTTATTATCATTTATCGTTCAGGTTATGATTTTACATACAAACACAAGCACGATGACGACCAATCCAAAAGAGATAACACCTGCAACCTTAGTAGGGTGAGTTAGTTTGTAGCTGTTAAACGGAGTTATTCGATTTACAGTGAACCAAAACAAATAGGTGCCTAATAATAGGATCAGACCCCCTAAAATCATATTATCCATTGAATTAGCAAGGCCCAAGACATGCTCAACAAAAAGAACCCATAGATAACCTAAAAAGGCATGTATAACGATTGAAAGCGCCCATTCTTTAATGTTCATAAACATCCCCTTATTTAAAGGTGAAAGCAGAAATATATTCAATCCTCAACAGGACACCTGCTATTCCATCTCCCCTCTACACATATTTTATACGGGGGTACGTAACAACCTATAATTGTTGCCCCGGCGCATATAAGTTTTCCGTAGGGCACTTTGTCTGCAAATATACAGGCCGTCCCTACCATCGCTGCACATTTTCCATCATAGTTGTCCCCTCTGTCCTCATATTTTGTACATTGCCAGCAATAGGTATCAGATAAGATAGTATCGCTGTTTAATTCTTGTAACTCTTGAGCTTCATTAGTAATAGCCGAGAAATATTTTTTGAGGTTTTCATTGACTGCGTAAGAATGCAGGATACTTTCAGCATGATCTCTCAGGTATACTTTTCCATCAGAATATGAATTACTATAGTCTATTATGAAAGTTTCGACTTCTTGTTTGTTACTATCATAGGTAAAGGTGAGGAGCGAAGCTAATTGAATTGTATTCTTTACCTCTAACCCATATTCAAATTCAAATTGAGCAATATAGCCGTATGGTTTATTGTTCTCATCACGAAGATCATTCACTAGCTTAGGTTCAACGTGTAGTAAATTATTCTTGTATTTTACATAATTCAAATCACTTCTTACCATTTGCAGAAACTCTTCCTTACTAGGAAATGCACTACTTTCGGTTGCAAAAGAATTTACACTGAAAAAGACACCGCTGATCACAAGCACAGCTAACAACATACTTAACGTTTTTTCGATAATATTTCTCCTCATTTGTACTTGCCTCCTTTTTAATTGTTAAATATGGAAACCAAGCCCAAATCCCTGTATTATTTACGTTGAAAAAGGAAGGAGAAATGAGCTTTAACGCCTACCACCAGTATTCTTTCAGCTTTAAAAGTCCGGAGTGCTTCTGTAATGTGGAACTAGAACGCTCAGCACTGCAAGAAAAAGAGAAGTAGCACATATGCGTTACTTTGTGTGATATAAACGATTCAGACTAACTAACGTTTATGAAGTTCTTTGATAAGAAAGTCTAAGGGGATCATTCATGGTTAATGTGTATATTATTTTCGATATTCTTATGCGCTCAATAACAGGGGGGAATTAAGTTGAGTAAATGAAGTGGGTTCAATTATTACTTTTATCGTGTTTATTGGAGTTGTAAAAAACATACCATATATGCCCAAAAATGTAAAGCGGGATAGCGATAAAGATAACTGCTCGATGGGTAGCTGAGCCTGTGACGAGGGAATAGTCTTCTGACGGATAGTGTCATGGACTTTAACAGCAAATAGAGGTTTTTCGGTAAGTCCGCAGAAAGAGAATTTCAATTCATAATTTAGAACGATAGCCTGTATGTGACATATTATCCCCTCCTGTGATTAGCGTTGATGTGATGACTTAGCTTGACCACAAGGAGGAGAATACGTCGATATTTTTATATTCATACGATTGCCTAAATTCCATCCTCATCCAAGCCGGCAGAGACTTCGCCTGCCCCGTACAGCTTCCGGTATTGTCCCGGTGTATACCCGGTTTCCTTCTTGAACTTGCGGATAAAGTTCGGCACGTCCAAATAACCGACACGCAAAATAATGTCCTTGAGTGGCTCGTCACCGCTCTTCAGCTGGCGGACGACCTCATCCATGCGCAATTGCCACACATATTGCGAAAATGTCTGACCGATCTTCTCTTTAATCGAACGGCTCAAATAGGAGACTGATACTCGATAAACCCCTGCTAGCCGCTCAAGGCTAAGCTCATAATCTGAATAGTGCTGCTCAATGTACGCAATGACTTCATCGGTGAGCGAGCGCTGCTCCGTCTCTTGCAGCTGTTCCACTTGACCACAAATGTAGATAGCCAGCTCGCACAGCTTCGCTTCCAGCTGCTCTAACGTCTCGAAGCTCGTCAAATCCGGCACACGCTGCGCCATCTCCGCAAGCCCTAGCTCAGATGCGGCCTTCAGTACCGTATTAAGCAAATCAAAGCACATGCAGCGCAGAAGCGCGATCGACATATCTTGACTATGCAGCTTGCTGAACAGGGCGCCAATAGTGGCGACCGCCACGTTGGCGTTGCCTTGCTTCAAGCTCTGGGCCAGCTTAATGAGCGAGTCCTTCGCAATCCAGAAGTCATGATCCTGTTCATGAGACAGGTTGGAAAAGAAGGTGACGCTGCCCTTTCCGTTCACAATCCGATATTCGAGCGCAGACGCAGCCTCGATGTAGGATTGGTTCAATTGTTCGGGACCGGCATAGCAACCGCCGATTCCCATCGTCGGCACGAACTGAGTATGCTCCAAGACCATGCTCTGCATCTCTTCGATGATCGATTCCACACAGATTTGTTCATTATCAGCCTCATCCGCAGTCATGCTGACAATAAGAGCAAGCTGATCGGGCTGCGACAATTCCACCCCATATACAGTCGCTTGCGCATGGCTTAGTTGAAGTTCGGCAAGCTTCTGCCACAGCGCCTCCCGACTGTCCACGGAAAAAGGCAATTCCTCACTATAATCCCAAGCCATAATAATGACGAACAAGCGGTTGCCCGGCGTGGAGGCGCCGATCATACGCAGCATGTCTTCCGCTTCCTGGCGGCTTGGAGCCCCGCGTTTCAGCAGTGTCAGAAGACACTGGTTCCGCGCATACGGCTCTTGCAGATCGACTTGATTCTGGTAGGACAACAGCGTTTCCCGTATCCATTCCAGCTCGGTTTTCCCTTTCGGCAAGACGTGCTCTGAATTCTTCTTTAGATTGGCAAACTCCATCAGATCGCGGATCGGGTGGTACTGCCGCCGAGCCAGCTGCACGGCCAAAATAGAGCCAAAGATAAGGACGACGCCAAATATCATGAAAATAAACGTTTGGATATGCACGACACGGCCAAAAAACTGTTCCGATGGCATCGCTGTAACATAGGTCCAGCCATTCGCTTCCGATTTGACGGCTACGACGGAGTGGTCCACATTACCGAAATTGGCGCTATGAATGCCGGAGGGTATTGAGGCTAGCTTAGCCATGTCAGCCTCAACCATCGCATCCCCACGGCTTGTCGCGGCAAGTACTTGGCCATCCGCACCAAAAATATAAGCGTTTCCTTCGAAGTTACCGAGAACCGAATTCATAATTCCAGTAAGCATTGACTCTTCAATGAGATACATGACCGTACCGTGGGAATAAGTCTGATTCGGCGGTATTGGAACGAGATAAGCAAGCATTCGGTTTTTCGCATTCCTGTTCACCGTAACCGAATCGGACGGACGAAGCGTCGGGAGGTTGACCGCGTTCAAGTCCTTGCTGAATGTCTCCTTGTCCCAATTCATAAACGAATAGCTGTGATCGATGAGCGTATCGATGGACATCAGTCCTCTCGAAGAGTATATGATGTCATCGCCGCGAAAATATAAAAACAGCTCATTGATGATGGAACTGTTCGCTTTGTACTTATCCAAAGCCTCGATCGCTTCGCCGCTATAATAGAAGTGCTGTACCATATAGGGTGTCAGCTTGTTGTCGAAGCTTATTCGCGCGGCGATTTCGCTCAATTCCGCCATCCTGCCATCGATGTTCATTTTAGCTTGTTCCAGGTGGCTAATGCCAGATTGTTCAATTTCGGAGCGCAAGTTATTGACCGCGTTCTCATAGATAATAACCGTCATAATAATTATGGGAACCAGAAAGATCGATAAGTACGACAAAATATACTTTATCAGCAGCTTGGATTTAAAATGATTCCATCGCATCTTCCGGTCCCCTCCCATAGTTCTATGTCAATGCGTGCAAGTTGTAGGAAAAAGGCTGACTTTTATTGTAAGCGTTTTATATTATACCATACTGAAACCTATTCTTATATAAAATTCGACAAATTATGACTCTCACCATTCGACAAGCATATGTTAATTGTTGCTTAATTACAAGCTTTGTATTATTATTCCACTATATTCGAACAATCGAAATTGTGAGAGGGGATTTTATCGATGGCAAGCTTTGTGTTGGTGCATGGCGCATGGGACGGCGGCTATGTGTAGAAGGACGCAGCGGCGCTGCTGCGCGACGCGGGACATGAGGTATATGTCCCTACTCTGACCGGACTCGGTGAACGAACGCATTTGGCGCATCCCGATGTAGGACTGACCACTTTTATTCAAGATATAGCCGGGGTCATTCAATACGAAGATTTACAAGATGTCATCCTGGTCGGCCATAGCTACTCCGGAATGGTCATTTCAGGGGTAGCCGAACGATTGCCTGACCGCTTGAAGCATCTTGTCTATGTTGATGCGGTCGTTCCTTATGACGGCGAGCCCATAGCGAGCATATCGGGCCCCCATATGGCCGGAACATCGTTCCGGCAGCCTCGTCAACCTTCATATTGCCTGGCGTCTACCACCAAATGGCTGAAAAGTCGTAGCCCACCAACATCAATGTTCTGAATCTATCGAAATCTGCGACAATTTTGTCTTTTCCTTTGCTGGTGAAGCTTAAGATGCCCCAATTCCCATTGCCAAAATCTTACAAAAAGAAAGAAGCTTGATAACGCAGACTTTGGGTCTACGCCACCAAGCTTCTTGAATCTCTATTATCGGCCGCTCTTCAGTTCTGTCCAGAGACGATCGTACAATTGAAGGTGCTTGCCCACATCAATCAGCCACTCCGTCCGTTTCAACTCGTCTTCCGACAGGTTGATCATTGGATTATCCAAATATTCCTTGCTATGGAATTCCTTTGCCTTCACGATCGGGTTGCTGTAGCCGATCGATTCGTAGTTCTTGGCGCTGTTTTCCGGATCCAGCATGAAATTAATGAACTTTTGCGCCAGCTCTTTATTTTTCGTTCCCTTTGGGATCGCATAGTTATCCGACCAGATCGTGCCGCCCTCTTCAGGCACCACATACGCCACATCCGGGTTCTCTGCTGCGATTACCGCCGCGTCCCCAGACCATACCGTTCCGATCCAACCCTCTTCCGCAATCATCTTCTGCTTAATGTTGTCGGTGTCGAAGGCCAGCACGCTTGGCACCAGCTTGCGCAAATCGTCAGCCGCCGCATGGATGTCCGCCTCTGCTTGCGAGCTATTCGACTTGCCGGCTTTCTTCAACGCCATGCCGATAATTTCACGGTTGTCATCGAGCAGCAGCACTTTGCCTTTATATTCGTCCTTCCACAGATCGGACCAGCTCGCAGGCGTTTCTTTCACGTATTTTTTGTTATACGCGATCCCCGTAACGCCCCATGTATACGTGATGGAATATTTGTTGCCCGGATCAAATTCAGGGTTCTTGAAACGATCCGCTGCGTATTGGAAATTCGGAATTTGATTTAAATCAAGCGGTTCAAGCAGATCCTGCTTAATCATGCTTGCCACCATATAATCCGAAGGCTGGATTAAATCATAATTCGCCCCGCCGGCTTTCAGCTTCGCCAGCAGTTCCTCGTTGTTGGCAAAAATGGCATAGTTCACTTTTACGTTATTCTCCGATTCGAACTGCTTAATCATGTCCATATCGAAGTTGTCCGCCCAGCTATACAGATTGAGCGTCTCTTGCTTCGAAGAGCAGCCTGCCAGTGCGGTAAGTGCCAACATCCCGGCCAATACGACCGCGAACCATTTCTTTTTGTTCAATTTACTACCCCTCTCTGATCCTGCATATTCCTGCAGATTTTCATCATGAAAAAATATATTAGAACGGCAACATGGAACTCCGTTCGTTTCCGTTGCCGCGGTTCAATAACCACTGCGCCAGCACAATGAGCGCAACGCTGACGATAATCATCAGCGTGCACAGCGCATTGATCTCCGGTGAAATTCCCCGCTTGACCAAGCCATAAATATAAATAGGCAAAGTGGTCGAATTCGGTCCGGCGACAAAGAAGCTGATCATAAAGTCATCAATCGACAAGGTGAAGGCCATAATCGCACCAGCCAGAACACCCGGCCAGATAGACGGCAACGTCACGAAGCGGAACGTCTGCCACGGCGATGCGCCAAGGTCGGAAGCTGCTTCCTCCAGCTGCTTGCCCATATTGGCCAAGCGCGACGATACGATAACGTACACATACGAGATGCTGAACGTAATATGGGCGATAATGACCGTCAGCTTTCCAAGCGGGACTTGAAATTGGCTGAACAGAACGAGCAGCGACAGCCCCATAATAATATCCGGCACAATAATCGGCAAATATAGGAGCCCGATGACGCCCTTCTTCTTGCGGCTTGCCATACGGCGAAGCGCAAGTGCAGCCATCGTACCGAACACGGTCGACACAACCGTTGAAATGACGGCAATTGTTAAGCTGTTCCCAAGTGCTTCCATCACTTGGCGGTTATCGAACAATGAACCGTACCATTTCAATGTGAATCCGCTCCAGTTCGAATTGATGCGCGAGTCGTTGAACGAATAGATGATAATCATCAAGACAGGCACATAAATGAACAGAATCAACAAAGCCGAATGGAACGCGAGCAGCGGATGCTGCTTCCCTTTGCCTGCAGCCTTCATACTCTCGCCTCCTTCGATGCTTCATAACTGGAGCGAAGAGCCCGATTGAACAGCCCGATAATAATAAGCGAGCTCAGCACGAACAAGACCGATAGCGCAGATCCATAAGGCCAATCGCGCGCGCCGAGGAATTGGTTCTGAATAATATTGCTGAGCATCTGCGCTTTGGCGCCGCCGAGAATATCGGTGACAACGAACATACCTGCCGTTGTAATGAACACGAGCACACTCCCGGTCATGATGCCCGACTTCGTCTGTGGAAGCGTAATATGCCAGAACGACTTCCATCGCGTGGCTCCTAGGTCACTTGCCGCATCCAGCAAGCGATTGTCCATCTGCTCCAGAGCGACATAAATGGGCAGCACCATGTACGGAATGAACGTGTAGACCATCCCGAGCAGAACAGCTCCCTTCGTATAGAGCATCTGAAGCGGTTCCTCTATAAGCCCAATATCGATTAAGGCATTATTCACCACGCCTTGCGTGCGCAACAACAGCACCCATGCGTATGTCCGAATGAGGAAGTTAATCCAGAATGGAACCGTAATCAGAATAAGCCACAGCTTCTGCCGATTCGGACTTGCGTTCGAAATATAATAGGCTAGCGGATAGCTTAGCAATAAACAGATTGCCGTCGTCAAGACCGACAGCCACAACGTATCCCAATAAATACCCAAGTATAGCGGGTCAAAAAAGCGAGCGTAATTATCCAACGTAAACGAATATACGACATTGCCTAACTCGTCGCGTTGCATGAAGGACACGGCAATGACGGCCACCATCGGCACGACGAGAAAGACCGTTAGCCACAACACGACCGGCGCAATGATGCCGAAGGAGCGTTTCATGGGCCGATCATCACCTCATCCTGAGCGTTCCAGTTCACACCGACGCGCTGTCCAATTTCCCACTTCCGTTCATCCGTGAAGTCCAAGGCGACGGTCACATTCGTCTGCTCATGCGCAAGATGCACGATCAGCTTATGAATGTTCCCTAAATAGACGATATCTTGTATAATGCCAGATTTGCGTGCATCCTCCGGTTCAGCCGCAACACGAATCTTCTCCGGACGAACGGCAAACATATGCTCTTCATGAAAAACATTGTTCTCCCCAACGAATGTTGCTGCAAACAACGTCTCCGGGCGTTCGTATATCTCTTTTGGCGAACCCACTTGTTCCACGCGTCCATTATTCATAATAACGATACGATCAGACATCATCATCGCTTCTTCTTGATCATGCGTCACATAGACGAAGGTAATCCCTAGATTGCGCTGCAGTTGTTTCAATTCACCCTGCAAATTTTTGCGCAGCTGCAGATCCAATGCGCCGAGAGGCTCGTCTAACAGCAATACCTTCGGATGGTTCGCAATGGCACGCGCAATCGCGACACGTTGCTGCTGTCCACCTGACAGCTGATGCGGAAAACGCTTTGCCAGTGGTGTAAGCTGGGTCAGACGAATCGCATCCGCAATCCGCTCACGCTGCTCCGCTTGCGGGACTTTTTTCATTTTAAGGCCAAACTGAATATTCTGCTCCACGGTCATATGCGGGAACAGTGCATAATGTTGAAAGACTAGATTCAAGTTGCGCTTATTCGGAGGTAAATCGGTAACATTTTCTCCATCAAGCCGAATCTCGCCTGTCGTTGGTTGTTCAAATCCTGCAATCATGCGTAAAATGGTCGTCTTACCACAACCACTCGGACCGAGCAGCGTTAAAAATTCCCCTTCGTCAATCTTAAGCGACAAAGGATGCACAACGGGTTGCCCGGCAAAATGCTTTTCCACATTTACCAGTTCAATCATTAGCATCAACCCCTCATATCGTCAGCCTATCATGTAGA
This sequence comes from Paenibacillus sp. MER TA 81-3, assembly GCF_023713585.1. NCBI lineage: Bacteria > Bacillati > Bacillota > Bacilli > Caryophanales > Paenibacillaceae > Paenibacillus > Paenibacillus sp. MER TA 81-3. The sequence continues at coordinate 296,744 of NZ_JAMAWB010000007.1, forward strand.
AACGATGCTGTATTGTGAGAAATGTAACGTTCTTATCCATTAAGCAAAAAAAGCCATATCCATTGGTATGGCTTTCCGTCCAGAGCACGTTGGCGTTTTTGCATATCCAATATACATCGTTTTTTCTGACGATACAACTATTTTTACGTAATTTCGACAAAAACATACATCCAACTTCAAGGGATTGACGCATTTCCACCATGTTAAGGTCTGCAATCCACTTATTTGAACGAAATCGGTATTTTCCGAATCCCCTTTCACATTCTAGGGCTTATGGCATCAAAAAACAACCCCCAAACCGCATTCTGTTGATCTGCGCGTGGGGGCTGCCATCGTTCCGTATTATTTCATTTGAAATTGTACTTGCACTTGCGAGCGCAGCTTCACTAGTCCCCCTTGCGGAGACGACACGCTATTCGATGCGCTGTCTGCTACCTTCATCTGCTCCGACATGATTCTCACTGGAGTCCAATCTGCGCCGGACTCGACAATCGTGATCGCCATGCCTGCTTCCCGATTAGCTGCTTTCGCTAACGCTTGAGCTTTCTTCGTCGCATGCTGTACCGCTTTCTCCAGCACCTGAGTCTCATAATCCGATCGTTTCTCTGTGTCATAATTAATCTGCATGATGCGGTTCGCCCCTGCACTCGTAGCGGCATCGACCAGACTGCCCAAGCGGGCAAGGTCGCGATAAGTCACTCGTACCGCATGCTGCGCTTGATAAGCGACAACCTTAGGCTCCGTATTCTCGGCGTATTTGTATACCGGATCTACAGAGAAATTGGTTGTTTTCAAATCTTTGTCCTGCACCCCGTATTTTTGGGTGAGCACCTGCTTCACCTTATCGAATGCAGCCGCATTCTTCTGCTGTGCTTCCGCAGCCGTATTGGCACGGGTCTCCACTGCGATATCCACATACGCCACGTCCGGTGTCACTTCTATCTCACCTGTACCCGAAACACTAATCGTATCCTTCAGCATCACTTGTTCCCCTGCCGCATGAACTGGATTAGGCGCAATCACCCCTGACACTCCCACCAACATCGCACCAACTAACACGACAGCTGCCGCCGTCCGACGCCAAGACGTCATTTGCACCCTAACCTGACCCATATCCATTCCCTCCGCATCGTTTAGATTTAAGATTGACTAACCTCTTGTCTTCTAAACGTTACCAAGGGAAATTATGTTGCAAAGCTTGCGACGAAATATCGAAATGAATTTGCGATGATCTTATTTTCCGGACGCCATCGTTTTTTAATTCAATGTTCCACAACAATTATCAAGAATTAATTACCATTTCACAGAAAAACACAAACTTCAAACACTCGCGCGATATACGTTGTCAATGATATAAAATATTTGAAATAGAATACATAAATTTTCATATTTTACTTTGATTAACCTATTTCTAGCTTGCAGGTCGTGGTATGTTATAGGCGCAAACATATCCTAATTGTTGATAGAGGAGGTAATTTTTGTTGTTTAAGAACAAAGTGAAACAAACTCTATTAGTTGCGCTTGCCGTCAGCATGCTGGCGCCTGCCTCTCTTTTTGCCAAGTCGGCCAATCAAGAACAATTGGACCGCATATACGGTCCCGACAGCGGCTATTCCGCGATTTACAAGAAACCGTTTCAGACGCTCGGACCCGCTTTATATTTATGGTCGTCCTCATTTTCAACGACAACCAGCCATCAAATTAAAGAGGATATAACGATTCCAAGCGACTCCGTCCGGAGTACCATTTATGTGAATGCCAGCTCGGAGAAAAATACAGGCAGCAACAGCACTTATGAAATGCATTTAGAAATGTATGTTCCGTGGAGCGGCTGGATCCTTCAGCAAACGAAGTCGGGTGAAGTAGGTTGGCAGAATGAGCCATTTTATTTCTATAAAGTGAAGGCCGGAGAAACGTACCGTCTGCGCATCAAAGGAAACGTCAAAGGCTCAATCGATGTATTCAATCAATAAGTCATACACATAACTTGAACGGCAACAAGGACCTGGGTATTCCCCAGGTCCTTGTTATGTTCTACAGCGGTTTCCAGAACAGTTCACCCGCCAGCATCCCCCCGATGCCTTCGATCGCTGTCCGCGCCTCACTATTCGAAAAACAACAGTTCTCTTCGCACCTGCCAACGCTCTCCAGAAATCGCCTTGAGGCATACTTTCCCTCAAATAGGTAGAACATTGACTCTTCTCATTAACGAAATGTTCCGTTCGTGCAGTGGCATGCGCAGACTGACGGTGATCCGCATCAACCTCCGCTTTGTTTCATTCTCCCATTCCGTCAGGAAACGGCACGATCAATTTACCACTCTCATTGACTTCCAATCTTAATCGCCGCTTCATGCCATGGTATACGGACACGGCACGTGCCTTTTCCTCGACGTTATCCCTCCTGACTGTACGGGAGAATGGACATAAGGGCCATTACATATTCCCGTTTGAAAGGGACGAGGGCTGCCAGCTTCCATTCTGAATGAAGGGGAGAGTGAGGCAATGAATGGAACAGGCATGCCTTCTCCGGCATGGATAAAGTTACGTTTTGATTTTCGCTCCACAGAACTTAAACAGTCCTTAAAAACAAAAAAAAGAAAGAGCCTTGAGGCTCTTCTCTTCTGTGGGTAGCTGTGGGTAGCAGCTGCGTATCATTCATACGTAAATCAAATCGCGTTAGTAACGATTAGTTCTCCAATTCTTCCTTGCTCACGAGCACGACTAAAGCGCTTACAGCCTGATCGGCGTCCGCACCGTCGGCCGTAATGGTAATGGTCGTACCGGAGCTGATTGCGAGACTCATGATCCCCATAATGCTCTTCGCATTCACTTTCTTATCTTCTTTCTCAACGAAGATATCCGAAGAATATTTATTCGCTTCTTGAACGAACAAGGCCGCAGGTCTAGCGTGCAATCCTGTCTTCAAACGTACGACAACTGGTTGTTGAGCCATGCGAATCATACCCCCTATATTTCATGTATAGTTTACTTTAACACAAATTTACGCCGCTTTGCTTCATTTTATCACATTATAGCATTATAAACGATTTTAAACTAGGAATAAAGTTGTTTCACTTCGTTTCCCAAACCGTTATCCGTTGCGAATTCGCTCGGCCAGCTCATCGATTTTGCGCAGGCGATGGTTGACGCCTGACTTGCTCACCTTTCCTTTAAGAAGCTCTCCTACTTCCGTCAGGTTGATATCCGGATGCGCCAGACGCACTTCAGCCACTTCTCGCAGCTTCTCTGGGAGCTGTTCTAAGCCCAATTCCTTCTCAATCAAGCGGATATTATCAATCTGCCTTACAGCAGCACCTATTGTCTTATTCAAGTTTGCGGTCTCACAATTCACAATGCGGTTCACGGAATTGCGCATATCGCGCATAATCCGGACATCCTCGAATTTGAACAGTGCTTGATGCGCCCCGATAATATTAAGGAACTCGATGATCTTCTCGCCCTCTTTAATGTACAGGACGAAGCCCTTCTTCCGCTCAATGAACCGCGCATTCAGATGGAATTCATTGGCCAAGTCCACAAGCGCCTTGCAGTGCTCTTCATACATCGAAGAAATCTCCAGATGATAGGAGGATCCTTCGGGATTGTTCACCGAACCTCCTGCCATGAATGCTCCGCGCAAATAAGCCCGCTTACAGCAATTGTGCGCGATTATCCGTTTCTCTATACCATCCGTGAACTGAAATCCTTCCGATACGATGTACAGCTCATGGAGTATCTCCTGCACGCGCGTCGGAATGCGCACGATATAGACGTTATTTTTCTTCAAGCGCATTTTTTTACGAACGAGAAGTTCAGTATGCACCTGAAAATACTTTTTAATCAATGTATAAATGCGGCGGGCAATCGCTGCATTTTCCGTCGAAATATCCAAAATGATTTTGCGATTCGAGGAGAGCTGTACTGAACCATTCATACGCATAAGCGCTGACAGTTCCGCCTTTTCGCAGCACGGTTCGGATTCAACCATTGTTAATTCTTTTTTCGTCTGTGCCGCAAAAGACATCGTCACTCACCTCTTTCGTAGCATCCAATTCTCCACCAGCTGATATATATGATGGCTAAGTTTATCCGCATCATGACGCAAATACGTTCGGAATAATACTAACGAGTCCGCAATGACCTTGTAGCCTCGATTCGTCACTTCCTCCAAGTCCAAATGAACCGCCTTTGCCCCTTGTTCGGCATAACGATCCTGTACTTGCGGCGGTATTTCTCCGTCGTTGACAATGACATAGTCGAACATCTGAGTGCCGACATGCTGCTGTACGGCCATCAAGTGATCGCTCACCGCGTAATCATCGGTTTCTCCCGGCTGAGTCATTACGTTGCATACAAATATTTTCACCGCATCGGATTCCCGTACCGCCTGAGCCAGCTTCGGAACAAGCAAAGTTGGAATAATGCTGGTGTATAAGCTGCCTGGACCCATCAGAATGGCATCCGCTTGTTCCAGCGCCGCTACCGCTTCCGGCAGCGCCTCCACGTATTCAGGCTCAAGAAACACCCTGTTAATTCGTTGCCCTGCCTTTGGAATGGACGATTCCCCTTCGATAATCGTTCCATCGGCCATCTCTGCCTTCAGCACCACTGCCTGATCAGCCGCCGGAAGCACACGTCCCCGGACAGCCAACACACGGCTTAATTCTCGTATTCCAGATACAAAGTCTCCGGTAATATCGGTCATTGCCGCAAGAATCAAGTTCCCCAAGCTGTGACCAGCCAGACCGGAACCGTTCTGGAAGCGATACTTCAACATTTCAGACAGAGAGGGCTCGACATCGGCCAGCGCTGTCAACACGCTGCGAATATCCCCCGGAGGCGGCATCTGTAATTCACTGCGCAGAATGCCTGAGCTGCCCCCATCATCCGCCACTGTAACGATGGCAGTAATATCAAGCGGCTTCTCTTTGAGCCCGCGCAGCATGACGGACAGCCCCGTTCCGCCACCCATCACCACGATACGCGGAAGTTCACGCTCTTCTCCTTTACGTGCCATAGCGACCTCCACTAATGTCGATCCCGCTCGGCATCACGGTGACTCACACGAACGACTTCCGTGTCGCTGGCGCCGATCATACGACCCAAATATTCTGCCACGGCAACGGAACGATGCTTTCCACCGGTACATCCGATACCGATTACGACCTGACTTTTCCCTTCCTTACGGTACTGCGGCAGCAGGAAATTAAGCATATCGAGCAGCTTCGTCAAAAAAGCCTGAGTCTCCGGCCATTTCATGACGTAGTCGTATACTTCAATATCCTGTCCCGTTCGAGGACGCAGCTGTTCAACATAGTGCGGATTTGGCAAAAAGCGTACGTCAAATATTAAGTCCGCATCGATTGGAACACCGTATTTGAAACCGAATGAGGTCACATTCACCGACATCGTGCTCTGATCCGTATGCGTGAACCGGGACACGATTCGCTCTTTCAGCTGCGCGGGCTTTAGATTGCTCGTATCAACGACCTGCGTCGCCCATCCTTTCAAATCCTCCAGCAGCTTCCGCTCCTGCTTGATGCCCTCAAGCGGCAGCCCGTTCGGATAGAGTGGATGACGACGGCGGCTTTCCTTGTAACGTTGCACTAATACCGCGTCGGTCGCATCCAAGAACAAAATTTCACAATTAATCGTATAGTGCTCTCGGATATAATTTAAGGATTCAGATAAGGCCGTAAAAAATTCACGCCCTCGCAAGTCAATAACGAGCGCTACTTTCCCGATCTTCCCTTTGGATTGCTCAATAAGCTCTGCAAACTTCGGTATGAGAACCGGAGGCAAATTGTCCACACAGAAAAATCCAAGATCCTCCATGCTTTGAACTGCTATTGTCTTCCCTGCACCGGACATCCCTGTAATAATGACGAGTTTCGCGAGTGCTGTCATCTCTGTCGATTCGATCATCGTTCGTCCTCTCCCTTACCGTCGCCGACTACGAACGCAAGAACAAACCTGCCGCACCAATCATACCTGCATCATTGCCAAGTTCCGCTGGAACAATCGATACGCCGCGCGTAACCGGATCAGGTGTTAGTTTCATGAACGTTTCACGGATTTGGTCAAATAAGAACTCGCCGGCTTTGGACACGCCGCCGCCAATAATAAACCGTTCCGGATTCAGTGTCACTGCAACAGCAGCCATCGATTTCCCCAAATAATAAGCAGCGCGGGAGACGATTCGGCTGGCCACTTCGTCGCCGGCTTTGGCAGCGTCGAATACATCCCTGGCCGTAATGTCTTCCACTAAGGAAAGCGAAGTGCGATCACCGCGTTCCACGGCATCTTTCGCCATGCGAATAATACCTGTTGCCGAAGATACGGTCTCCAGACAGCCCATCTTGCCGCATCCGCACTGAATCGCTTCCAAATCCGGAATAACGGCGATATGGCCGAGCTCTCCAGCTAATCCGGCGAAGCCTTGAACGATCTTCCCATGAATAATAATCCCACCGCCAACACCTGTGCCCAGCGTGTAGCAAACGCAGTGGTCGATTCCTTTGCCCGCTCCGCTCCATGCTTCGCCAAGCGCGGCAACATTCGCATCATTATCGATCTTGACCGGCTTGCCAAGACGTTCTTCCAATATGGAACGAATCGGCACATCCTTAAATCCTACGTTGGGCGCCAGCACGATAACGCCTTCCTTTACATTCGTAAATCCTGCAACTCCCGCGCCGACTCCAGCCACTTGGCTCCAATCGTAAGGCGACTCCTCCACGATTTGGCGAATATATTTCTCGATGTTATCCATGACGATATCGGGACCTTTGGGAACCTCTGTCGGCCCTTCAAACGTTTGCAGAAGTCGTCCTTCCGCATCGCAAATACCGACTTTGATTGCCGTACCTCCCAAATCGACACCCACGTAGATTTGCTCAGACATGCGTCATCCACCTTTTACTCATAATCGTATGGTACTTCAGTACCCACTATACGCGAACCCTTTAGTCAGGTCAAGAGAACGGCCTGCCGTTGAAATGGATCCGAAAATCGGAAAATCATGATGAAAAATACGGAGCCCGCGGGCTCCGTTCATCCAAAATGTAATAGGAAAAACCGACGGAACGGACCGCTGATTTAGTTGCTCAACGTGCTGCTCCAGTCATGCGTCATGCTGCCTTCGAGGAATTTCTCGCAGTCGAGGGCGGCTTGGCATCCGGAGCCCGCGGCGGTAATTGCTTGGCGATATTTCATATCATGAACGTCGCCGGCTGCGAATACGCCTGGAATGTTCGTCTCGGACGTGCCTGGCTTCACGACGATATAGCCTTGGTCGTTCAACTCAACGTTCCCTTTCAAGAAATCTGTATTCGGCTTATGGCCGATAGCGACGAACAACCCGTCCGTTTCAATTATTTCCTCGGCACCTGTTTCGTTGTTCTTCACTTTCAATCCGGTAATGCCCATACCGGTTCCAACGACTTCAAGCGGCGTTCGGTTCAAAGCCCATTTGATCTTGCTGTTGTCCTTTGCACGATCCTGCATAATCTTCGAAGCGCGCAGTTCATCACGGCGATGCACTAGCGTCAGCTCGGAAGCAAAGCGAGTCAAGAAGTTCGCTTCTTCCATCGCCGAGTCCCCCCCGCCGATTACGACAATTTTCTTCCCGCGGAAGAAGAAGCCGTCGCAAGTCGCGCAGGCACTTACGCCTTTACCCAAGTTCTCCTGCTCGCCCGGGATGTTCAGATATCGTGCGGAAGCACCAGTCGCTACGATTAACGATTCAGTCACAATCTCTCCGATGCCTTCCACTTGAAGCGTGAACGGGCGCTTGGACAAGTCCACGTTCGTAACCCAGCCCGACTTGAACTCCGTGCCGAAGCGTTCGGCTTGCTTGCGCATGTTGTCCATCAGTTCAGGACCCATGATGCCTTCAGGGAAGCCTGGGAAGTTCTCTACATCGGTCGTCGTCGTTAACTGACCACCTGGCTGCGGACCTTCGATTACGAGCGGGTTCAGACTGGCGCGCGCCAAGTAGATTGCCGCAGTATATCCTGCAGGACCCGTGCCGATTACAACCGATTTGTATACTTTGTTTTCCATAGAAGTGAGGCCTCCCTCAGTATAGTGTGGTGTAATAAATACTTGTTAAAAAAGTGAATTTTCAGCACCAAGAAGGAACTTGCGAAACAACCTCTACAATAATCAGGTTAAAGTTTGCTTCAATCTATCTTCCACCTGACAGGTATCTTCCATACGTTTTACGTGCTTGGCGACCGTCGCCGCGGATACATCGTACCGCACAGCAACATCCTGATAAGACAATGGGCGACGGTACATCTTCGCTATGATATATTCCAATGCGGCCGCCCAACTCGAAGCCTTCGTAATACGAGGCACTTCATCGGGATAGAGGTGCGTAATGAACTCAATCCACAGCGTCTCCGCATCGTGCATTTGAAAGAGGTCGTATTCCTCTTTCATATAGTCGCGCACCATATCCAGCACTTGCTGCCAATGCGGCTCCCAGGTTGGCAGACGATTGGCGATATGGTTGCTGCTTATTTGTATCCGTTCACCGTCCCACTGCACATCGATAGGACCCTTAACCCCTAACATGCGCAGGACATATAGCGTAACCTGCTTGATATAAGCATCTTGGTCCGGGTCAAGCAGCAGCGTCCGCAGCGCTTCCTTCGCTTCCTCGTCTGCCAGCAGGCTCATTGCTTGCAGCGCCTGAAGCCTCACTTCCGGCTCACCGAACCGAAGCGCCCAGAACAGAGAGGAGCGCACGAGCGGATCGGATTTGATCTGCTGCTCCCAGTCCTCCTCATAATCCATCGTGGATGCCGATTCCTCCATCCGCTTCCGGGCTGTGGAGCGAGTGGCGCGTTCCTGCGCCTTCCGGCTCGTCTCCTCGTACGGAAGTCGATAATGATAGCTTGGCATCGGATCGAGTCCGCCTTCTCCCCGCTGCTGCAATTGTTCCAAAAAGTATGTCGCAACGCCAGATTCAGGATCCAGCCGGCGGCAAGATGCCCACCATCGGGCCGCCTCGTCATATCGGCCCATATGGCATGCTGCCACCGCTGCATAATGATACAAGCTTGGCTCACGCTGCATCCCCCTTGCGACCAGGCGGTGCAGATGGCGATAGGCTTGCTCGTGTTCGTCGAGTATACCCATCGTCGTGGCTAACTTGAACACATGTTCACGGTGGAACGGCTCGATCTTGACCAGTATATCGATCAGCGCCCGCACCGTATCCTCGTGACCGGCATGGCGCTCGAATATGGCCAAATTGCATAATGCATGCAAGTTGCCCAAGTCCCGCTCCAATACCCCGTTCAGCATCTCACGCGCTTCATCGAATCGGCCCATGTAATAATAGGCTAGCGCTAAATTGTTGCGTGCAGCCAAAAAATCGGGATCGGCCTCCAAAATTCGCTGCAGAACTTTCTCCGCTTCGACAAATCGCCCTGCTTCCAATAGAAGGCGGGCCTGCTCATGATCCTCTACTGTCTGTTCTAGTCCATCCGGAGCATCCGGCGCATTTGCCGTTCCATTCGCATCCCCGGCAGCATGCATACCTCCAGCAGCTTCGTAATCATTTCTTTCTGCCAAAAATTCATCTTCCGCTTCACCGTTCAAAGACCCGGAAAAAGACTCTTCCACAGAAATGTCCTCTGCCGAATTCGTTCGGCGAGCCGGATTAAATGGGCGATTCAATTCGTAATGAATCATTTCCAGCATCTCTTCCGCCTCTTCGGCGTATACGCCGTGACGATCTCGAGACAGGTACATCTCTAGCATTATTTCGGATTCCTCGAATTGTTCCATATAAGCGAGGTTGTTCGCCATATAGTAATAGCACTCATTCATCTCCGGATCGAGTTCATTTACAATATAGGCTAAGATTTGATTCGACTCTTCGAAGCTCCCTGTTTCCGCGAGCGCCCCAGCCAAGTTGCATTGGTGAATCGGGTTATCCGATTCACATTCAACCGCCTTGCGAAAATATCTCAATGCCTTGTCGTAGTGCAGCCGATCCAGCGACTTTACCGCGCGCTCCGAGAACGCGACAGCATCGGCCGGGAACCCTACCACATTGTCCTGTTCCATCACGTAATCCTTTTTTGTACACAGTGGCTTCTGTTCTGCCATCGCCAAGGCACCTCCTGACACGTCATTTTTGTACACATACCCCCCAGTATAACATAATGACGCGCATTTCCCTCATCCCTTTCACGAACCTTCATAAGGAAAAATAGAGCCCTTAAAACTGCGACAGGCGGACCAATTACGGAAGACGCCTGCGTTAGCAACGAGCAAGTCCCATCGCTGAAAACGATCCCCTGCTATTAATTACCTACACGCCTTTGTACTTAAACAGCGTGCTGATCGATCCGCCGTTCGTAATGATGCGCGTCGCTTCCGCAAGCAGAGGCGCAACGGACAATACGCGAATGACATCGGAACGCTCTTCCGGAAGCGCTATGGAGTCCGTTACGATAACCTCGCGAATGTTCGGGTGTTGAAGCTTCTGCAGCGCCTCCCCGCTGAACAGCGGGTGCGTGGCGCATACGAATACATCTTCCGCCCCGCGTACCTTCAATCCATCGACTACGTTCACAATCGTGGAACCGGTATCAATTAAGTCCTCGATTATAATCGGGGTGCGTCCCTTCACGTCTCCGATGACATGCGTAATGACCGCTTCATTGTGGGCAGGGCGCTTCTTAATCATAATAGCGAACGGTGAATCCAGTTGATCGGCAAGCTTCTCCGCGGTGGATGCCCGTCCAGCATCCGGCGACACGATAATCGGGTTGGCTATCTCTTTCTCCTTCAGGTAGCCGCTGATTAGATCTAGCGCTGTCAAGTGATCGACCGGAATGTTGAAGAAACCTTGGATGGCGGACGCATGCAAGTCAATCGTAATAACGCGTCCAGCGCCAACCGTCGTCAAGACATCCGCTACCATCTTCGCCGATATCGGCTCCCTTGGCGCTGACTTGCGCTCCTGACGGGCGTAGCCGTAATAAGGAACGATAATGTTCACCGTACGGGCAGAAGCCCGCTTCGCCGCATCGATCATGACGAGCAGTTCAACAAAGTGCTCGTTAATCGGATGGGAGAAGGATTGAACGAGAAATACATCGCAATTGCGGATCGTCTCTTCAAAGTGGACGTAAATCTCTCCGCTCTGAAAGCGGGACAGCTTCACATTTCCTAGCGGCACACCCAATTCCGAGCAGATATGTGCGGCGAGCTTCGGATTGGATGAGCCAGAGAAAATGCGTAATTTACTACTCGGCATACGGTAAGGTTCCCCCTCATATTGAGAAAATGAATACCTCGGCCTCAAACTCCACTCGTCTACATGACACCTTATGCGTTGGGACCATTCTAAATGATTCCTGTTTTCAGTTGATAATAATTCTAATCTTATTATACCGATAATCTCGTGTTCTATCAACGAACAAACACGACATTTGTCCCCCTCGCAAGCAACCTTCACAACTTGTTCAATCACAGCCGCTGCCTTTGAACACGATTATGCAAACGGCTTCAGTTCATCCTCTATTCTCCGCTCCATAATGTCATGACAAAAAAGGCAATTCACCCGTTATCTTCTTAGTTGAGAAGACAGCTAGGGCTGAATCGCCTTAAAAAGGAAGGTAATCCTCTTACACTTTTCCGTGCTCGTCATACGTATCCCGTCGTGGCGCCTGATGTCTCCGTTTCAGCTCAGCCAGCACGTCATCCAGAGGCAGCTTGCGCTCGCGAAGAAGGACGAGCAAGTGGAACAACAGATCGCCTGTCTCATTCCGCAGCTCGGTGTTATCGCCGTTCTTCGCAGCAATGATAACCTCGGCTGCTTCTTCACCGACTTTTTTCAATATTTTGTCGATGCCTTTATCGAACAGATACGACGTATATGCCCCATCCGGGCGCTCCGCCTCACGCTCTGCGATCATGCGTTCCAGGTCGGAGATGATAGACAGCGGCGGGGCAGATTCGCTGCTCTCCTGCTCCGCGCATACATCGAAGAAGCACGTATAGCTTCCCGTATGACAGGCCGGTCCGTTCGGCACCACCTGCACGAGCAGGGTGTCCCGATCGCAATCCGCTGATACCGATACGATGCGCTGCGTATTGCCGGAGGTCGCGCCTTTATGCCATAACTCTTCACGGGAGCGGCTCCAAAATACCGTCTCTCCCTTTTCACACGATAACTTCAGCGACTCCCGATTCATATACGCCACCATCAGCACTTGCTTGGAAGCCGCATCCTGCACGACCGTCGGAATCAAGCCTTGTTCGTTCCATTGCAGCTGATCTGCAAGTTCTTCCCGCTGGATAGCGGTCTGCATTGCTGTCATCGCACATTCACCCCTTGTTCTCGCAGCGCTGTCTTCACTTCTGCTATCGACACTTCTTTGTAGTGGAAAATAGAAGCCGCAAGCGCCGCATCTGCATGCCCTTCTGCGAAAGCTTCTACAAAGTGCGCCGCATTCCCTGCTCCACCGGAGGCGATGACAGGAATGCCAACTCCATCCGACACAGTACGGGTAAGTCGAATGTCAAAGCCATCCTTCGTTCCGTCCGCATCCATGCTCGTCAGCAGAATCTCGCCGGCCCCGAGCTGCTCCGCTTCCTGCGCCCATGCCACGGCACGAATACCAGTCGGAGTGCGCCCTCCATGTGTGTATACTTCCCAATCACCCCATGCATCGTTATACCTTGCATCAATCGCGACGACGATGCACTGAGAACCGAAGCGCCGCGCACCTTCCGTAATAAGCGATGGCTGCTTGACCGCGGCCGTGTTGATGCCGATCTTATCCGCTCCTGCGCGCAAAATTCGCATCATGTCATCTACATGGGAAATACCACCGCCAACGGTAAATGGAATGGAGATTTCCCCTGCTGTCTGACGAACGACCTCTATCATCGTCGTTCGCCCTTCCACCGAAGCGGAAATATCGAGAAAGACCAACTCGTCAGCGCCTTCACGGTCATACAGCGCCGCTAGCTCTACCGGATCACCGGCATCGCGCAATTGGACGAAGTTCACGCCTTTGACGACCCGGCCGTCCTTTACATCCAAGCATGGAATTATCCGTTTCGCTAACATGTCAGCCCCTCCGTTTCATCTATCCGTTGTCGGTGGCAAGCGCAAGCTTCACCGCTTCTGCTAAATCGATGCTTCCCGTATACAGCGCTTTGCCGACAATCGCTCCTCCGACGCCATCTGCCGAATGCGCGGACAGCTTGCGCAGATCATCCAGATTGCTGACGCCTCCGGAGGCGATAACCGTCTGGCCGGATGACTTCGATAAAGCGACGATTGCCTCGACGTTCGGGCCTTTCATCATGCCATCGCGCGAAATATCGGTAAAAATAAAGGTTTCTGCACCGGCACCAGCAAGCTCGCCAGCGAGCACTTCAGCCTTGACCTCCGACGTTTCGAGCCATCCACGCGTGGCAACATATCCGTCACGGGCGTCTATCCCGATCGCGATGCTCCTGCCATAACGCGCAAGCGCTTCTTCCACAAACGCACGGTCTTCAATGGCAGCCGTGCCGAGAATGACGCGCGCCACGCCGGCTTCAAGCAGACGTTCCACATCGGGAAGCGTGCGCAGGCCGCCGCCGACTTGAACAGGTACGTTGACGGAACGCGCAATGTCGGCAATAAGTCCGTCATTGACCGGGTGTCCGGCTTTCGCGCCGTCTAGATCGACAAGGTGGATCCAAGCAGCCCCGTCTGCTTCCCAACGCTGGGCTACCTCTACAGGTTGATCGTCATAGACCGTCTCCCGGCCGTAATCGCCTTGCACTAATCGCACGCATCGGCCTCCTCTAATATCAATGGCCGGATATATCGTAAATGCCGCCATAAGCTGTTTCGCCTCCTAGTTTAGATGTAACCGAGTCATTTCCGCAGATCTAATTCCTTGCGTTGCCTGTTAGCTTCAGGAACCGAGCGAGAAGCTGCAACCCGAGCGATCCGCTCTTCTCCGGGTGGAACTGCATGCCGTACACATTATCCCGCCCGACGATGGATGTGACCTGCTTCCCGCCATATGAGCAGGTTGCGATCACATCGCTTGCCGAGCCCGGAAGCACGTGGTAGGAATGGACGAAATAGACGTGTCCCTCTTCCAGCCCTTCCGTCAACGGGTGTGCCGGCTGCCGCCACTTGAGCGGATTCCAGCCCATATGGGGCACTTTATAGGAGCCCCCTTCGAATCGCGTGACGCGCCCTGGCAGAAGTCCAAGCCCTGTATGCTGCCCGTGCTCTTCACTTACATTGAAGAGAAGCTGCATGCCAAGGCAAATGCCGAGTGTCTGCTTCCCGGCTTGCACCGCCTTGCGCAGCGCGTCATCCAAGCCGCTGTCCTGCAAGGCTTGCATGGCATCGCCGAAGGCTCCGACTCCAGGAAGAATAATGCCGTCCGCGGCAAGCATCTCTGCAAGCGAATCCGTAACTTTGACGTCATATCCAAGCCGTTCAACCGCTTTGCTCACGCTGTGCAAGTTACCCATCCCGTAATCGATGACGGCGATCATGGGCTAGAGCACCCCTTTCGTAGAAGGCACGCCCTGCACCCGGGGATCGATGGAAGTTGCTTCGTCTAATGCACGGCCTAACGCTTTGAATACCGCTTCAATCATATGGTGCGTGTTCTGCCCGTAATGCACGATGACATGCAGCGTAATCCGGGCCTCCAGCGCCAGCTTCCATAGAAATTCATGCACAAGCTCCACAGTGAACGCACCGACCTGTGCAGAAGGATACGAAGCCCGATACTCGAAATGCGGACGATTGCTTACATCAATAATGACTTGCGCCAATGCCTCGTCCATCGGCACGAATACGGACGCGTAACGTCGAATGCCTGCCTTATCCCCCAGCGCTTCCTTCAGGGCAAGTCCAAGGCAAATGCCGATATCCTCCACCGTATGGTGATCATCAATGTCGATGTCTCCCACCGCCTTGACCTGCAAATCGAAATGTCCGTGCTTCGTAAACAAATCGAGCATATGATTCAAGAACGGAACGCCGGTGTCGTGCCGGCTGTTGCCTGAGCCATCAACGTGAAGCGATAATTGTATATCCGTCTCGTTCGTCTTGCGAGCCATGTCCGCTTGGCGAACGCGATTTGCAGCATTTTGTGTCATGTGTGGTTCCGCCCTTCTATCCGAAAATGATCTGTAGATTATCGCAACAAGGTTCAATCCCGCAGTCGTACCTCTATCGCACGCGCATGCGCCTCAAGGCCTTCATGACGCGCCAGCTCCATAATCGTCTTGCCGTTCGCCAGGAGCGCTTCCTTGCTGTATCGAATCAGACTTGATTTCTTCATGAACATATCGACATCGACCGGAGAAGAGAACCGGGCTGTCCCGTTCGTCGGAATAATATGATTCGGTCCGGCAAAGTAATCCCCGACCGGCTCGGAGCTATAAGCGCCGAGGAAGATGGCCCCTGCGTTCTCAATCGATCCGACCCATTCCATCGGGTCTTCCGTCAAAATCTCCAAATGTTCAGGCGCTATCTCGTTGACCATCTTTACGCCTTCGCGCAAATCGTCCACGATGAGGATCGCTCCGTATTGCTCGATTGATGCCGCCGCGATATCCCGACGCGGCAGCACCGCGAGCTGGCGCTCTACTTCCGCCGATACCGCATCGGCGAGCGATGGGGAATTCGTAATAAGCACCGCTGACGCCATCTCGTCATGCTCTGCCTGCGAGAGCAGATCTGCCGCGACGTAAGACGGCCGGGCGGTCTCATCGGCCAGCACCACAATTTCGGAAGGACCAGCGATGCTGTCGATATCGACGACGCCGTATACTTCCCGCTTCGCGAGCGCCACATAAATGTTGCCTGGTCCGCAAATCTTGTCGACCGGCGCAATCGTCTCCGTGCCGTATGCGAGCGCGGCGATGGCCTGTGCGCCGCCGACCCGGTACATCTCCTTCACGCCCGCTTCCGCCGCGGCCACGAGAATGTATGGATCGATGCCATCTGTGCCGCCGGTTGCAGGCGGCGTAACCATGACGATCTCCGGCACCCCCGCCACCTGGGCGGGAATGACATTCATGAGAACGGAGGACGGATAAGCCGCTTTGCCGCCAGGCACGTAGACGCCTACCCGCTTAAGTGGACGTACAATCTGCCCGAGCAGCGTACCGTCTGGCTGGAATTCCATCCAAGAGGTGCGCTTCTGCTTCTCATGGAAGCGGCGAATATTATCCGCGGCCTGCCGGATAGCCGTCAGGAACGATTCTTCCACCCGCTTGTATGCCGCTTCCACGTCCGACTCCGTAATGCGCAGCTGTTCGGAAGAGATTTCAACCTTATCGTGCATTAAAGTATACTCCTGGACAGCCACATCTCCCTTTTGCCGCACATCACGCACAATACGCTTCACCGTTTCAATCTGCTCAGGGGTGCCATAGTCCACTTGGCGCGTCATTCCCCAGTCAGCCGCCTTCACTATCCGCATCGTTTCTCCCTCCATTTTGACCATGAGTGTATATCTATAGTTCCAATTCCTACAATTACAACGTTATTTGCGGTGAAATGACCGCTTGAAGCCGATCGCACAACCCTTGAATGAGTTCATTTTTCATGCGATAGCTCACTCGGTTCGCGATAAGGCGGCTCGTGATGCCGAACATCTCTTCCAACTCGACCAAGCCGTTCTCCTTCAGCGTCTTCCCCGTCTCCACCATATCTACAATCCGATCCGCAAGCCCGATGAGCGGGGCCAGTTCTATCGATCCGTTCAGCTTAATCACTTCGACCTGCTGACCCCGTTCACGAAAATATTGGGAAGCAACGTTCGGATACTTCGTTGCGACCCGCAAATGAATGACCGGCTTCCACAGAGGGAGTCCGATAACCGACATGCGACAGCGGGCAATGCCGAGATCCAACAGCTCGTATACGTCCTTACTTTCCTCCATCAGGACGTCTTTGCCCACGATACCGACGTCCGCTACACCATACTCCACATATGTCGGCACATCCACCGGCTTCGCCATGATGAATTGCATCTGCGCCGCAGGGACATCGATAATTAATTTGCGCGAATCATCCTCATCCTCAGGCACTGACAGCCCGGCTTCTCGAAATAAAGCCGATGCTTGCTTATAAATACGCCCTTTCGGCATAGCTACCTTTAGCCAGTCTTGCATAAGTGGCACCCTCTTTCCGTATTGCGGTCAATTCAACTGATCCACACGCTGCGTGATGACAATTCTGCCTTCGGCCCGCAGCCGGGCCGCTTCCGTCAACGCCTCTCTGCGGCACAGTTCGTCATAATGGATGATCGTGGCGGCTGCTCCACGTTCGTTATCCTGCTGATCGGACGATATAGCATCCATAATGCGCGTCGTCTTAAGTGCGAAGCCCGTAGCTGGCGCTGAACGCCCGAATTGCTGCAGTAAATTATCATACCGCCCTCCGCTCATTACCGGAAAGCCCATCTCGGCTGCATAGCCCTCAAAAATCATGCCTGTATAATATGAAAAGTCACCCATCATCGTCAGATCGAGTACAATATGCTCGCTGACACCGTAAGCTTCAAGCACTTCCCACACCTGCTCCAAATGAAGGAGGGAAGCCTCCATAGCGGGCTCATCGGCTATCCCCCGTGCGGCTGCCAACACGCTTCGACCGCCCCGCAGCTGAAGCACGGCTTCCAATCGTTCCTTCTGTTCAGCCGTCACCGTCAAGGCGCTCACCTGCTCGCGGAAGCCGACCACATCCCGCTGTACGAGGCACTGCTTAAGCCGTGTCTGCGGCTCTCCGCCCTGCGGCAGCGTATATTCAAATAAACCTTGCAAATACCCGTGGTGACCGAGAGCAACCTTAAACCGTTCGATTCCCGTCGCCTTCAGACACGCTATCGCCAGCGCGATCAC
Organism: Paenibacillus sp. MER TA 81-3; assembly: GCF_023713585.1. Classification (NCBI taxonomy): domain Bacteria; kingdom Bacillati; phylum Bacillota; class Bacilli; order Caryophanales; family Paenibacillaceae; genus Paenibacillus; species Paenibacillus sp. MER TA 81-3. The sequence goes on from NZ_JAMAWB010000007.1 coordinate 314,653, forward strand.
TTCCGCGTCAGCTTCTGGAGCTCCATCACCGACCAATTCGGCTCCCGTCTGATAGAACTCTGCTTCCCGACCCGCCTCTTCCTCCATGGAACGAAACACGTTAGCGTGATAAGACAGCCTAATCGGAAACGGTTCCTTGCCCAGCAGCGAGGACACGACGCGCGCTATCGGGGCCGTCATATCGGAACGAAGCACCATCGTCGTTCCCCGTTGATTCAAGAGCTTGAACAGCTTATGATCCGAAGTGGAGCTTGCCGTGCCTACCGTATCATAGAACTCCATCGTAGGAGTAATAATCTGCTTGTATCCCCAGCATTCCATCGTGTGGAGCGCTTCACGCTCGATATACCGCAGCTTGCGCACGGCTTCAGGCAAATAATCACGAACACCTGAAGGTTTCTCGAACATTCTTGGCTTTGTCATCCTGTCACCCCGCCCTTGATGCTTTAATGTGTTAATATATTACCAAGTTACCTTATTAGCAAATTGAAGAAATTAAAAGTATATTATCACGGAACGAACGACGCGTCAATCCTTTCCATTCTTCAGTTCCTCTCAAAACTCCCTCCTACAGAAGGACCTTGCTCAGGCAGTCCACTTACGGAAGCATCCTCTCGACCAGTGCATGCTCAGACAATTGTGCGCAACCGCTTGCTCTCCGTTAAGGAAGTCTCCTTTAAAAGCCCTTTTGACCACTCTCCCAACTATTCAGAAAATGAGCACAATATCATTGGCCGATTGACAAAGCTCATCCTTACTTAACAGTAGTTATTAGCCTATTCCTCCATCATAACAACAATATTTTTTACCAATCCGTATGCATCGGCCCCAACATTCACACACCATGCGTCTATTAAACTTCAACATATTTTCAAATGTTTTTCTCGCATGCAGAATAGACCATCCGATTGAAGATGATCTCTAAACAACTCAAATATAAAACAATATTGATTCCACGATGCAACCTCGGTCGACTTGGCTGCGCTCACCATGCACTTTGCAAATACCAGTTGACTTGGCTCACAGTACCATGGCTCGCCTTCCTGCTGTCAACTCCCTAGCCATTCACTACATGTCCGAGTCAATCATTACGTACCGAGCCTTTCATCGCACAGTCTGAAGCATTGGGAGAGTGGCCAAAAGGGTAAATCGCTACAGGATGGCGTTCGAACGCGAGAGCGAGTTTTCCGAAATGCGCACACGGAAGAGAGAGACCGCAGCATTCGAGTCCACACCGATTGACTGGCCTGCGTATTTTGTCGAGAAACCAGTTAACGCCGCATTCTTCTCGGCTGAAGGCACCTTCGGAACGCTTTATGAGGATGAATAACCGTATTCAGAGAATGGTTTTATCCAACGCTAAAAAAGCCGCCTGCGCATTTGCACAGACGACTTATCCTCCTTCTCGAACCCTTCTCAAGCGCCCGAGCTGGTTGAGCTTACAGATACCCTCGAGCTTCGGCGTCTATTAGCCAACGATCGGCTTGGAGGGGCGCCCAACCCTACCCATGCAAAGGGAATAAAGCTGAACGCAAGCGATACAACGAGCCACGACATGCCGAGGGCAAACATATATCCACCGGCTAAATAGATCGGATACAGCAGCGATTTGCCCTGATGCCAAGGCACCTGTCGATAAACGGCAAGAAAGATGGGATGCACCAAATAGATGCCAAAAGACAACTCCCCCAATCGAACCATCGCACGGCGCAATAACTCCGGCAGCCGGCGTTCCAAATAAAAGGCCAACTGCATGAGAACGATAGCCGACAACAGTGTATGAACGTTCCATAATAGCTCGTAAACTAGCGAATCCATAATGCGCCCTGTAGAACGGGTCCAGAACCAAATCTGTACATGCAGAAGCGCGCATACGAGCCAGCTTGCCCACAGAAGAGCCGTTCCGATACGGTAAGACCTTTGCACGCCCTTTATTCCCAACGAGCTTAACCATGGTCGCACGCGCTCGTAATTCAATCCCAAATAAGCACCCAAGAAATAATAGCTCATATACGACAACGCAATGCTGCCTTTCGATACAACTTGCAAATCATATTTATTCCATACGACAAATCCCCACTGGAGCAACAACCCAAGAGGAATCGCCCAGGCCGTTATTTTCCGTGAGCGGAACAGCTGCAGCACTAGCGGGAACAAAAGATAGAACTGAATGCTGATGAAAACAAAATATAAGTGGGTATACGCTGAACCGGTCAGGATTTGAGTGACAAACGTCCGTATCATCTCATCCCAGCTTCGATCCGTGTAGATCGTCGTATGTACGAATGTAAAATAAAAGATTGAACTAAGGATATACGGAATAATGACATACCGCAGTCGATTGCGATAAAATTTCTTGAGCACGGACGACTGGAGCATTTCCCGCCCGCCATAGTTATAAAATAAGACAAAGCTGCTCAGCAAAATGAACGTCGGTGTACCGTATTTGAAAAAAATATTAAAAAACGTGTACCCATAATACATTTTCGATCGAGTCATTTCTACAGCCGCATCCGACGTTGCATGGACGCTTATTACACCAAGCATGGCCAACGCACGAACGATAGGTATCGCTGTTATACGCTCCTTGCGTGCCGCCATCTTCATCCCTCCCTTTGAAGCTTGTCCTCTATACCTTTATTGTTATTATCCAGTAAATAAGCGTACTCTTTGCAAAGAGGAATCGATTTGGAAGTGCAGTCCGAAGGAATCCCGAATCAAGCTTAGTGGTAAATACCACTTTCCGTTCTTTACGATAGGTGTACGATCCAAGCCCAGTGCCGTACCATTCCATTTGACGACATACGGCGATTTGGCACGGGACAGCTTCGTCCTCAGGCCCCGGTTGCGCATTTGCTCAATCAAGTCAGCCGAATGAATCTGCTGATTGCCAGCATTGATGCGGTAACCGTTCAGCTTCGAGCGCTGGTTAATGCCCGGCTTTACCATAAATGTTATGTGGATCCCAAGTTCCCTGCACGCCTTAAGCACATCCTGGGTATAAGCCCCGTATGGAAATGCAAGCACGCTCTGCTTGTTTCCGAGCATCTCCTTCAGCCGCAGTTCGGCGGTGCCCAGATCACGCTTGATTCGGGCTATATATTCCTTGTCCGTTTCCAACCTCTGCTCCTTCGCTAGATACAGATGGCGGGTCAGCATCGGTCTCTGTTTTCCTCGTTGATCAATCGAAGCGTAGGCGTGTGAATCATATGTATGGCTATAAAAGCTCATCCCATGCTGTTTCATTTCCCTCATTTGCTCCCAAGTCAATTTGGGACGCCCTATCTGCTTGCGGTTGTCGATCGAGGATACGATGACGAAATTGGTAGCCGTTATACGATATTTTAACAAGATAGGATACACTTCGGTATAAAAACTCTCATACCCATCGTCAAAGGTCACTAAAACGGCATTCGGCGGTACCGTTCCCCCGTGCAGCATAAAATTTATGTATTGCTCCATCGTAATAAAGTGAAAATTGTCATTTAGCATGTGCTGCAGTTGATCTTCCAACTGGTCTGGTGAAATGAACGTCATGTGACTCGGATTTTTCTCTATGTTGTGGTACATCACAGTAATAACTTCATCCCGATAATAAATAGGCTCGTAATTCCAATGTGATTTCCCATTCGCCGTTGATGACAGCTGCAACTCGTTGCCCCTGGCCTGGACTTTAATCCCGTAGGCTTGGGCCAGCACATCGGTTGGAATGTACCACTCATCTCCCATCTGCACTGCGAACCTGTCTTCGTGTGCCTTCCCTTCCCATTCAATCTGGTACGATAATGCTCTAGCTCCATCCTCTTCTGTGAGCACGGTCGAGCAAAGGACAGCTAAGAGCAGTAGGGCGACTGCTGCGCGTTTCATCCACATCACTTTAATTTCCCTCATTTTCCTGTCATTACATACATAACAAACTAGCATAATTCTTCTGTATTGTCATTCCTATTTTTCATACAGGATACCCAAACTCCTTGAATTGCTAAGACCCACAGCATCTCAAGTAAAAAAACCGGAAGCTCTGGCTTGGCCATTTCTTCCGGTCTACAGTTATGCTATTCTGCCTGCTGCTGTGTATTCTAAGTTGAGTGAGAGGATTCGCGGATGACCTGCATCGGATTGCCGCCTACCATTTGTCCAGGCAAGACGTCCTTATGCACAATCGTTCCCGCAGCTACTACGGCGCCGTCTCCAATGGTCACTCCGGGCAAAATCGTACTGTTTGCTCCGATCATGACGTTGCTGCCGATCCGAACGGTTCCGAGTCGATACTCATGGATCAAATACTCGTGCGCCAAGATTGTGGAATTATACCCGATAATGGTATTGTCTCCGATCTCGATGCGTTCCGGAAAAAATACATCCACCATCGCCATCAGACCGAACGCCGTGTATTGCCCCACTTTCATATGAAGCAATCGGCGGTAAATCCACAGCTTGACCCGTAAGGAAGGGCAGTACCTAGCCACTTGGATGCATATGAAATTCCACATGCCTTTCCAAGGACTAACCGTGCGGTATATTTGCCACAAGCTGTTCGGGCCTTTTACAGGATGCCGCTCAACGTCTCTCACCCTTCATCCCGCTCCAATCCGACGATCGCGTACAAGTCGCGCATGTCATGAATAATATGGCGAGGCTCATACTGACGCAGAACCGATTCTCCCTTCAACGACCACGCCACGCCGCAGGATATCGCACCCGCCGCATTGGCGGATTGAATATCTGCAGGGCTGTCCCCCACCATAAGTGTGGTAGCCGGATCGGCCTGCAGCGCCTCGATAGCCTGCAGCACCGGTTCAGGGTGCGGCTTAGGCTGCTTCACGTCCTGAATGGTAACAATCGTACCCATTTGCTCGTACAGCCCGAACATGCGCAGCGCCCGCTCGGTCGTAAGACGCATCTTCGTCGTTACGACCCCGAGCCGTATTCCATGGCGATGCAGCGCTGCAATGACTTCAGTGACGTGGGGGAATTCGCGCACCAGCTCATCATGGCGGGCAATGTTATATTCCCGATAAGCCTCTACAAGATCATCCACCTGTTCCATCCCCGTAAAAATACGGATTTGATGGTCCAATGGAAGCCCCATGCTCGGAATAATCTGCTCGCGCGCGAACGGAGACGGCGTCTTGTCTTTCAGCACATGCAGGAAAGTCTGGATGATAAGCTCATTCGTGTCGATAATGGTGCCGTCCAAATCAAATAATACCGTTCGAATCATATGCTAAGTCTCCTTCGTCTGACTGTCAGCCTCCGGCGCGTTCATCGAAGCATCGTCCGTCGCAGGCTCATCGCTCTCTTGCTCAAGAGCATCGTCCGCCTCGAGGGACCCGGAATCGGAATCCGATATACGATCCGGCTCCTGCCTTGGCTTATTCTCCTGCATTGCCGCAGAATTCACGGCATTGTTCTTCGCGTCACTAGCTTGAGTGCTGCTGGTGCTAGTTCCTTCGCTCTGTTGAGGCGCAGCATTTGCCTGCATACGCGCAGATGTAATTGGCGAACTGTACAGGGTATTCGCCGCTCCTGTTGCACGCCGGACAATGATCAGAATAATTCCCGCCACGATGAGGAAGATGGCGAGCAGCTGCGAAATACGCACGTTTCCGTAGTCGGGATCCAAGAAACCTGGTTCAAATAAGACGTACATCGGTGACCATAATGCATCCACCAATGATACGACCCAGTCCGAGCCTTGATAGGCCAAGCTGTCTGTACGCAAGCCTTCGATGAAGAAACGGCCAATCGAATACCATATCAAGTAGCTGATGAACACCTCTCCGCTGCGAACACCGCGCAGCCGGCGCAGTCCGAACAAGAGCAGGACGCCGACGAAGCTCCATACCGATTCATATAAGAATGTCGGATGATGAAACGTCCCGTTCACATTCATTTGATTGACAATAAAGTCGGGCAGATGAAGCGTGTTGCGCAAGAAGGACTCAGAGGCTGGTCCGCCGTAAGCTTCTTGATTGACGTAATTGCCCCAACGTCCGATCGCTTGTCCGATAAGCAGCCCGGGCGCGCAGAAGTCAGCGATGCGCCAGAAGCTGTACCCCTTTTTCCTTACATAGATAAGGGCACAGATGACCGCACCGATTAAAGCGCCGTATATCGCAATGCCCCCATGCCAAATTTTAAAGATTTCAAGCCAGTCATCCTTATAATCGTCCCATTTGAACGCGACGTAATACGCACGCGCGCCCACAAGGGCGGAAGGTACGCCGAACAATAATAAATCCATGAAAAAATCTTGAGAAATGCCGAAGCGTTTCCCTTCACGAATAGCCAACAACAGACCGACCAGTGCTGCCGTACCAAGAATTAGGCCGTACCAATGCACCTTCAGCGGTCCAAGCTGAAAGGCTATCGGATCGAGCAACAATGTTGCCATCCTTCACACTCCTTCATTCATCCCATTTACACGCATGCAGCGAAATCAATCGAAATCTTCCATATCCTCTGCGATCGTTTCCGTCAGCTTATTGGTGAACTGCAGCGCCGCGTTGTAGCCCATGCGCTTCAGCCGATAGTTCATCGCAGCCACCTCGATAATTACAGCCAAGTTCCGTCCGGGACGCACCGGAATCGTCACAAGGGGAACATCGGTATCAATGATGCGCGTCTTCTCCTCGTCAATTCCGAGACGGTCATATTGCTTATCTTGCTGCCAATTCTCCAACTTAATGACCACGCTAATGCGCTTGTTATTACGAATCGCCCCTGCCCCGAACAAGGTCATGACGTTAATAATGCCGATACCGCGAATTTCAAGCAAATGGCGAATCAGTTCTGGTGCGGAGCCATGCAGTTGAAAATCAGAAGTTTGCCGAATCTCTACGGCATCGTCGGCGACAAGCCGGTGTCCCCGTTTGACAAGCTCCAGTGCGGTTTCACTTTTTCCGATTCCGCTGCCTCCCGAAATGAGCATTCCAACACCGTATACATCGACCAGAACGCCATGAATCGTCGCGGTCGGCGCTAACTTTTTCTCCAGAAAGTTCGTAATGCGGCTCGATAGAATCGTCGTCGCCATTTGTGAGCGCAGCAAGGGAACCTGCTGTTCTTGACAGACGTCAATCAGCTCCCGGGGCACATCAAGCCCTCTCGTCACAATAATGCACGGCATCTCCTCGGAGCAGAACAATTGCATCCGTTCTCGCTTCGCTTCCGGCGATAACGTCTCAAAGAAAGATAATTCCGTCTTGCCAATGAGTTGAACCCGTTCTTTCGGATGGTATTCAAAATACCCGGCCATCTCCAGCCCAGGACGATGCAGATCATCGACTGTAATCGGTCGTTTCAAGCCTTGCTCGCCAGCCAATACCTCCAGGTGGCACTGCTCCACCATTTCGGCAACTTTCACCTTCTTGGCCATCGTCGTTCACTCCTTCGTCTGGCGGCACTTCATTCATCTGTAATCCCATTGCGGCGAAGTGCCCTTACCTCATTGTAATCATCGTAAAGGAAAACGACGTGCAAATCAATGTGCCAGTTCTCGCAATGACAACCTGCTCGGGACAAGAACCGTACAGATAGAACAGAAAAGGACTCCTAAGTCGTTCTCCAATCTAATTGTGGGCTAAATAGGTTCAACTTAAATAGATCGCTTTTTCAATCTATGAAAAATACTCGTTTACAAGGGAATGAGTTGCTGCTGTTCTGAATAAAGGGGAGAGTAGAGCAAGGCTCGAACGGGCGTACCTTCTCTGGGAGGGAACATGACTCCGAGGCGGAAACATGCACTATCCAAAAAAAGGCTAGCCGGAATGGCTAGCCTCTGTATTTTCGTTGATTAGTTTTCGAACAGGTTCAATTCTGAGTCTTTATCAAAGACATGAACTTTATTCATATCGATGGCAAGCTTCACATTTTGACCTTCTTTCGAGTTGGAACGTCCGTCAACACGTGCGATGATCGTCTCTTTGCCTACGCCTGTCAAGTAAAGGAACATTTCATGACCCATGTTCTCCGTAACATCAATGGAAGCCGTGAAGATGCTGTTAGGCGATGCTTCCAAGAATACAGGCTCTTCGTGGATATCCTCGGAGCGAACGCCGAGAATAACTTCTTTGCCGATGAAGCCTTTTTCTTTCAGCACTTGTGCTTTACCTGCAGGTACGACAACATCCAATCCCGGTGCCTTGAAGCGGAAATTACCGCCTTCTTCAGACAAGGTGCCATTAATAAAGTTCATTGTCGGAGATCCGATAAATCCTGCAACGAACATATTCAATGGGTTATTGTAGAGGATGTCTGGTGAAGCCGCTTGTTGAATGATACCATCTTTCATAACAACGATACGGTCACCCATCGTCATTGCTTCGATCTGGTCATGGGTTACATAGATAACCGTCGTTTGCAGACGTTTTGCCAGTTTGGAAATTTCAGAACGCATCTGACCACGCAATTTCGCATCCAAGTTGGAAAGCGGTTCGTCCATCAAGAATACTTGAGGCTCACGGACGATAGCACGGCCGAGGGCAACACGCTGACGCTGACCACCGGACAATGCCTTCGGTTTGCGGTCAAGCAAGTGCTCGATGTCGAGAATGCGAGCTGCTTCACGTACACGTTTATCGATATCTTCTTTTTTGAATTTACGCAGTTTCAGACCGAACGCCATGTTCTGATACACGTTCATGTGCGGATACAACGCGTAGGATTGGAACACCATCGCGATGTCGCGGTCTTTCGGAGCCACGTCATTAACTAGGCGATCGCCGATGTACAATTTACCTTCGGAAATTTCTTCAAGACCCGCAATCATACGGAGTGTTGTAGATTTACCGCAACCGGAAGGACCTACCAATACGAGAAATTCCTTGTCTTGAATGTCCAGATTAATGTCTACTACCGTTGGATTGTCGGAACCCGGATACTTTTTGTAAATGTGCTCTAAACGTACGCCTGCCATGTGCGTTTCCCCCTTAAACATTTTTATCATGAAATCGGTTACTTATATCTTAACTAAACCCTGTACAAATAACTATACACAAGTTGCACAAAAAATGAATGTCCTATTTCGTTACTTTGTACAATAGCAAAATGAGCTTCACTAATACGGCGTCCGTAAACTTGCGCACATCCAGTCCTGTTTCATGCTTTATTTTGTCCAGACGGTACAGCAAAGTATTACGATGGATATATAATCTTTTGGCCGTCTCGCTTACACTGCAATCATATTGAAAAAAAGTTCCAAGTGTTGCCATCGTCTCTACATCTGTGAAGCTGTCCGCCTTCGTCACAACACGTTGCAGGAATTGCTTGCGCACTTCGTCCGAAATACTGTTCACGAGACGCTCTAGGTGTAGCTCCCATGGCAAATGTATATTGTCCGTTACATGAAACGTACGTCCCAAATAAATGGTCTCCCGCAACTGAGCTACGACGCCTGGCATACCTTTCACCGGTGAGAATGGGTATCCAATAGACAAATGGCTTTCGCCAACCCATTCATTCGCGAGCAGCTCATACAATCCGAGGCAGAACGATGTCAGCAGTTCTTCCATCGTTTCCCTCTCGTCTTCGTCATCATCTGCTTCATTCGCTTGGGTCAGCTGTTCCGGACACAAAATAAACCATTCTTTTTCAGATAGCGGAAGCAGAATGAGATCGCCTCCAAAATAGGATTTCATCAATCTATATAAATCCTTGTAACCAGGACCTTCCCGGTGCGCATGTTCTGCAACAAGCAGGAACGGTACGACTTGGGTGAACATTTTGTTTTTCCAGGAAAATGTATCAGGAACCTCTGCGCTTCCATCGCCTTCCCTCATACGTTCGATAATCCATTGTCCCAACATTAGCGCCTGCTGCTCATCGCCCAAATGCGTGCTGGGAAGCACAGGCTTCGGCTGGTGCTCCATCCAGAGGATGAGCTCGATCCATTGCCGTTCCTGTTCCGTTAAATCATGTTCATCTACCTGCATGAGTTCTGTTGTCGATGTACCTGACTTCCACAGCAGCACCCAGTTGCTGTTACGCTGATGCATGACTACGGGAGCCGATGACTGCCGCTCGAAGTCCTGCGCCTTCGTCCAATCGTGCCACTCTTCGGTTGGTACTGACAACGGCACCAACTTCTTGCCGAGAATTCGTTCGATATGCAGCTGCAAAGCTTGCTTTTCCATGATTGTTCACTCCGCCCATTCGTCCGTCTTCTTTTGTCTCATTGTATCATAACTGAGCGTATCCCTTCAGCATCCCCCATTTGTACAAAAAAAGCAGCCTGCTCCTCTACTTAGAGTCACAGGCTGCTGCACATTATGATAACGATACTATATTAACGTTACAACTTCCACCGACTTTACAACAAGCGCGCTTCCTTGATCAGGTCCGATACCAAGCCGGAAGCTGCACCCGGAGAAATCCCCTGTATGCTCTAGCCTAACTTCTCCATCCACAGTAATCGTCGCGCGGTCCGACTCCATTTTCCAGATCACTTCCGTCCATTTATTCGGCAGTGCCCCCTTGCCCTCCGCCCAAGTCTCCTCTTTGGTAATCGGATCGATGAAGCTAAGCGCTCCGCCCGTATGGAATTTCACCTGTGCAGAGGCGCCTCCATACAGTACGAGCGAGTTCGTATCCGTCCGGATGAGACTCCGACATTGAAAAGGCACTGAGTATGCCGCCTTCGTACGCGCATCTCCCCATTGATCATTATAAGACAACCACAGCCCATCTCCCGTTATGACTGGATGACAGACCTCAGCCGGGATCAATTCGTCTATCGGCTCTCCCTCGCTTGAGACGGCAAGATGCGTAACCCCTTCTGACACCGCAAGCGGCTCGACGAAGAAGGAACGTACCGTCACCTGACCATTATCACACCCAACACCGGCAAGTCCGACCGTATCTCCGAAGTAACCCTCTTGGGCATGAAACAATTGCCCGTCGAGATGTATTTCCATGGAACGTTCCCGGATCGTCCACTCGACACGCACCCATTGTCCATACGGTACAGTCCCTTTTCCCGTGTAGCTGAACGTTTTATGCAAGCTCGGGTGATTGACGTAGAACTCTTCGCCTGCTCCCCCGCTTGCAGATGGGCCATAGTTGAATGTTAATTCTCCATGAGGGCCAAACAGCAAGCGTAAACATCCAGCCTCCAGGCGAAGCGTTGTCTCTATCCGAATTGGAGTGCGGAAGGATTCATCCGTTACCGCTCTTCCCGTTAGCACCAAGCCTTCTGGCGTCAGCTCTCCCTGTGTCAAGTTACCACTTACCGCAAGCCAAGTCCCGCCGCCATCATATCGGACAGCCGCGGCCTCCATTGGTTCCGATCCGTTTCCACTCTCTGTCTCACCCGGATTTCCGCATACCATGAGCAGATTGCCATCCGGATCGCGCAGCGTAAAGAACGCCATGCCTGGATATTGTTCAATCTCCCACTCGATCGGGATGCCATTCTGCTTCGCGAATCGGTATGCGGCATGCACGTCTGGAGATTGGAACATAAGGAGCGGCCGCTCTGCCATCGATAGTCCGCGATCATATCCGTGCTGATCGAGCACGAGACCGCTCCCCCCATCCATTGTGATCTCGTGAACCTTGTCGGTTACAGACGATCGGTCGGGCAAGCCGAACAACTTGTGATACCAATTGACAGAGCGCTCCATATTGCTAACGTGCATGAATACTCCACCGATACGGTTTTTTACTGGATGAATTTGTTCTGCTGCCTTTGTCGTTTGATTCATAGTTACTCCTCCTATACGGAAATGATTCAGCTTCGAAAGCCTTCATTTCATATGGATGCGCCAAGCTCACTATTTCTTACATCATATCATTGAATATTTAAAAAAAAGATTCAGCTTCGTCCGACCTTACGCTCCAGCCAATCTGCCGCTTCTTCCAGCGCGTCTACCGCTTGCCGTTCTTCTGCAACCGCCCGTTCCAACAGCCGTACGGCTCGTTCAGCAGGACCCGGTCCAAGTGAATTGCCGCCGAACGGCAGAGGAAACAAGCGCGATAGCGCAGCCCACGCTTCCGCAACCGTCGTGTAGCTAACATATGCATGATGAACGGCCGGCTCCGCTTCCCTGCAGACATTATTCATTGTGCCATCTGTTAATCTTGCTTGGAGGAACCGCGCTGCGTTGCGTCTCGCTTCAGCCGTATAGGCAGCATGATACGCTACCGATAGCGGATCGGCTATCTTGCTTTCTCGAAAGGCTTCTATCCATGTCACATATGCGTCCAATCCGACGGCGCAGTCTGGCAGTATGGCCTTCTCGTGACCGCGTATATGGCGGACGGCTTGCACGAAGACACGGTTTAGCGTATCGCGCCATGACACCGGATGACGTGTCCCAGGGATGACTGCAAACCATTCGGCATCCGGATGATTGCGGCCAAGCTTATCGTATGGCAGCCGTTTGCCGCTTACCGTCGTGTCCGTCACCATCCATTCGCTGGCTCTGTCATCGAAGCCGCAGATGAGACCGAACTCGGCGCTTGCTACGTTCCATGCTACAATCGGAGTGCCGCGCATAATGGAGTCCTGCATCTGCTCCATCGCTCCAATCAGCTCGTCCGGCTGACGCAGAGTCAGCCCGGATCCGCCAAATATGACCGCTGAATAGCCTAGATTGCTCCAACCAAATCTCATTGTCTTCGCCCAATCAAAGGCATATGCGCTGCTCAGTCCAATATCGGGAGTCGCATATAGGCTGAAGGCGTGTCCAGACAGCCCCATCACATCGGTTAAGGAGACATTGCGGACGCCCGTAGCCAGAAGCGTCTCCAATATCGTAGCCGCCATCGTGTTATGCGCAGCAGCGAACCAATGATACCTTGCCCCGCTTACAATCCCGGATTGTTGAAGCCCCCGTTGACGGCGGCCAGTTACATATTGCGATACCTGCACTTGAAAATTCGCATCGCTCAGCTTACGCCGCGCTCGCGACAATGCGGTATAGACGGCTCCACTCTTCATCCCAAGCCGGGCAGCCACTTCCGGAATCGGCAATTCAGCCAATGCATGCGCTTGCAATACAGCACGCTCCCGCTCACCAAGCCGCTCGAACAGCCGTTCAAATTCAGCCAGTGCTTGCCGCTTAAGTTCAGCATCGGCAGGGTCTACCAGGTTTGCACGCAGATCAACTTCCTGCTGAGCCAGGTGCATCGTCTGCTCCGTATCCATACCGTCATCCATTGCCCAGCTTGTCCACCCAGCAGAGCGTGCTCTAGCAGTGCTCCTCAACTCCATCAGAGCACGATTGCGCACGATCATCCGCAACCAGGGAACGAATTTATCCGGATCCCTCAGCGTGTTAAGCTTCTGAAGCGTCTGCAGAAGCGCATCTTGCACAATATCTTCGGCCGACACAGCGTCACCTATAACGCGGCGAGCCCACATAACCATCTGGGCCCGATGGCGTCGAACCAACTCGCCGAATGCTTCCCGGTCTCCAAGACGCGATTGACTAATTAACGCCGTCAGTTCTTCCGTTCGCAAGCCGTCAATTCTCATGATGAACCCCTCCGTTCTCCACCACCAAGCCGTATCTGTCTTCCTACGTTCTTGTCTTCGTACTTATATTTAACGCCAAGTGCCCATATCCTTCCGCAACACGTTCATAAAAACAAAAAAAGCCGGACTTGATTATTCTCAAGTCCGGCTGCCATAATAAACCGATATCCACGTTCATGTTCTCATTGTTCAAAGTTGAAAGCCGATTTTACGTTGTTGGCGAACGCGTATCCGCTCGTCGCATCCCAATTGATCGACCAGGTCATCACACCGCGGAAGTTCGGATAACCTGCCTTTCTTTGCATTGAATACGTTCCGCCATACGGCGTACCCTTCACAAGATATTGGAGCGCTTTGGACACGTCCGCCGCCGAGGTGTATCCGCCCGACGGCGCGGCGCTCGGTACGGAAGGCAGGCCGATCGCCACCTGGTCCTCCCGCAGCGGTTGGAATATGTTGTTCGGATTGCGGTTAATCGGGAAGCCATACAGCAGCATTTCCGCCATGGCAACCTGGAAATCCGCCGTACCCTGATTATAGACTCGGCCGTCCAGCGCCTCATTGCCGCCAGCGTTATAATGCTGCACATGTATAAATGTCAGCTTATCACGCAGCCCGTGGATAACGGGCAAGTACGCCCCCCACGGCCCAGCGTATGAGACAATACCTCCTTGCACGTACGCGGTTTCCGGCGCCATTGTCAGCATAAAGTTCGGTCCGATATTATTGCTAAGCTGCCGGACGGCGGTAATCAGGTTTACGATTTTCGGCGTCGTCGGATTGCGGTAATCCGTATCCCCGCCGCCAAGAGAAATCGAGCCTCCCTCCAAATCAATGTCAAGCCCGTCAAACCCATAGGTTTGAATTATATTCGTCATCGAATTCACAAAATTTTGTATGTCGGTATTGTTATGAAGCTCGACCGAGCCGTTCTGCCCGCCTATAGATATAAGCACCTTTTTGCCTTGACTGTGAAGGTGTGCAATATCCGCCTGGAATTCGGCGACAGTCGCATTGTATGGCGTAAAGCTTAATGTCGAGTGGTTCCCTCCCGTCGCTTCGGCGAAAGCGACTTGAATGACATCGTACTGCGGGGATACGTTCCTTAACTTTAAAGCTGTCGAACCGTTATCGAAATTATGCCAATATCCGATCAGTAATTTATCTGGAATCGGATCAGGATTCGGCCCCACGGAGCCTGTCGTCACGGTTACGGCATTACTTGAAGCGGAGACGTTGTCCGCCGCATCCTTTGCCTTAACCGTGAATGTATAAGACGTATTCGGCGTCAGCCCGGTCGCCATATAAGAAGTGAAAGTCGTCGTTCCGGCAAGCGTCCCGTTCTTAAACACATCGTAGCCGGTTACGCCGACATTGTCCGTCGCGGCGCTCCAGCTCAACGAAACGGTCGTCGAAGCGGACCCGGTAGCTACGAGGTTCGCCGGAGCAGACGGCGCCTGGGTATCCGGGTCCGGATCGGGATCTGGATCTCCTCCTCCTTGCGCCGACCATAGTGCAGGCACGTTCGGCGGCTCCCAACCTGGAAGCGAGGTATGTGGCTGCAAGCATTTATAAGCAGTGCCGCTGTAATTGACCACATCGCCAGTCTGATAATTTGTGTTCGGTGACCATTGCTGCGCTGCAAAAGCGCTTACAGGTATTAAGGAAAACAACACGATCAACACGAACAGAAAAACAAATGTTTTTTTCTTCGTTGTCTTCATTTTCATCATATTCCTCCCTCAATCAAGTCGTTATCTTGCCAATTGGCATGGTTTCAGGCTCAAACTGTCTGGATACCGATGATTTTTCACATCAACTCTTCTAGTTCACCCTACCATGTCTCTAAGGATGCTGGCCTTCAGCCGTATATATCACCTCCCCGTCAGAATGGCATTCGCTTCCGAAATGCCGCTAATATGGCTTGCGGCTCTCCGAAGACATCTCCGAAAGTTCACAGTTTGGTCACAAAGGTTGTATCTCTAATAAACTATTTTTCAAGTGCCTGTTTCAAGGATAAATATCTACAGCAAGGGATATTATTCTATTAATCCGGACAATATCAAAAAGCCGGACTTGATTGTTCTCAAGTCCGGCTGTAAGTAATCATATTCATATATCGTGTACTGATGGTGCAATACCGTATAAAACAAAAAAACTTCAATATTATTGAAGTTGATTGTATAACTGGTGAGCCATGAAGGACTCGAACCTTCGACACCCTGATTAAAAGTCAGGTGCTCTACCAACTGAGCTAATGGCTCTTACTATGGTGGAGGATGATGGATTCGAACCACCGAACCCGGATGGGAGCAGATTTACAGTCTGATGCGTTTGGCCACTTCGCTAATCCTCCAAATTTACATGGTGGCTCGGGACGGAATCGAACCGCCGACACGAGGATTTTCAGTCCTCTGCTCTACCGACTGAGCTACCGAGCCGTATTTAGTTGAAAATACGGTTATATATCGTCCATCTTCATTCAAAAAATAAAAATGGCGGAGCTGACGGGATTCGAACCCGCGATCTCCTGCGTGACAGGCAGGCATGTTAGGCCTCTACACCACAGCTCCTTGGAAAAATGGTGCCGGCGATAGGAGTCGAACCCACGACCTACTGATTACAAGTCAGCCGCTCTACCAACTGAGCTACACCGGCATAATTATGGTGGACGCTGACGGGATCGAACCGCCGACCCTCTGCTTGTAAGGCAGATGCTCTCCCAGCTGAGCTAAGCGTCCACAAATGTATATGTTACTTTAGAGAAAATAATGGTAGCGGCGAAGGGAATCGAACCCCCGACCTCACGGGTATGAACCGTACGCTCTAGCCAGCTGAGCTACACCGCCACACTATAAACTTGTAATCACTCTGGCGGAGAGAGAGGGATTCGAACCCTCGCGGCTGTTACACCCTAATGCTTTAGCAAAGCATCCCCTTCGGCCTCTTGGGTATCTCCCCACATAGTTAAGGTGTGAAATCGCTTGTCCACCGTATTATAAGTGATTTACGAGTTACATACAAGGTTTTGCACCTTGAAAACTGAACGCGAAAGTTTCAACTGCTTCGAATCATATTGCTTAGGATAAGCCCTCGACCGATTAGTATTCGTCAGCTCCACACATTGCTGTGCTTCCACCCCGAACCTATCTACC
>NZ_JAMAWB010000080.1:0-445 GCF_023713585.1 Paenibacillus sp. MER TA 81-3
GCTGGTGCGTGCGCTCGCGCGCCGCACCGATCTGCGGATGGATTACCGCGCGGCCGGCGCGGCCGCTTATCTCGGCATGGGTGCGACGTGGGCGCTGGGTTTGAGTTCATCCGCGTCGCAATTGCAGGCGAATCCGGACAGCCTGCCCAAGGCGCTGCTCGCGATCTCCGGCGTCATCCCGTTCACCGAGACGATCTTTCTCCCGCAGTCGATGCTGATGGCCGCGGTGCTGACCGTCGCGTCGCTGCTGATCGCGTATCTGTCCGCGCCGAACGACGCGCGGGCGAAGACCGCGACGGAACTCGGCATTGCGCTCGACGAGAGCCATGCCGCGCTCGCCCGCCCGAGCCGCCCGGGCGACTGGCTCGAATACAGTCCGCTCGTCACCATCGTGATCGTGGCGATCGGTGCAATCTGGGCGTGGCACGAGTTCACGACGAAAAAT
>NZ_JAMAWB010000081.1:0-443 GCF_023713585.1 Paenibacillus sp. MER TA 81-3
CATCGAGCGAGATGCCGGCAGGCTGATCGATATAGATGCAAAGCATGCCGCGCCCGGTGCGCTCGAGTTCCACCAGCTCGTAGCCGAGCCCGGTGACCGTGGTTTCTATCAGTTCCGTCAGTTGCACAGTGTCCTCTCAGGTGTTCGCGCCCGCCGCTCGCGATTCACCCGCGGGCGCGCGCCTTAGCCGGCGCAGGAAGCGCTACCCGAGATGCCTAACCGTTTCAGCAAAAAAAAAGGGGCGGAACGCCCATCTTCTTACTGGTGGTCGCACCTGAGCCGCACATTGAATCCGTACGCCCAGCGACTCCGCGATTATAGCGATTTTTGGCGCAAACGCCAAGCCAGCCGGTAAAAGCAGCGCGTCGACTGCCTTTACGGACCAAAAATGCGAAATCGGGCTACCCGATCGACCGGCACTTCCGTGCCGCGCCGGTGATCGT
>NZ_JAMAWB010000082.1:0-442 GCF_023713585.1 Paenibacillus sp. MER TA 81-3
GCAGTCGGACGTGACCGTCGCGGTGGCGTGGCGCTTCACGCAGTTCATGGCGACCGACTATCCGGTGCTCGCGCGGATCGATCCGGCCCGTTATCCGGCGCTCGCCGCGCATTCCGCGCGGGCGGAAGCGCTGCCGGCCTTCGTCGACACGCCGCTCGTCTAGGCTTCGAAGCGGGGCGCAGGGCTGTCGCACGCCGCTGTCGGCGGCCGCGCGGCCTTGTCCGGCAAGCCGCGGCCGATTGTTCTCAACGGCTGACAAGTGACTTCACATTCGCGCTGTTTATCCGGACCCGACCGATCCCTAGAATCCACTCCATCAAATCACGCATTGCCAGATGGAGCCGATGATGAAAGCCCTGATCGAATCGAGCCTGTACCACCCGTCCGTCGTGTTGCCGCTTGCCGCGCTGACGCAACTGATGGTCGAGCGCGATTTCAATCT
>NZ_JAMAWB010000083.1:0-440 GCF_023713585.1 Paenibacillus sp. MER TA 81-3
GGAACTGAAGCTGTCGCCGCAGGACATCCGCGCGTACATCGACGAGCACGCGCACACCGGCACGGCCGACCCCGATGCGCCGCTCGACAAGCTGTCGATCTCGCCGCGCGTGAAGAAGGCCGTGCAGTACGCGTTCCAGGCGTCGCGCGATCTCGGCCACTCGTACATCGGCCCCGAACACCTGCTGATCGGGCTCGCGTCGGTGCCGGACAGCGTCGCCGGCACGCTGCTGAAGAAATACGGCGTGACGCCCGAGGCGCTGCGCCAGAAGGTCGTGAAGGTGGTCGGCAAGGGCGCGGAGGACGGCCGCGTCGATGCGCCGACCGGCACGCCGAACCTCGACAAGTTCGGCCGCGACCTGACCGCGATCGCGCGCCAGGGCAAGCTCGACCCGGTGCTCGGCCGCGCGCAGGAAATCGAGAGCACGATCGAGGTGCTCG
>NZ_JAMAWB010000084.1:0-440 GCF_023713585.1 Paenibacillus sp. MER TA 81-3
TTCCCCACCATCATCATGGTCACCATCTGGACGGGGCTCGGCTTCGACCTGATCCTGATCTGCTCCGCCATCGACGGCGTGGACCCGGAGATTCTCGAGGCGGCGCGCGTTGACGGTGCCAGCGAGGCCCGCATCCAGTGGTCGATGGTGGTGCCGCTCATCGCACCGACGCTGTTCTACGTCGCCATAACGGCCTGCATCGGGACGCTCCAGGCCTTCGCCCAGATCAGCATCCTCACCAAAGGCGGCCCCGGCTCGGCCACCACCACCATCACCTACAACATCTACACCGCGGCGTTCAACGCCGGCAGCGCCAACTTCGGCATCGCCTCGGCCCTGGGCGTCGTGCTGTTCGTGTTCGTGTTCGCGTTCACGCTCCTCCAGTTCAAGTTCCTCGACAAGAAGGTGGATTGCTGATGCCGCACCGTTCCCGTATCTCC
>NZ_JAMAWB010000085.1:0-438 GCF_023713585.1 Paenibacillus sp. MER TA 81-3
GCGACTATCTGCGCGCGTCGCAGGGTGTCGATGCGGTGATCGGCTACAGCTTCACGCCGTCGACGACGCAAACGCAGGCCGACGTGCGGATCGGGATGCGGCATTCGTTCTAAGCGGGGTGGTGGGGTGGTGTGACGTCTTCAGCGAGGTCTCTCTTTGGCGCGAACCGCGGTTCGCGCTTTTTTTTTTGTGCGGTGTGCCGGCTCGACGGCGCGCGTGCCGGCGGCCGGCCGGTTTTCAGCCGTTGGCATATCATCGCGATTTGGCCGCGTCCGCACCGTTACCGCACGCCCACTCGCGTGCGGCGTCGCTGTTCCCGAACGGTTGCAGTGCGCACCGCCAACCGCCGAGACCCCGATGACTACCCCCGTGCCCGATTCCAGTCCGTTGTCCCCGTTACCCGCCAACCTGTTCCGCCACGCGCCGTTCCAGCGTTTC
>NZ_JAMAWB010000086.1:0-438 GCF_023713585.1 Paenibacillus sp. MER TA 81-3
TTGTTGAAGCGCAAACCGAACCGCTGTAATTTTCTATTTCCCCCGTTAACGCGCGGATCCGTTTCCGCGCGCAATATCAGGCAGGCCGGTGAGTAAAAAACGCTGAGCCTGCCTTTTTAATTCCACCGCAATATTATTTTCTCTCCTGAGTGATCCACTTCACCTTTTAACCCCACTTGCCGAAATTTGTTATTTGCCGCGCTGAAATGTCGTCACCATGAGGACAGATTTCAGGGGGCAATCAGTCATGGATAAAGAACGCATTATTCAGGAATTCGTACCAGGCAAACAGGTCACACTGGCGCATCTGATTGCCCACCCGGGAGCGGAGCTGGTGAAAAAGATCGGCGTACCCGAATCCGGCGCGATCGGCATTATGACGCTGACGCCGGGAGAAACGGCGATGATCGCCGGCGATCTGGCGATGAAGGCCGCCGA
>NZ_JAMAWB010000087.1:0-436 GCF_023713585.1 Paenibacillus sp. MER TA 81-3
GCGGAAGTATTCTCGCGCGGCGACAAGCGCAGCGATACGTCGGGCCAGCGGTCGGGGAGCCGGTATTCGTGACGCATCTGGTGTTCTTCTGCGGTCACGCCGGCACCGGCAAGACCACGCTCGCGAAGCGGCTCATCGGGCCGCTGATGCGCGCGACCGGCGAGGCGTTCTGCCTGCTCGACAAGGACACGCTGTACGGCCGCTACAGCGCGGCCGCGATGGGCGCGCTCACGGACGATCCGAACGATCGCGACAGCCCTCTATCTGAAACATCTTCGCGATCCCGAATACCAGGGGCTGCTCGACACGGCGCGCGAAAATCTCTCGCTGGGCATCGGCGCGCTCGTCGTCGGCCCGCTGTCGCGTGAAGTGCGCGACCGGCGCATCCTCGATCGCGCGTGGCTCGGCATCGCGCCGGACGTCACGCTGACGGTCG
>NZ_JAMAWB010000088.1:0-436 GCF_023713585.1 Paenibacillus sp. MER TA 81-3
GTCTCAGCCCCCCCCGGGGATGAGGCCGTCAGCGCCCCGCTCTACTGGTAGTCGCCCAGGTCCAGCCTGAGGTCCGGGTCCTGCCGGACGGGGTCCAGGTGCTTCAGCTGCAGCGGGTGCAGAACGCCGCCCAGCATCCGGGTCCAGGAGACGGGGTAGCCCACCACCTCGCCGCGCTCCTCCCCGGGGAACTCCGCCGCCTGGTCCGCCCAGTAGCCCATCCGGCGCTCGACCTCCCGCAGCCACTCCGCGGTCAGGGGGGTGTGGGAGCGCACCAGGTAGGCCCCCATGCCCACGAGCCGGTGGTGGTGCCACGCCAGATCCGTGCCGAGCGCGCCGGTCAGCCGGGTCACGTCCTGTGCTGCTCTCTCCGGGTAGCCGCTCAGCCACGCCTGCTGGTCCGCGTCCATCCGCGCGAAGGCGGCCTCCCAGGACG
>NZ_JAMAWB010000089.1:0-432 GCF_023713585.1 Paenibacillus sp. MER TA 81-3
CAGCAGGAATTCGGCGCGCTGGAAACCTTCCGGCAGTTTCTCGCGGACCGTCTGCTCGATCACGCGCGGGCCGGCGAAGCCGATCAGCGCCTTCGGCTCGGCGATCACGACGTCGCCGAGGAATGCGAAGCTCGCCGACACGCCACCCATCGTCGCGTCGGTCAGCACCGAGATGAACGGCAGCTTCGCCTCGGCGAGCTTGGTCAGCATCGCGGTGGTCTTGGCCATCTGCATCAGCGACAGCAGGCTGTCCTGCATCCGCGCGCCGCCCGATGCGGTGAAGCAGATGAACGGCACGTGCTGCTCCAGCGCGTTCTGCGCGCCGCGCGCGAAGCGTTCGCCGACGACCGAGCCCATCGAGCCGCCCATGAACGAGAACTCGAAACAGGCCGCGACGACGGGCAGCGTGTGGATCGCCCCGCCCATCACGAC